>NZ_JCALDM010000020.1:0-81586 GCF_059812845.1 Mycobacterium sp. NGS34
GTGATCGCCGGCAGACCCGGCAACGGCGGCAACGTGAAGGACGGCAACCCCGGCAGCGACAAGTTGATCGGCGGCAGCCCCGGCAGCGTCAAGTTCAGCGCCGCATTCAGCGCCGCGGAGATGTCGGCACCCAGGTTGGGCAACGTGATCGCCGGCAGACCCGGCAACGGCGGCAACGTGAAGGACGGCAAGCCCGGCAGCGACAGGTTGATCGGCGGCAACGTCAAGGCCCCCGACAACACCGCGTTCAGCGCGGCGTTGATGTCCGCACCCAGGTTGGGCAGCGTGATCGCCGGCAGACCCGGCAACGGCGGCAACGTGAAGGACGGCAACCCCGGCAGCGACAAGTTGATCGGCGGCAACGCCAACGCCCCCGACAGCGCCGCGTTCAGTGACGCACTCAGGTTGGCGCCCAACCCATTTAGCGCCCCCGACAGCGCCACACCCAACGAACCCAGGTTCGGGATCGTCAGCGCCGGCAGACCCGGCAGCGACGCGAGGAAGTTCGCCGCCAGCGTCTCACCGGTCTGCAGCGCCCCGTTGAGACCCGCCCCGAGGTTGCCGGCCAAATTACCCAGTCCGCCGAGTCCCGCGGCGAGGTTGGCTGCCAAGCCATTCAGGCTGCCCCCCAGGCTGGCCGACAAGGCCGCGTTGAGGTCAAGACCGAAGTTGGCGTTCAGCAGCGCCTGAAGCGCTGCGTTGGCCTGAGCGATGAGCGGACCAGCCATAGCCGACAGGGCCGCGCCACTGTTTTCAAGGGCGACCCCGGCCTGAACGATGGCGTTCCCGGTCTGGACCAGCCCGCCACCGAGACCGGACAGGAACATGCCACCGGTCTGGAAAGCGATTCCGCCGAGCCCGGCGCCGAGGAGCGTTTCGACCGTGCCGGCAAGCCCGGCTCCCAGACTGCTGGTCAGGCCGGCCGACAGTGACCCACTGATCGCGGCACCCAAGCCGGAAATCGCGCCACCGATCTCGGCGGCCAGGTTCCCGCCGCCCGAGAGCACCGCGGCGCTGTTGGCAACCTCGGCTGCCGCATACGCGGCCGCGCCGCCGCCCAACGTGTTGACGAACGCGTTGTGGAAGGCCGCCGCTTGCGCGCTCAGTGCTTGGTACTCCTGCCCGAAGTTGCCGAATAGCGCTGCGATTGCGGCTGATACCTCGTCGCCCGCCGCGGGTGCCAAGCTGGTGGTCGGGGCGATGATCGCCTGGGTGACCTCATCCAGGGCTGAGCGAATACCCGCAAGATCTTGGGCTGCCACCTCGACGAGATCGGGAACTGCTACGACGAAAGACATGTTCATCTCCCCACGCGAATGAACGACATATACGTTTGTGAGCCCGAATTATCGAGGCAAGGCGAGCGTAATGGGGTGCCACAGAGGCACATTGGAAAACGGTTGTTTTCAACAGGGTCCGGCGCGTCTATTTAAGATTCTGCGCGACCCGTTGCCCACGGCGAATGGCCAGGAGAAGACTCGGCGTACCCGCAGGCGTGGGTCGTGATACTTAAGGTACAAAGCCGTTGCTATTGAACAATTTTCAGTCCGTCAGGCCTCCTCGCCGTCTCATTTGGACAGGGATGACCACATTTGGCATGTGCCGAATAAGGAGGTATCCGCCGGAGGCACGTTTTAAACCTTCGCCGACGAATTTACCAAAAATTGGTATTCGCGTACCGAAAACATGAGAATGACAAGGCATTTCTGCGAGCCCCCGTGCGGACAACAGCTCGACGCCGGCCAGGCGAACTAACCGGACCGGGAGCCTGCTGCCGTACCGAGGTTGGTAAAACTGGTATTGGCGTACCGAAACCAGCGTAATGACAAGGCATTTCCGTCGACCGCCGTCCTGGCGACCTACCGCGCCTAGAAGGTTGGGAGGGTTATCGAGATCAGCGGCGGCGGCGACGAGGGCGCGCCGATCGCCTGGGCGAGCTGTTGCGGCGCGTAGTTGACCAGGAAGGGCAGGAGGCCGCTGAAGGGCGTGCTCCCCACACCGACGTTGACGTTGATGGGGGGCAGCACGGTGTTGCCGAGCAGGGTGACCGTGGCCGTCACCGGGTAGTAACCCGGCGCATGAAGTATGCCGTCCAGTGGCAAGTTGGCGACCACGGTGACGTTGGCGATGTTCCCAATTGCGGGCCCGGTGATGCTCGATAGGTTCAGCGCGTATGGGAATGTCGCCTGGCCGTTGAGGAAGCCGTTGGCAATGAACGCGGGCGCATCGACGAGGGCGGCGAAAGCCGCGGGGGCGTCCCCGGCCTGGACGGCCGCCGCGAACGTCGCAGCGCTGTAACCGGCCGCCTCCAGCGTGGCGGCCGGCGGGCCCAGTAGGCTGGCGCCGAACACCAGCGGCAGCCCGACCGCGTTGTCCAGGGTCACGTCCGTAGGCACGGTGAGTGACTGCACCACCAGAGATGACGTGACTCCGGTATTCGTAAGCGTCCCAACGACATTGCCTATGTTCTGCAGGATGTGACCGGGGATGGCAGTCACCGGTTGGAAGTTGCCGGTTTGGAATGCTGTCGCGATGGTCTGCCCATAGCCCATCTGGTTGGCCACGACCTGCCGCAGGAACGGGAAGGGGTCGGCCAACCAGCCACCTGCGAGGCTTTGCAGGTTCGTCACCGTGTTGTAGACCAGCGCTTCGTATGGGCCCGCGATGCCGGTGAAGTACGGGCCCGCGCCGGCTTGGACGTTGAGCAACCCTGGAAGTAGCGAATTGACAATGGGGGTCAACGAATTCGTAAGTCCGGTAAGCGAAGTGGGCAGCCCCGGAAGGGCACTGGACAAGAGGGTGCCTAGATTGCTTCCAAGTGAGCCTAGGTTTCCGAGGGGTCCCAAGACCCCTCCGAGTGAACCCAGGCCGCCGAGAAGCGAGCCGCCGGAGGTGCCGCCGCCGAGGATCCCGTCGAGAAGGCCGGCGGCGCTCACACTCTGGGCGGCGGCCGTGGGCTCGCCGATCGAGTGCGCCATAATCTGCTCGGCGTTGGCGATCTCAGTGCTGGCATAGGCGCCCGCGCCTGCGTTGATCAAGCTGATGAATTCCGCGTGAAACGCTTGTGCCTGGGCGCTGAGCCACTGAAACTTCTGGCCGAAGTCGCCGAACATCGCCGACATGGCGGCTGATATCTCGTCGGCCGCGGCGGGCGCCAGTTCCGTCGTCGGACCCGCAACCGACGCCGCGGCGTCGGCCAGCGACGCCCGAATTTCCGCCAGATCCCCGGCCGCAGCCTGAACAGCCTCCGGCGCCGCGATCACGAACGACATGCCCGACCTCCTCGATCCCGCGGCGGTAACTACCCGATTGACGCGAAGTTAAACACGAGATTAATCTGTGACAGCTCCCCCTCGGGCCAGAATCGGCATAGCGATTTCGGTCGATGCGCGTGGCCACCCCAGTCGAAAACGGCGCTGCGCGAAGCGATCTAGATGCGTCAGGGGCGCGGCGCTCAGCCGCCGAACGCCGACGCAAGCAGTTGGGGCGTGTAGTCCAGCAGCGCTGGAATGAGGCCTCCGACCGGCGGCCCGCTGACGATGATCGGGTTCCCGAACAATGACGCCGTCGTCACAACCGGTTGCGTGGGAACGAGAAGGCCGGAGAAGGGAACGTCCGCCGTCAGGCCCGGCGCCAGCTGCACGGGTAACGTCTGCTGGCCGTTGAGGAAGGCGTTCGCGATGTTGGCGGGGGCATCGACGAAAGCGGTGAACGCCGCCAGCGGGTTGCCCGTGCCTACGCCCTCGAGAAACGCTGCGCCACTTAGTGACGCGGCAAGGCCGGCATTGACCGGCGCGCCCAAAGCATCGAAAGCCAGCAGCTCCGGCAGCCCGAGGCCGACGGCGAACGCCGGCGGATTAAGCGACGTCACCGACACCGAGGCCGGAACGATCAGGTCGCGGAACAAGTTGGCGGAGCCCAGCGCGAACTGCCCGCCCGTGCTCAGGATCGGCAGCGGGTTGCCGGTCTGCAACGCCCCGAGGATCAGCTGCGGATTGGTGAACGTGGTCATCGCCTTGAACACCGCGGGCGCCGTAACGGTCGCCCAGGTGCTGCCGATGCCTTGCATGTTGGCAACCGTGTTCGCGACGAGGCTTTCGTAGGGCCCGGCGATTCCGGCTGTCGTGCTGGTCGCCGCGGCGGCGCCCGCGCCTGCTCCGAGCAAGGTCTGCTCCGCGTTGGCCGCCTCGGTGCCGAGGTAGGCAGCCGCGCCGGCGTTCATCAGGTTGACGAACTGGGCGTGAAAGGCCTGAGCTTGCGCACTGATGGCCTGGTATTCCTGGCCGAAGGAGTCGAACAGTGCCGCGATCGCGTCCGACACCTCATCCTGGGCCGCGGGGAGCAACCCGATGGTCGGGCCGGCGGCGGCGGCGCTCGCCTCGCTGAGGGCCGAGCGAATTCCGGCCAGGTTCTGGGCCGCGGCTTCGACCAACTCCGGTTGCGCAATGACAAACGACATCGCCCGTCTCCCATCGGCTCATCAGGAGGATCACCGGATGGTGACCGAGATGAACATGAGGTTAAAGGGGCCAGTGTGTAAGTGGGGGAAATTGCATATTTTCGTTACATCTGTGACATCACCATTCTGCTACGAAAGCGCCGGTCGCGGTGCCCGTCGGCGCGCGGCCGGCGCCTACCCGGCGGGGGCGATTGCCAGCGCGAGCTGCTGGGGCGCGTAGATCAGCAGGCCGGTCGCCAGGCCGCTGATCGGCGTGCCCCCGACCGGCGCGGTAACCGTTCCGATCACCGTGCCCACCGACGCGGTGTATGGCGTCGCCGGAACGAGGATTCCATTCATGGGCAGGTTCACAACGGCGGGCGAGCCGCTCAAGTCGAAGCCGATGGGCAGCGTCGATTGTCCGTTGAGAAAGGCATCGGCGACGACGGCCGGAGCGTCGATGAGGGTGCCGATCGCCCCGGCATAGTTCCCGGTTTGCAACTGGCCGGCCAACGTTCCGCCGATGGCCCCCACGGCGCCCGCCCCGTTGTACGGCGCCCCCAGCGACTCAATGAACAGCGCCGTCGGCAGGCCCGCATTGAGGGCGATGGAGAAGTTGGCCACGGGCGGTAGCGGTAACAGCCTGATCGTGAGGAGGACCTGCGCCGCGAGCGTCGTGTCGGTGACGGTGTCGATCACGTTGGTGAAGTTCTGCGAGATCTGCGCGGGGATGGTGCCGGCCGGCAGCAGGTTGGTGAAATTCTGCGCCATCATTCCCGGAATGCTCAGGATCGGTATCAGGTCCCCCAACGCGCCGGTCGGGGTGACGGTGGCGGTGAGTCCCGGAGCGACGGCGATGTTGCCGCTGGTAGTGACGTCGACACCGGTGACGAACAGGTTCAGGAAGCCTTGCGCGACGTCCGTGACCGCGCCGGTGACGTCGCCCATCTGCAGGGCCTGGAATGCGGATTGGAGCGCCGACGGGAAGGCCTGCAGCCCGGCGCCGAAGTCGTGGGCCGCGTTCTGCAGCGACGCCGCGACGATCTGGGCGTAGGCGAGCTGATTGGCGATGAATTGCTGCACGTACGGGACCGGATTGAAGGCCAATAGCGCCTGGACGAACGCTCTGATGTTGGCCGGCAAGCCGGCCAACACGGCGGGGAGGTTCTGGATGATGTATTCGGCACCCGCCGCGATCGTCTGCGCGTAGCCGATCTGATTGACGAGGAACTGGCGCAGGAACGGCGCCGGGTTCGCCCGCCAGGCGCCACCGAGGACTTGCAGATTAGCGGCGGTGTTGGCGAACAGCGTTTGATACGGGCCCGCGACGGAAGCCAGCCCCGCGCCGGCGCCCGTCGCCAGCAGCACCCGAGCGGGCGCGGCCGTCCGCGCCGCGACCAGGCCCGACGCGGCGGCGGCCTCGGTACCCAGGTAGGCATTCGCGCCCGCGCCCAACAGGTTGACGAACTGCGCATGGAACTGCTGCGCCTGGGCGCTGATGACCTGATAGTCCTGTCCGAACGCGCTGAATAAGGCCGCGACCCGCGCCGAGACCTGATCCTCGGCGGCCGCCGCGATGCCGGCCGTGGGCGACGCCGCCGACGCGCTGGACTCGGCCAGCATGGAGCGAATTCCGGCCAGATTCTGGGCTGCCGCCTGCACGTCCTCGGGTGCCGCGCTGAGAAACGACATGTGCAGCCCCCATCGCTTCACACGACGGCCGCCCGACGGCCATCACAACGATGTGATCTTAGTCACAGGCCGGGCCGGCGCGCGGTCAAACGGGCGCTTTAGTGCGGTTCCGCCAGCAACGTCAGGGCGTGATCACCGCCGCGAGTTGCGACCCGAAGCTCAGCAGGCCCGGGATCAGACCACCGATTTGCGTGCCCGGCAGCGGGCCCCCACCCCCGCCGAGCTGAATGGGGCTGAGCGGGGTGAGGAGCCCGCCCAGGGGAACCTCGGCCACCGAGTTCAGGGTCAAGAGCGGCTGGCCGGCAACCGTCACAGTGACCGGCAGCGTCGGCAGGCTGATGAACGTCTGGCCATTGAGGAAGCCGTTCGCGATCGCCCCCGGAGCACCGATCAGCGCCGCCGCGGCCCCCAACGGGTCGCCCGTCTGCACCGCCGTAACGAACGCGAGCGCACTGGAATTCAGCGCGCTCAACGCGTTGGCCGGCGCGCCGATCGCGTCCAAAAGGAACTGCAAGGGCAGGCCGAAGGTGATGCCGAGGTCTCCCGGATTGAAGGTCGCCCCGAAGTTGGTGAGTGTCTCGACCACGTTGGTGAAGTTCTGCGCCATCTGCGCGGGGATGGAGCCCGCGGGCAACAGGTTGGCGACGTTCTGCGCCATCTGTCCCGGGATGGCGAGGATCGGCGCCAGGTCTCCCAGCGGGCCGAGCGGGGTGACCGGCAGCAGCGTCGCCGTCGGCGATCCCAGTTGGCTGATGTCAAAGCTGATCGGCTGGAAACCGGGCAGCACGACATTCTCCAGGCCCTGCGCGACGGCGTTCACCGCGCCCTGGATGTCGCCGCCGGCGAGGGCCTGACCGGCCACCTGGAAGCTGGCGGGCAAGCCGCTCAGCCCCGTGATCAGGTCGGCGCCGGCGTTCTGCAGGCCCGTGACGACGGTCTGGGCGTAGCCGATCTGGTTGGTGACCAACTGCTGCAGCAGCGCACCGGGGTTGAGCGTCGAAAGGCCCTGGATGCCGGTCTGGATGGTCGCAGGTAAATTGGCCAGCTCGGTGGGCAGATTTTGGATGCCGGTCACGATCGACGAACCGATCGTTTGCGCGTAGCCGATTTGGTTGTTGGCCAGCTGGTGCAGGAAGGGGAACGGGTTGGCGGTGAAGGTGCCTCCGATGGCCTGCAGGTTGGCGACCGTGTTCGAGACCAGAGCCTGATACGGCGCGGCCACCGCGGCGCCGAACGAGTTGAGGCCGGTGATCGCCGCGGACGCGCCGCCCGTCGGAAGCGAACCCAGCGCGATGGGCGAGCTGGCGATCGCATTCGAAATCGCTTGCGCGCCAGCCTGAATCTCGCCACCGAGCACGGTCTGCGCGGCGTTCGCGGCCTCGGCGCTGGCGTAGGCGCCCGCGCCCGCGTTCATCAGGTTGACGAACTGTTCGTGGAAGGCCTGCGCCTGGGAGGTCACGGCCTGGAATTCCTGGCCGAAGTTGCCGAACATCGACGCGATCGCGACCGATACCTCGTCCTGAGCCGCCGTCGCTATCCCGGTCGTGGGACCGGCTGCGGACGCTGCGGCCTCCGCCAGCGACGAACGAATACCGGCGAGATCCTGGGCCGCGCTCTGCACCAGGTCCGGCGTTGCGATCACAAACGACATTTCCACTCTCTCCTCGGGCACAAGTCGGATGACCGGTGGTCACCCGAAATTCAGTACGAGACCCCACGAACCTCCCGCACGCGTGCGGGAGGCTCGTCGAGTCCTCCGCTGCCGGTTACCGGCCGGAAACTTACCCGGCAGTAACCCTGACAGACACGAGCCTATAAGGCGGCCGCCGCAACGAAAAAGACAATTTGCGTTTTCACAGCATTCGTTACGGTTGGCGGTCTTTTGGGCGAAGCGCCCTAAAAGCACAGCTAGGGAGGGCGCCGGCAGCACCGGCGCCCTCCCCGCAACGACAAACAGGTCACCGACTACATGGCGATGTCCGCGGCCAGTTGCGCCGGGAAGCTCAGCAGCCCGGGGATGATCCCACCAATTCCGGTGCCACTGGGAATGATGAGCTGCTGTCCCTCGAGAAAGACGTGAGGGATGCTGAGCGGAGTAAGGATCCCGCCAAACGGAATTTCAGTAGTCGACGTGAACCCGAACAAACTGGCCGGCGGCAACGTCAGATACGTGGTGCCGTTGAGGAAGCCGTTCGCGACGACAGCCGGTGCATCGAGAACCGCGGCGAGGGCGCCGAGGCCATCTCCGGTTTGCACGGCGGTGCTGAAGGCTACTGCGCTCGAATTGAGCGCGCTCAATGCCGTGATGGGCGAACCGATCCCGTCGAGGACGAGCTGCAGAGGTATCCCGAAATCGAGGCTGCCCGTAAACCCGTTGAGTGTCGTTCCGAAATCGGTGAACGCCTTGACGAGGTTGGTGGCGTGCTGCGCCATCTGCGCCGGTATGGAGCCCGCCGGTAGCAAGTTGGTGAGGTTCTGGGCCATTTGCCCGGGGATGGCAAAAATGGGCGCCAAATCCCCCAGAGGGCCGATCGGAACGATCGCGAGAATGCCCCCGTCCTCGACGACGATGTTGAAACCGGGCAGGAAGACGTTCTCCACCCCCTGCCCAAGGGCGGTCGCCGCGCCGAGCAGGTCGCCGCTTGCCAGGGCCTGTCCGGCCGCCTGGAAGCTGGCGGGCAAGCCTGCCAACCCGGTCACGAGGTCGGTGCCGGCGTTTTGCAGGCCCGTGCCGATCGTCTGGGCGTAGCCGATCTGATTGTTGACGAACTCCTGCAGCAAGGCGCCCGGGTTGAAGGTCGCCAGGCCCTGAATGCCGCTTTGGATGGCCGCCGGCAGGTTGGCCAACTCGGTTGGCAAGTTCTGGATGCCGGATGCGATCGCGGAGGCGATCTCCTGCCCATAGAAGATCTGGTTATTGACGACTTGATGGAGGAATGGGAACGGGTTACTCACCACGGTGTTCCCGATGGCCTGCAGGTTGGTGACGGTGTTGAACACCAGCGCTTGGTATGGCTCGGCGACCCTGGCACCGAACGAACCGAGCCCGCCGATTAGCGCGGATGCCCCTCCAGTCGGAAGCGAACCCAAGCCAATCGGCGAGCTGGCGATCGCGTTCGAAATCGCTTGCGCGCCAGCCTGAATCTCCCCGGCGACGGCGGCGCCGAGGCTCTGCTCGATCCCGCCGCCAAGTGCGGCCTGTGTCGCGTTTGCGGCCTCGGCGCTGGCGTAAGCACCCGCGCCGGTATTCATCAGGTTGACGAACTGCTGATGGAAGGCCTGCGCCTGGGCGCTCACGGTCTGGAAGCGCTGGCCGAAGTCGCCAAACATCGATGCGATCGCAAGCGATACCTCGTCCTGCGCCGCGGTCGCGATCCCGGTCGTGGGAGCCGCCGCGGTCGCCGCGGCTTCGGCCAGCGACGAACGGATACCCGCCAAATCCGTGGCCGCGCTCTCGACCAGGTCCGGCGTTGCGATCACAAATGACATATCCACCCTCTCTTCGGGCCACTGGCGATGACCAGTGGTCACTCACATGGACACAGTCGAATAAGGCCCCGCGCAGGATGTGCGCGAGGCCCCCCTCGACTCTTCTAGCTGTCGCTTACCGAGCGGTAATCTTACCCGTCGGTAACCAAGACAGACGTGAGTCTAATAAGACAACGGCTTTTGTCAATACGACGATGAGGACTTCCCAGGAATCGTTAGGCTTGCGAACCGCTTATAACGCGGCGAGCCCATCGGCGCAGCTAGGGGCGTCGCCGCAGGCTAGCCGATCGGCGGTGCGCCGATCGTTTGCGCGAGGGTCTCGGGCAGGAAGACCAGCAGGCCGGGCAGGATTCCGCCGAAGGTTGTGCCGCTCAGCGTGAGCGATCCCGGCCCCAGCGCGGGGATGCTCAGCGACGCGAACCGCAGCGGGGTGAGGATCCCGCCGACGGGGATGGCGGTGATCGTTTCGATGCCGCCGGGACCGCCGAGCAGCGCCGGCAGGGGCAGCGCCGCCTGGCCGTTGAGGAAGCCGTTGGCGATGACGGCCGGGGCGTCGATCAGCGCGGCGAGGGCCCCGAGCCCGTCGCCGGTCTGCACCGCGCCGATAAACGCGCTCGCGCTGGAGCCGACTGCTTGCAGCGTGGTGATCGGCGGCCCCAGCGCGTCAAGCGCGAGCACCACGGGCAGCCCGATGTGCAGGTTGCCGGTGTTGAGGTCGAGCGTTTGGGAAAGATCCGTCAGCGTGGTGAACAGGTTGGTCGCGTTCTGCGCGACCGTTGCCGGAATGGACCCGGCGGGAAGGAGATTCGTGAAGTTCTGTGCCATCTGCGCGGGGATGCCGAGGATGGGCAACAGGTCTCCCAACGCGCCCCCTGGAATGATGTCGAGCAGCCCGGTGACGGGATCGACGGTGACGTTGAGGTCGGTGAAGACCGGCGCCAGGAAGGCTCCCCCGACTTGGAGCAGTCCGCCGGTGACGTCGCCGGCCATGATGGTTTGCAGCCCGGTTTGCAGGTTCGCCGGCAGGGCGGTCAAACCCGCGAGGAAATCCTTGCCGGCGTTCTGCAGCGAGGTGGCAACCAACTGCGCATAGCCGATTTGTTGGTCGACGACCACCTGCGCGATGGATGCGGGGTTTAGCGCCGAGAGCCCCTGGATGGCCACCGGCAGATTGGCCAGCTCGGCGGGCAGGTTGGTCACCGCGTTCTGAAACCCCGTCGCGATGGCCTGGCCGTAGCCGAGTTGGTTGCTGAGCAACTGGTTGAGAAGAGGCGCGGGGCGCGCGGCGACGGCGCCGCCGAGGCTTTCGAGGTTGCTCACGGTATTGGCGACCAACGCCTGATACGGGGCGGCGACGGTGGCCCCGAAGTCCAGCAGAACTTGCTCGACGTTGGCTGCCTCGGCGCTCACGTAGGCGCCCGCGCCGGCGTTCATCAGCGAGACGAACTCCGAGTGAAATGCCTGCGCTTGGGCGCTCATCGCCTGAAATTGCCGCCCGGCGCTCCCGAACATCGCGGCGACCGCGACCGACACCTCGTCACCGGCGGCGGCGGCGATCCCGGTCGTGGGACCCGTCGCGGTCGCGGCGGCCTCGGCCAGCGACGAACCCACGCCCGCCAGCTCCTGTGCGGCTCCGTGCAATAGCTCCGGCGCCACGTTCAAGAACGACATCCCGATCTCCTCGACTGTTTGCTCGACGGCCACTTCTTACTTGCAAGTAAGATCTTTTCGGCGGCACCGCCGAAGACCATCGGTCAAATGTCGTAGAAAACCGCGCGTGGGGGTCGTAGATCCGCGGGCGCCGCGTGATGCTCAGGCGCGAAGTTCGGCGCCGACCACCTCGGCGGCGCGCCGCACGGCGGCGTCGCGGGCCGCGCTCGCGTCGTCCTCGGTCAGTGTGCGATCCGGAGCCCGGAAGCGCAGGGCGAACGTCAGGGATTTGCGGTCCTCGCCGATTTGGGGGCCGGTGAACACGTCGAACAGCTGCAGATCCTCGAGCAGTTCTCCGGCTCCCTCGCGAACGGCGTCCGCCACGGCCTGGGCCGGGACGTCCGCGGCCACCACGAGGCTGACGTCCTGGAACACGGCCGGAAACGGCGACACCCGCGGCGCCGGCAGCACGTCGGCGATCGGGATCGCATCGAGGTTCAGCTCCATCGCGCAGGTGCCTTTGGGCAGCCCGGAGCGCTCGACCACGGCGGGATGCAGCTGCCCCGCATAACCGACGCACGTCTGGCCCACGAGCACCTCGGCGCACCGGCCCGGGTGCCAGGGCAGGTGCTGGGCCGCCCGGAGGCGCACGTCAATCCCGCTGGCGCGCGCCACGATTCGCACCGCCTCGAACGCGTCGGCGGCTTCCACCCGGCGGCCGGGACCCCAGGGCCCGCGCGGTTCGCGCAGGCCGGTCAGCACCGCGCCGACGTGCTGCGGCTGGTGCGGCAGGGACGCGTCCAGCATCGCGATCTCGGTGTCGGTCGGCCGGCGGTGTACCGGGATGAGCTCGACGCCGCGGGTCTCGTCGGTCGGCTGGACCACCTGCGCCACGGCGAACAGCGCGGCGTCGACGAGGCCGCGGGACACGTTGCGCCCTAACGCTTCCAGCAGCGCGGGCAGCAGCGTCGTCGCCAGCGCGGGGCGGTCGGCTTCCAGCGGGTTGAGTACATGCGTCGCCATGCGCCGCGGGTCGTCGGCCGGCAGCCCCCAGAGGTCGAAGACGCCGGCGGGCAGGAACGGCGTCGGCAGAATTTCCACGTAGCCCGACTGGGCCAGCGACTTGCCGATCGCGCGGCGCCGCTTCTGCACCGCGGTGAGACCGCGGCCGGCGGGGGCCGCCGGCAGCACCGACGGGATCAGCTCCAGCCCCTCCAGCCGCATGACCTCCTCGACCAGGTCGGCGGGCTGCAGCAGATCGGGGCGCCAACTCGGCGGCGTCACGATCAGGATGTCGTCGTTTTCGGCCACCGCCGCGCCGATTTGGGTGAGCCGCCGGGCCGTCGTGCCCGGGCCGTACGCCACGCCGGCCACGCGGTCCGGCAGATCGACGCTGATCCGGATCCGGCGCTGCGACCAGTCGTCGCGCGGCGGATCGCCCCGCCAATCGGTCAGGGTGGGCGACACCGCTCCCCCGGCGATCTCGGCAAGCAGGGCGGCACACCGGTCCAGCGCGGCCACCGAGATGGCCGGGTCGACGGAGCGCTCGTAGCGGCGGGCCGCCTCGCTGGGCAGGTGCAGCCGCCGCTGGGTTCGCGACACCCCGGCGGGGTCCCAGACGGCCGCCTCCAGCAGCACCTCGGTGGAGTCGTCGCGCACCTCGGTGGTGGCCGCGCCCATGACGCCGCCGATCGCCGCGGTCGCCTTGTCGTCGACGATGAGGACGTCGGCCGGATCGAGCCGGCGCTCGATGTCGTCCAGTGTGACAACGGTTTCGCCGGGCCGGGCGAACCGCACGGCGAGGCCGCCGGTGATGCGATTGCGGTCGTGCGCGTGCATGGGGTGGCCGAGCTCGAGCATCACGTAGTTGGTGACGTCGACCGCGGGGGACGTCGCGCGGATCCCGGCCAACAGCAGCCGGCGCTGCAGCCACCACGGCGACACGGCGGCGGGGTCGATCCCGGTGACCGGGCGCAGTGCGAACCGGCGCACGCCCGTCTCGGCGTCCACCGTGAGCGGCCACGCCTCCCCCTCGACCGGCAGCGGCTTGATGTCGGCCGGGTCGACGAAGTTGAGGTCGTAGGCGCAGGCGATCTCGCGGGCCAGGCCACGCACCGACATGCCATAGCCACGGTCCGGGGTGATCGCCAGGTGGAAGACGACGTCGTCGAGACCGAGCACGTCGGCGCCCGATGCTCCCGGTGCGGCAGTTTCGGGCGGCAGCACCAGGATCCCGGAATGGTCTGCGCCCAAACCGAGTTCGGCGGCCGAGCAGATCATGCCGTCGGAGCTGCGGCCGTAGGTCTTGCGGGCCGTGATGACAAAGCCGCCGGGCAGCGTGGTGCCGGGCAACGCCACCACCACCAGGTCGCCGACCGCGAAGTTGGTTGCCCCGCAGACGATCTCGCGCGGATTGTCCTCGCCGACGTCCACAAGGCAGGCACGGATGGGCTTCTTGAATTCGGTGAGCTCTTCGATGGAGGTGACGCGCCCGACCGTGAGCGGGCCGTCGACCGGGCCGAGCCTGACGACCTCTTCGACCTCGTGACCGATGCGCACGAGCGTCTGCTCGATGTCGCCGGGCGCCGCATCCCAGCCCGGGGCGCCGGCCGTGACGACCTCGCGCAGCCAGCTGTAGGGAACGCGCATCAGGCACCCACCCCGAACGGCAGCGAGAATCGGATGTCGCCCTCGACCATGTCGCGCATGTCCGGGATCCCGTTGCGGAATTGCAGCGTGCGTTCCAGGCCCATCCCGAACGCGAAGCCGGAGTAGACGTCGGGGTCAATTCCCGCGGCGCGCAACACGTTTGGATGCACCATCCCGCAGCCACCCCACTCGACCCAGTCGGCGCCGCCCTTTTTGTTGGCGAACCACACGTCGACCTCGGCGGACGGTTCGGTGAACGGAAAGAAGTGGGGCCGGATCCGGGTGCGGGCGGTCGGCCCGAACTCGGCGCGCGCGAACGCGTCCAGCGTCCCGCGCAGGTGCGCCATGGACAGGCCGCGGTCGACGGCCAGGCCCTCGACCTGGTGGAAGACGGGTGTGTGGGTGGCGTCCAGTTCGTCGGTGCGGAAGGTGCGGCCGATCGAGATGATGTACACCGGCAGCTCGCGCTCCAGGAGCGTGCGGACCTGCACCGGCGAGGTGTGGGTGCGCAGCAGCTGGCGGGAATCCTCGGGCGCGATGTAGAAGGTGTCCTGTTCGCTGCGGGCGGGGTGGTCGGCCGGGAAGTTCAGGGCATCGAAATTGAACTGCTCGGTTTCGACCTCGGGCCCCTCCGCCAGCTCCCATCCCATCGAGATGAAGGTGTCGGCGATGTGCTCGGCAAGGATCGTGATCGGGTGCCGGGCGCCGGGCGGCTGTCGGGTCGACGGCAACGTGACGTCGATGCCCTCGGCGACCAGGACCGCGGCGTCACGCTCGGCGCGCAGCGCCACCAGCCGTTCGTCGTAGCTGCGCTGGGCCTCGCCGCGCGCGGTGTTGACGCGCTTCCCGGCGTCGGCGCGCCCGTCCTTCGGAACACCGCCCAGCGCCTGACGCGCCAGCGCCAGCGGCGAGCGATCACCGAGGTGCTCGGTCTTGATCCGCGCGAGCGCGTCCAGGTCGCCGGCGCCCTCGATGGCCCGGCGGGCGGCCGAGACCGCCTCGGCCAACGCTTCCGGCGACAGGTCGACGGGTTGATCGCCCACGCGGCGGCACTCTCCTTGCTGACGAGGCTGTTGGACGCGCCGGGATGTGCCCAGCGCAAGTGCCGATCATAGGTGATTCGGTGCCCGGCGCTCGGCGCATGCCGGGCAGTGACTAGCCGGCCGCGACCGGTTGCGCGGCGGGCAGCGGACCGTCGTCAAGCGCATTGCGAGCGGTCACGAATTGAAAGACCTTGTGGGCCAGCAGCGCGCCCAGCACCCCGAACACCGGGGCGGCCGCCATCGTCCCCCAGTGGTGCGCCAGGATCAGGAACCCGAAGCCCGAGGATGCCGCCAGCATCACGAGCCGCGTCGGTGTCCAGTGGATCGGCTGCCGGAACCGGGCGGACACCAGCACACCCAGCACGACGGCGGCGGTGTGGCCCGCGTCGGTGAAATCGCCGCCGATGATCGCGGAGGCCAGTCCCGCCGCGACCCACCAGCCGACCCACGGGGCCCGCCAGCGCGCCGGAATGACGGCCGTCATCGCCCCCAGCACCGCCAGGGCGCCGTAGCTCATCCCGACGTCGCTGGCCCGCGTGATCGACATCGGCATCCAGCCGAACTCGACCGCGGCGGCCAGGGCCGCGGCCACCACCAGCGTCGCGCCGATGTGGCCGACCAGGAACGCCACCACCAGCCGGATGGTGCGCAGGTGCAGCTCCGCGAGCGCGAGCAGGCAGGTCAGGAACGGCAACCAGAAGTACAGCGGTCCGGCGTCGACGACCAGCGCACTGCCCAAGAGGGTGCCCACATGACCGTGGGACAGGTTGTGCAGGTTGGTGCTGGCGCGCTGAACGAGCACGTCATGCGCGTGCGGGCCCAGCGCCAGGAGGGCGCAACTGATGGCAAGCAGCGCCGCCACGTATCCCACGGTGAACCGGACCCGGGCAAGCCGGGACAAGATGCCCCCAATCATTGCCATCCATTATGTGTACTAATTTGTTTCGGAAGTGTGATCAAAGGCTGTTAACTCCCTAAGAGTCTTGAGGCGATATATCCCCAGGTCAGCGGGGACGCCGGCGGGTTTACCCGCGAATAGGGGCTTGCGCGCACGCTTGGCGACGATGCCCAACGCGTCCAGCTCGGTTTGCGGTATCTGATCCAACGTCGAGCTCGACACCATGATTCCACCTTTGGTGGCGCGTTCCATAACTCGAGCGGCGACGTTCACGTCGACGCCCAGCCAGTCCGCGGCGATGCGCTGCGGCCGACCGGTGTGGATCCCGACCCGCATCTGCGGTGTATAGCCCGCCACCTCGACGGATTTCAGCGCCTCGTTGGCGGCCAGCACCGCGCGCAGGGCGACCGTCGGATCGCGGAATACGGCCATCAGCCCGTCGCCCATGCGCTTCACGATGTGCCCGCCCGCGTCCAGCAGCGGCGGCTCGACGGCCCGCGCCACCCGTCGCAACAGGGTGAGTGCCGCGTCGTCGCCGGCTTGCAACGACCAGGTGGAGAAGCCGACCAGGTCGGTGAAAACCAGCGTGACCTCCGGGTTTGCCGGCCGTCGGGAAACCGTCTCGGTCAGCGCCTGCCACATCTGCAACACACCGAGGCTGAGCTCGCGCGAGGCCGCGTCGCGATCCCCGAGCAGGCGGTCGGCGGCCCGTGCAGCCGCGCGCGGACCGCCCTCGCCGGCGGTGGACAGCGGGTCGCCGAACTCGGGGTCCCCCGGCAACAGCCGTCGCGCCCGCCGGAGAAACGACACCACGGCGGGGCTGTGATTGGTGGAGTGCAGCCAACGCGCCGGCGACCGCCGTTCCGAAGCCGGGGACGCCGCCGTCGCCACCGCTTCGCGGTCGCTCTTCAGGTCCGTCTCCGAGGCCTCGCCCGGGTCCGGATCGCGCGGCGCGAGTTCCACTTGGTCAGGTTATGTGCTGCCGGGAGAAGCGGGCAATGACAGTTGGGGCGTCTGTGTCAGAGGTCGCAGCCAACGCGTCGTCGCGGCGTGCTCGGGATTAGACGGCCGGCAGCAGCAACCCGAACACGGCCGGCAGTAGTAGGCCGAGGCCGAAATAGGGCTTGTGCAAGACGGCTTGCACTGCGGGGAGCAAGCCGCCGAACTCGGGACCGGCCAGGGGGACGACGGTCGGCGCCCCGGTCGGCGGCGTCAACGTGAGCGAAGCGGGCTGCACGGGTGCCAGGAGTCCCCCGTACGGAATGTTGATCTGCGCCGATGTGAAGGGGAGGCCCGTTGGGGGCGCGATCGGCGCGGTGAACGTGCCCTGTCCGAAAAGCAGGCCGTTCCCGACATTCGCCGGAGTGTTGAGGAGCCCGATCAGGGCGCCCAGCGGGTCGCCGGTTCGCGCCGCATTGCCGACTGCCGCCATGCTGTTTCCGAACGCGTTCGCCGCGCTGAGCGGTGCGCCCAGCGCATCGACGCCGAGGGCCACCCCCGGCGGAGCAGCCACGGAGCCGGTCAGGGGCGACCCGTTCGGCAATCCCGAGCTGTCCAGCGCCACCGACAGCGGACCGAAGCCCCATGAGAACGACGCCGGCACCGCCGCCGCGCTGGCCAGACCCTGCTGGACGTTGGCGATCTCAGTGTTCAGGTAGGCGGCCACGCCACCGTTCAGAGAGCTCACCAGCTGGGAGTGGAAAGCGGCCGCTTGGGCGCTGGCCGCTTGAAACACCTGGCCATATTGGGCGAACACCGACCGGATGGCCGCCGACACATCATCGGCCGCCATGGCCGCCAATCCCGTCGTGGGACTTGCCGCCGCCGAATTAGCCGCGGTGAGCGTCGTGCCGATGGCCTCCCATTGCTGCGCGGCCGCGGTCACGGCATCGGGTGTCAGACTGAGATACGACATTGTCTGTCTCCCTTCGATTAACGCCACCGGTCGACTACAGACCGATCAGGCCTGCAATTCCGCCGAGAACGTAGGGAACGAAGCCGTTCGTGCTCCCAATTGGAAGATTGTTAGCGCCGAGAACGGTGTATGTGGTCCCACCGGCCGTAACGTCGAAAGTTGGCCACGATGCCGTTATCGGCTGGGGCGAGGCGAAAACCCCATTGAACGGAATACTCAGGGTGCCGACGGGCCCACCAAAGGCCGTGGTATCTATCGGAATGTTGACGGTGGTCGAGCCGACCGTGACGGCGGCCAAATAGTTGCCGGGGGTGCTGAGGAGCGTCAAAGCGGCTCCCGGCAAGTTCCCCGTCTGCAAATCGCCGATCAGCGTATTGACACTATTTAGCAGCGAGGCGTTGCCCGAGACGCCGGGACCCGCGGTGGCGCTGAGCAGCGAAAGCAGTTGGGGCGCGCTGAACGTCGCCCCCGTGACTTGGAATTCTGTTCCCGGCGCACCGGAGGGTCCGGTCAAAACGTTCCCCGTCACCGCGACGTTTGCACTGCCAAGCAACCCGCCGGTCGCGTTCGCGAACCCCGAGAAAGGGCCGTTCTGGCCGGTGGCGGGCACGGTCCCGCCAAACGCGACCGTTATGGCACCGAACGGCGTGTTGATGGGGCCGAGGGCGCCCGAAAAGGTCTGAGGGGCAGCCACCACGCTCGCCAGCACTTGCTGAACATTGACGGCTTCCGCGCTGACGTACTGGCCCGCGCCGGCGTTTAATGCGCCCACGAAATTGTCGTGAAAAGCCGCTGCCTGCGCGCCGAGGGCTTGGAATTCATGTCCCGCCTCCCCAAAAAACGACGTGATCGCCGACGAGACCTCGTCGGCACCCGGCGCCGCGATCGCGGTCGTCTGCGCCACCGCCGCCGCGTGGGCCGCGCGCAGTGAGGATCCGATATTCGTCAGATTTGCGCTCGCCGATGTCATTACGTCCGGCGCGACACTAATAAATGACATGACACCCCTTCATCGCCGAATAGCCCGTCACAAAATCACCACCCGGTCGAGGTGGGGTGATCGTAACAGCGGATGCGCTTCATGACGGAGGGCCGAAAGTCCTTCTCGAATTCGAATTCGGCAAAAATGGACCCAGCCCAATTTGCGCTCGCCGGGAAAGTTTGCTGAGACCTTCCCACCGATCGCACCATCACGTCTCGGCGCACGTTCGGTAGCACTTATGGCACGCGGGCGCGAAATCGTAGACAACGCACGTTGTCAAAGTTATCGTGAGCGCAGGAGGCCGAGATGACTGCCATACCAACGACATCCGCCGATCCGCTCGGACCCAACTCGCTCACCTGGAAGTACTTCGGTGACCTCCGCACCGGAATGATGGGCGTCTGGATCGGCGCCATCCAGAACATGTATCCGGAACTGGGCGCGGGCGTCGAGGAGCATTCCATCCTGCTGCGCGAGCCGCTGCAGCGAGTGGCGCGCTCGGTCTACCCGATCATGGGCGTCGTCTACGACGGCGACCGCGCGGCCCAGACCGGCCAGCAAATCAAGAGCTATCACCGCACCATCAAGGGCGTCGACGGCGCGGGGCGCCGCTACCACGCGCTCAACCCCGAGACGTTCTATTGGGCGCACGCCACGTTCTTCATGCTCATCATCAAGGTGGCCGAATACTTCTGCGGGGGCCTGACCGAAGCGGAGAAGCGGCAGCTGTTCGACGAGCACGTGCAGTGGTACCGCATGTACGGGATGAGCATGCGCCCGGTGCCCCGATCGTGGGAGGAGTTCCAGGAGTATTGGGATCGGGTGTGCCGCGAGGAGCTGGAAATCAACCAGGCGACGCTGGACATCTTCAAGATCCGCATTCCCAAGCCCAAGTTCGTGCTGATGCCGACGCCGGTCTGGGACCAGTTGTTCAGGCCGCTGGTGGCCGGTCAGCGCTGGATCGCGGCGGGACTGTTCGAACCGGCGGTGCGCGAAAAGGCGGGCATGCACTGGACGCCGGGCGACGAGGTGCTGCTGCGCGTCTTCGGCAAACTTGTCGAGCTGGCCTTCCTGGCCGTGCCCGACGAGATCCGACTGCACCCGCGCGCGCTGGCCGCCTATCGCCGCGCCGAAGGCCGGCTACCCAGCGACGCGCCGCTGGTTGAGGCGCCGGCGTTCATGGCGCCCCCGCGCGACCGGCGCGGGCTGCCGATGCATTACTTTCCGCCGCGACCGCGTTTCGCTCCCCGCACCCCGCTGGACCCCGCCAAGTTCCTGATGGAGCGCGCGGGATCGTTGGTGCACGGCACGCTTTCGCTCACCGGCCTGCGGCCGGCCCGCGGGCGCCGTCCCAGGGCGGCCTGAGCACCGCCCGGCGGTTAGTGGATGGACACGTTGGGAAGAAGACCGCCGAAGTAGGTCCCCGGGAACGCCAGCTGCAAATGGCTGACGTCGACGGTCACCCCGGTGATCGAGATCGCGGGCAACAGCGTGCCGGTCACCGATGTCCCATAGGAGAAATACGGAAGGGCCTGACCCAGCGATAAAAAGAACTGGCCGTTGGGGGCGAAGGCGTCGGTCCCGGTGGCCGACAGCAACGGCACGACACCGAACGGCGTATTGAGGGCGACACTGCCACTCGCCACTCCCAACGCCCCGCCGGTGCCGAAGGAAAGCGCCGTCGCGCCCAGCGAGATGTTGAAGGGGCCGACGTTAAAACTCTGGTTGAGTCCCGGGAGGGTCACAGCGGCCGGCAGAGCCTGCGCCGGCGCGTTCACGGCGTTCGCCAAGGTTTGCTGGGCGTTGGTCAGCTCGGCGCTCGCGTACTGCGCCGCGGCACCACTCAAACCGCTCACGAACTCGTCGTGAAAGGCCGCCGCCTGCGCATTGATGGCCTGGAATTCCTGGCCGTGCGAACCAAGCAGCGCCGTGATCGCCGCCGACACCTCGTCGGCGGCCGGGGCGACGACCGAGGTCGTCTGGCTCGCAGCAGCTGCGCTCGCTTCGCGCAGCTCAGAGCCCAAATTCTGCAAGTTTCCGCTTGCCTCCGACACGATGTCGGGCGCGACGCTCAGCAATGACATTGTCGTGCCTCCCTTCGTCCAACCGTTGACGACGAAGACCGCCGGAGTGGTGACGAGACGCACAGCGTAACAGCCGGTGCCCGGCTGAGAGCGGGTATGGACAAACTTTCGCGACCAACCGCCGCACCCTACCCGGCGCAGTTTGCTAGAGACGATTAAGAGCGGTCGAGCGCGCGGGCGCTCTGGTACAGACAGATCGCCGCCGCGGCGGCCACGTTGAGGCTTTCGGCGCCACCGGACATCGGGATGCGCACGCGGTGGTCAGCCGCCGCCGCAAGCTCCGCGGACAAGCCGTGGGATTCGGCCCCGAACAGCCAGGCCGTCGGCGCGGCGAGGTCCGCCTCGTCGAGGCGGGTTTCCCCGTCCACCGTCGTGGCCAGCACCTGCAACCCGGCGGCGCGCATCGCGGCGACAGCGCCGGCGGCGTCGGGCGCGGCGACGACAGGGATCGAGAAGATGCTGCCGGCCGAGGCGCGCAGGCATTTGCCGTTGTACGGGTCGACGCTGTGCCCGGCGAGCACCACCGCCCCCGCGCCCATCGCGTCGGCGATGCGGATCAGCGTGCCCGCGTTTCCCGGCTCGCTGATCTCGACGGGAACCGCGATCAGCCGGGGTGAGCCCGCCAACGCGTCCTGGAGCGCGGTCGCCGGCATGTCGCAGACCGCCACCAGCCCCGACGGGGTGACCGTGTCCGAGAGCGCCTTTGCGGCCCGCTCGGTGACCAGGTGCACCGGACACTGCTGCGTGGCAAGCAACGCCGCGTGCCGCTGCGCCGCCAGCTCGGTGACGAATACGTCGCGGACCAACCCGCGGGCGGCCGCGGCGCCGACCAGGTTCGGGCCCTCGGCCAGGAACCGTCCCGCCCGGCGGCGCCCAATGTGTCGGTGCAGTTTGACCGCCGCGGCCACTCGGGCCGAGCGTTCGGTGAGCGGCTCCGGCATCGCCGGCAGTTAGGCGGCCTCTCCCGAGTCCGAGGGGGCGTTGACGTCCTCGGGCAGTGCCGCCCGGGCCACGTCGACCAGCGCGGTGAACGCCGCCGGATCGGTGATCGCGATGTCGGCGAGGTTCTTGCGGTCCACCTCGACACCGGCGGCCTTCAGGCCCTGGATCAGGCGGTTGTAAGTGATGTCGTTGGCGCGTGCGGCCGCGTTGATCCGCGAGATCCACAACTTGCGGAACTCACCCTTACGCGCACGACGGTCGCGGTAGGCGTAGTTCAGCGAATGCAGCTGCTGCTCTTTGGCTTTGCGGTAGAGCCGGGACCGCTGGCCGCGATAGCCCTTCGAGGCCTTTAAGACGCTGCGCCTCTTCTTGTGGGCGTTGACCGCCCGCTTCACGCGTGCCATGGATGTTCCTACTCTCGTTCTGGCAGTAAATGGTTCTAGGTCTAGTGCCGGCCGAATTAGCCGTTCAGCAGCTTGTTGACGCGCTTGGTGTCGTTGGCCGACACCGTGGTGCGGCCGTCCAGCCGGCGGGTACGGGTCGACGGTTTGTGCTCCAGCAGGTGCCGGCGGTTGGCTTTCTGGCGCAGGATCTTCCCGGTGCCGGTGCGCCGGAACCGCTTCGACGACCCGCTATGGGTCTTGGCCTTGGGCATGTTTCCTCTACTTTCAGTACTTTTCAGTACTTGTCAGCACTGGCTGGTACTCGGTCGTGTCAGGTCAGTTGGGCGAAGGGCTGGCGTCGGCCTCCGCCTCGGAGTCCGGTGCCGCGCCTCCCCCGGGTCCTTCCGGGTGCCGCGCCCGGGCGCGGGTCTTCGCGCCGCGGTGCGGTGCCAGCACCATCGTCATGTTGCGGCCGTCCTGCTTGGCGGACGTTTCGACGAATCCGTAGTCGGCGACGTCCGCGCCCAGGCGTTGCAGCAATCGGTAGCCCAGCTCGGGCCTCGACTGCTCACGTCCGCGAAACATGATGGTGACCTTGACCTTCGATCCCGCCTCCAGGAAGCGGATTACGTGGCCCTTCTTGGTCTCGTAATCGTGATCGTCGATTTTCGGTCGCAGCTTCTGTTCTTTGACAACGGTCTGCTGCTGGTTCCGGCGGGATTCGCGCGCCTTTTGCGCCGCCTCGTATTTGAACTTGCCGTAATCCATGATCTTGCAGACCGGAGGTCTGGCGTTCGGGGCAACTTCGACGAGGTCGAGATCGGCGTCCGCGGCGACGCGCAGTGCGTCCTCGATGCGCACTATGCCTACCTGCTCTCCCCCTGGGCCGATCAATCGGACTTCAGGTACGCGGATGCGCTCGTTGACGCGGGTCTCAGTGCTGATGGGGCCTCCCTTGTTGGGCTTCTTTGTCGAGTTGCGGCCGCAGCGGTGGAAAACCACACCATCAGCAAAAAGGCCCTGCAAAAGCAGGGCCCAATGCCGACCGATCACGGCTGGAACTCCAGCCGCCCGCGCTGCACGCGAAACAGGCATTCACGATGCCTGTGACCGGACCGCTGCACCTTGAAAAAACTCGTGGCGAGCGGTGGGAGTGGGACTCCACTTACTGTCCCCGGCATTCACCGGGATGGTCGCAGTCGATAGTTTAGCAGCCATGACGCGTCTTCCTGCACGTCTGCGGCCGGACGGGCGTCCGGCGTGCGCCGCACCCGCTCGACAAACCCGGCCAACTGCTCTTCGCCTCTCCTGGCGCTTCGCCAGGATTTTCACGGCTTGACGGCATATCCTCGCGGTCTGTGACACTCGCTACGTCCCGCTTCGGCCCGCGTTCGGGCAGCCAGCCGAACTCCCGGTATCGCTGGGTACCGGCGGCGGCGGGCTGGACCGTGGGCGTCATCGCGACCCTGTCGCTGATCGGTAGCGTGTCGCCGCTGATCCGGTGGCTGATCAAGGCCCCGCGGGAGTTCATCAACGACTACCTGTTCAACTTCCCGGACACCAGCATCGCGTGGTCGTTCGTGCTGGCCCTGCTGGCCGCGGCGCTCACCGCGCGCAAACGCATCGCCTGGGTGCTGCTGCTCGGGAACATGGTCCTGGCCGCCGCGTTGAACGCCGCCGATATCGCCGCCGGCGACAACACCGCGGCCGAGTCGTTCGGGGAGAACCTCGGCTTCGCGGTGCACATCGTCGCGATCGTCCTGCTGGTCCTGTCCTATCGGCAGTTCTGGGCCAAGGTGCGCAAGGCCGCGCTGTTCAAGGCGGCCGCCGTCCTGGTCACCGGGCTCGTGATCGGAATCCTGGCGTCCTGGGGGCTGGTCGAGATGTGGCCGGGCACCCTGGCACCCGATTCCCGCTTCTGGTACGTGGTCAACCGGGTGGTCGGGTTCTCCATCGTCGATCCCGACGCGTTCACCGGCCGGCCGCACGTCCTGCTCAACGCGATCTTCGGGCTTTTCGGCGCGCTCGCGCTGATCGCGGCGACGATCGTCTTGTTCCAGTCCCAGCGCGCTGACAACGCGCTGACGGGCGAGGACGAATCCGCGATCCGCGGGCTGCTCGAGCTGTACGGCAAACAGGACTCCCTGGGATATTTCGCCACCCGCCGCGACAAGTCGGTGGTGTTCGCCCCGAGCGGCCGCGCGGCCATCACCTACCGGGTCGAGATCGGGGTCTGCCTGGCCAGCGGCGACCCGATCGGCGACCCGAGATCGTGGCCGCAGGCGGTCGACGCCTGGTTGGGGTTGTGCCAGACCTACGGCTGGGCGCCCGGCGTCATGGGCGCCAGTTCGCAAGGAGCTCAGGCGTTCCGGGAGGCCGGGCTCAACGCCCTCGAGCTGGGCGACGAGGCGATCCTGCGGACCTCCGACTACAAGCTGTCCGGCCCCGACATGCGCGGGGTGCGCCAGGCGGTGACGCGGGCCCGCAGGGCCGGGCTGACGGTGCGCATCCGGCGGCACCGCGACATCTCCGCCGACGAGATGGCCGAAACGATTTCGCGCGCCGACGCCTGGCGCGACACCCAAACCGAGCGCGGCTTTTCGATGGCGCTGGGCCGGCTCGGCGATCCGGCCGACGGCGACTGCCTGCTGGTCGAAGCCATCGACCGCGAGGGCCACGTGGTCGCGATGCTGTCGCTGGTCCCGTGGGGAAGCACCGGGGTGTCCCTGGACCTCATGCGCCGTTCCCCGCAATCCCCCAACGGCACCATCGAGCTCATGGTCAGCGAGCTCGCGCTGAACGCCGAAGTCCTTGGCATCATTCGTATTTCGCTGAACTTCGCGATGTTCCGCTCGGCGTTCGAGCAGGGCGCACAGCTCGGCGCCGGGCCGGTCGCCCGGTTGTGGCGCGGGTTCCTGCTGTTCTTCTCGCGATGGTGGCAGCTCGAGACGCTGTACCGCTCGAACATGAAATACCAGCCCGAGTGGGTGCCCCGGTACGCGTGCTACGAAGACGCCCGGCTGATCCCGCGGGTCGGCGTCGCCTCGGTGATCGCCGAGGGCTTCCTGGTCCTGCCGTTCAGCCGGCGGGAGAAGGTGCACACCGGGCACCATCCCGCGGTGCCGGCCCGGCTGGCGGAGTCCGGGCTGCTGCACCACGACGGGTCGACGCCCGACGTGAGCGACCTGCAGCGCGGGGTCAAGGCGGCCGAGGCCGAGGAGTCGCGATTGCGCCTGCCCGAGCAGGTGCGGGTGCGGCTGGCCAAGCTGAAGATCCTGCAGCGCAACGGCGTTGACGCCTACCCGGTGGGGTGCCCGCCCAGCCATTCGGTCGCCGCCGCGTTGGACGCCGACGACCAAGAAGACGTGTCGGTGGCCGGGCGCATCCTGCGAATCCGCGACTACGGCGGCGTGCTCTTCGCCCAGCTGCGTGACTGGTCGGGGGAAATGCAAGTGCTGCTGGATAATTCGCATCTCGGGCACGGCCGCACCGCCGACTTCACCGCGGCCATCGATCTCGGCGACCTGGTCGAGATGACCGGCCAAATGGGCTTTTCCAAAAAGGGCGCCCGCTCGTTGATCGTGCGCGACTGGCGGATGATCGGTAAGTGCCTGCGGCCCTTGCCAAATAAGTGGAAGGGGCTGACCGACCCCGAGGCGCGGGTGCGGACCCGCTACGTCGACCTGGCGGTCAACCCCGAGTCCCGCGAGCTGATCCGGGCCCGCAGCAACGTGTTGCGCTCGGTCCGGGAAACGCTGTTCGCCAAGGGCTTTATCGAGGTCGAGACGCCGATCCTGCAGAAGATCCATGGCGGGGCCAGCGCTCGGCCGTTCGTCACCCACATCAACACCTACGACATGGACCTGTTCCTGCGCATCGCGCCGGAGCTCTATCTGAAGCGGCTCTGCGTCGGCGGCGTGGAGCGGGTGTTCGAGCTGGGGCGGGCCTTCCGCAACGAGGGCGTCGACTTCAGCCACAACCCGGAGTTCACGCTGCTGGAGGCCTACCAGGCGCACGCGGACTACAAGGTGTGGATCGACGGCTGCCGGGAGCTCATCCAGAACGCGGCGCAGGCCGCCAACGGCGAGCAGACCGTGCTGCGCCCCCGCGGCGACGGCACGGACGCCCGCCTCGAGCCGGTCGACATCTCCGGCACCTGGCCGGTGAAAACCGTGTACGACGCGGTATCGGAAGCGCTGGGCGAACACGTCGACCCAGACACCTCCCTGGCCGCGCTGCGCAGGATGTCCGACGCCGTGCACATTCCGTATCGGGCGCATTGGGACTCCGGCGCGGTGGTGCTGGAGCTCTACGAACACCTGGTGGAGGACAGGACCGAGCAACCCACGTTCTACATCGACTTCCCCACCTCCGTGTCGCCGCTGACCCGGCCGCACCGCAGTCAGCCCGGCGTGGCGGAGCGGTGGGACCTGGTGGCGTGGGGCGTGGAGCTGGGAACCGCTTACAGCGAGCTGACCGACCCGGTGGAGCAGCGGCGCCGCCTGCAGGAGCAGTCCCTGCTGGCAGCCGGCGGCGATCCCGAGGCGATGGAGCTCGACGAGGATTTCCTGCAAGCCATGGAGTACGCCATGCCGCCCACCGGCGGACTCGGTATGGGCATCGATCGGCTCGTCATGCTAATAACCGGCCGAAGCATCCGCGAAACCCTGCCATTCCCGCTGGCCAAGCCGCATTAGGCCGCGCGTAACGCCTTCGAGTGCACGGCGACCATGCACCGCGGGGAGCCCGTGTACCCGCCATCATCTGACCAAAGGCGTTGCTCTCTATAGGATTTCCGATGCGAGCCGCGACCGGTCCCATTGGGGCATCGCGCGTTCGACGTCGCGGGTGATTTCTACTCGAACGCCGGAACCGATTCCGGCGCAATGCTTCTCGTCGGTCGCGACGCCGGGCCAACCCCGGTAACCAGACGGCGGGCCGGGCAGGCACGACTGGCCGTTCGCGGGCCGGGCCTTCACCGCCGCGCTGCCGTGGCTGGCCGGAAGGCTGGGCACCCCGGGCGTCGCGCGCTCGGCGCTGCCCCCGCTTCCCCGCTGCCATCGGCGTCGCCCGCTCAGGTGGTGGTTCCGGCTCAGCGTTCCAGCGCGGCCGGCAAGTAGCGACAACACGATTCGCCGCCAGGCGTTCGTCAAGCCGTGGCGCCACGCACTCCGGCGGCGCATCCGCGTGCGGCGATGAGCAGAAAATGGAAATCCGATAACGCCGTATCGGCGTGCCATATCGGTATATTGTCCGGCCGTGGGACCTCCCCGACTGTTTTCCTATGACCCGCCCGATCCGCCCGAGCCATCGGCCAAGGAGCGGATTCGCGACGCCGCGCTGAGCTGTTTTGCCGTTCGCGGGATCGCCGCCACGTCGCTGCGCGCGGTCGCCGGGACCGCGGAGGTCTCGATCGGGCTGGTGCAGCACCACTTCCAGACCAAGGCCGCGCTAACTGCCGCCGTCGATCAGTACGTGCTACAGGTGCTCAATCAGGCACTGGAGTCGACAGCGCTACCCGATTCGCCATCGGACGCGCTGCACGAAGCCGGGCGCCGACTGATCGCGCTCATGGCCGAACGCCCCGATGTAATGACCTACCTCGGGCGCGCGCTCGCCGAGGGCGGCGCATTCGGGTCGGTCATCTTCGCCGGTCTTCTGGGCATCAGCACGGCCCAACGCGAACATTTCCTGGCGCAGGGCAACACACAACCAGACCTCGACCCAGACTGGGCGGCGATCAACGTCGTTATCCTGCGCGTCGGCGCCATCATTCTGCATCCGTACATCGAGCTCCACTTGGGCAAATCGTTCTTCAGCGAGCAGCAGCTGCGACGCTGGGACGCCTCGGTGACCAGCCTTCTCCGGCACGGCCTGTTCCTCGAGGAACCCGACCCCCCAGCCGGGGACAACGTCGCTTGGTGAGCGAGCGTCACTCCTGAACCGCCCTATCGGGGACGTCACATTTTCGCTTTGGCGCATCGTCTGAGCAGCCGAGCCATCGGCCAGGTGCTATACACAAAACACCATGGATGAGCTCGACGTAACCGCTTATACCGCGCAGCTTCTCGATCCCGAGGACCCGCAACACAGTTTGGTGTTGCAGCGGCTCAGAGCCGACGCCACCGTGGAGTTCATCGACCATCGCGACACTCAGCTGGCCAACCTGCGCGCCCTCCGGCCACCCCCGCCTGCCGAACTCCTGGCCGAACGAGTCCGATGGGCCTACTACCCCTGGCGGCGCGCGGTCGTGGCGGTGCTCGGCCCGCGCGGCTATCGCGCCGTACGTCTGGACCGCAACCGCAACAACATCACCCCGCACGAACAGGAACAGCTCGGCCGGCTGCGAATCGGCGTGGCCGGCCTCAGCGTCGGCCACGTGATCGCGCACACCCTGGCCGCCCAGGGGTTGTGCGGCGGCCTGCGGCTCGCCGACTTCGATCACCTGGAACTGTCGAACCTGAACCGGGTGCCGGCCACGGTGTTCGACATCGGCGTCCACAAAGCCTGCGTGGCCGCCCGCAGAATCGCGGAGCTCGACCCCTACCTGCCGGTCGAGGTTGTTGGTGCCGGACTCACATTCGATACCGTCGAAACCTTCGTGGACGGGCTCGACATCGTGGTGGAAGAGTGCGATTCGCTCGACATGAAAGCCGTTCTGCGTGAAGGCGCCCGGGCCCGGCGCGTCCCGGTGTTGATGGCTACCAGTGACCGCGGGCTGGTCGACGTGGAGCGTTTCGATCGAGAGCCTGAGCGCCCGATCCTGCACGGCCTGCTCGGGGACCTCGACATCGCGTTGCTGCCCGGGATGAGCAGCCGCGAAAAGGTCCCGCACATCCTGCGTCACCTTGAGGCAGAACAGCTTTCGCCTCGCACGGCCGCCTCACTGGTCGAGATCGACCGCACGGTGTCGACGTGGCCGCAACTGGCGTCGGATGTGGTGCTGGGCGCGTCGGCGTTGGCGGAGGCCGTGCGCAGAATCGGCCTCGGCGAGGAACTGCGGTCGGGCCGCACTCGCATCGACATCGGCTGGGCGCTCAACCAGCTCGACGAGCCCGACATGGCCCGGCACCGACCCGCACCTGCGGAACATCACGAGGCGCCGGAACTGCCCGGCATACCCGGCGTGGTCGCCGCCGCCGCGATCCGCGCCCCCTCCGGGGGAAACGTGCAGCCCTGGCTCATTCAAGCCGGACCCGCCGACATCACGATCGACATTGCCGCCCAACACACTTCGACCATGGACGTCGGATTTCGCGGCAGCGCC
The DNA here is from genome assembly GCF_059812845.1 of Mycobacterium sp. NGS34. Lineage (NCBI taxonomy): Bacteria > Bacillati > Actinomycetota > Actinomycetes > Mycobacteriales > Mycobacteriaceae > Mycobacterium > Mycobacterium sp. NGS34. Next base: position 29,433 of record NZ_JCALDM010000020.1, read on the forward strand.
GTCGCGGTCGGCGCTGCCCTCTTCAACGCCAGAATCGCCGCGGCGGCACACCATGCCCTAGGACCGGTCACCCTCGCCGAAGACGTTGACGGATCGCCGTTGCGCGCCACCCTGAAATTGACGGACGGAGCCGACGCCGGCCTGGCCGCCCTCTACAAACCCATGCTCGAGCGCTCCACCAATCGCCACCACGGCAGCCCCCAACCACTGGAGACCGCCACCATCGAGGCGCTCACCGCCGCGGCGGAGAGCGAGGGCGCGAGGCTGGTCCTGATCACCACCAAGGACGACATTGCCGCAGCGGCAAGGATTCTCGCGGCGTCCGACCGCACCCGCTACCTGACCCCGCACCTGCACCGAGAGATGATCTCCGAACTCCGCTGGCCCGGCGACCCCGACCCGGACACCGGCATCGAGGTGCGCAGCCTCGAACTCGATGCCGGCGACCTGGCGGTCCTCGAGATCCTGCGCCGCCCGGATGTCATGGCGCACCTGGCGCAATGGGACGCGGGCAGCGCGCTCGGTGAGGACACCCGCGACCGCGTCCAGGCCAGCTCGGCACTGGCCGTCGTCAGTGTGCCCGGACACGACCTTCGCGACTACGCGAAGGGAGGCGCGGCCGTCGAGCTGGTCTGGATCACCGCCCAGCAGCACGGGCTGTGCGTGCAACCGGTCTCGCCGGTGTTCCTCTACGCACAAGGCAGGGCCGACTTCGAGGAGCTGTCGCCCCGGTTCGCCGACGAGCTGACACAGTTGCAGCGCGAGTTCCGGGGTCTGGTCGACTTACCCGCCGACGAGTCCATCGTGCTGGTGCTCCGGCTTGCGGCCGCGCCGCCGGCATCGGCACCGAGCCGCCGCAGTTTCGACCGGGCTCGGGTGCTGAATTGAGCGAATCATTGCTAGACGCGCTATGCAATGCCGTCCCCCCGCGCCAGATGCAGCTACGGTAAGGACAATGTCGGGCGCATTGGACCACCTGGTTACCGCTGCGGCCGCCGAGTTGATGGCGGCCACCTCGGGTGACTCTGCCGCGATCAGTCAACGGGTGCTCAGCAACTTGGTCAGCGACCTGGGCGTGGACTTCAGCTTTCTGCGCCACAACGATCACACGATCCGTGCCACGGTCCTCGTCGCCGAGTGGCCGGCCCGCAACGCCGACCCCGACCCGATCGGCGTGGTGTATTTCGCCGACGCCGACTCGGTCTTCACCAGGGCCGAGCATCTCAAAGTTCCCGAGGTGGTGCGTCCCGAGGCCGCAAACCAGGACTACCAACAGAACATCGACGAGGGCACCGGGTGGGGCACTGTCTCCCTTGCCGCAGTGCCGTTGCTGTCCGGCGATGTCACGACGGGCACCCTCGCCTTCGGCAAGGTGGGCGACCGTGAATGGCTGCCGGAAGAGCTGAACGCGCTGCAGGCGATCGCCGCGCTTTTCGCTCAGCTGCAGGCCCGCATCGTCGCCGAAGAACAAATCCACTACCTCGCCGAGCACGACGACCTCACCGGGCTGCTGAACCGCAGGGCGCTGATCGCATACCTCGACAAACGGCTGGCCGACAAGGATCGGGGCCCGGTCTCGGTGATCTTCCTCGCGCTGGACCGCTTCAAGGTCATCAACGAACGCCTCGGTCAACAGGCCGGCGACCGGTTCATCGTGGCCTTCGCCGAGCTGCTGCGCGAGGCCGCCGACGTTCCCTCGGTCATCGCCCGCTTCGGCGGTGATGAATTCGTCGTCGTGCCGACCGCGTCGATGGACGCCGAAGCGGCCGAAGGGTTCGCTCAGTCGCTACACACTCGACTTCATCGGCGTGTCGTGATCGACGGCGAGTTGCTCAGTCGCACCGCAAGTATCGGCGTCGCCGCCGGGGTGCCCGGATCGGAGACAACTTCCGATCTGCTCCGCCGAGTCGATCAGGCCACCCGGTCGGCCAAGAGTTCCGGCGGCAACAAGGTGGCAACCTTCAATCCGGACATGTCCAGGACGGACATGATCCGCAACGACATCGAGCTGCACCTGGAAGGGATGATCGACAGCGATAGCGATGCGCTGGTGCTCCATTACCTGCCGGAGTTCGACATGCGCACCGGCGAGATCCTCGGGACTGAGGCGCTGATCCGTTGGCAGCACCCGACTCTTGGACTGTTGATGCCCGATTCGTTCATCAAGGTGGTGGAATCGATCAACCTCGGGGCAAAACTCGGCCGGCTCGTGATCCGTTCGGCGTGCAGGCAGTTTGGGCTCTGGCAATCCCGCGGCATCGGACACGGCGCCGTCCTGCGAATCAATGTGTCGCCCGTGCAGCTCGTCACCGACGGCATCGTCCACACGGTCGCGACGACGCTCGAGGAGTTCGACCTCGATCCCAGCACAGTGTGTCTGGAGATCACGGAAAGCGTCGTGGTCGAGGACATCGACGCCACCCGCAAAACGCTGTTCGGGTTGAAGGACATCGGCGTGCAGATCGCGATCGACGACTTCGGCACCGGTTACAGTGTGCTGACCTATCTGAAGTCCCTTCCCGTCGATGCGCTCAAGATCGACAAGGGGTTTGTCCGCAGTGTCGATACCAACGCCGGTGATTTGGCGATCGTCCGGTCGACACTGGCGCTGGCCGACGCCTTCGGGCTCGAGGTCGTGGCCGAAGGGGTCGAAACGGTGGCCGCCGCCAGGACGTTGCTCGACCTGGGTTGCTATCGGGCGCAAGGCTTTCTGCTGTCGCGCCCCCTCGACGGCGCGGCGATGGAGTCGCTGCTCGCCAGGCGGGTCATTCCGATGGACTTCTCCGACGCCGGCCGCGGGAAGCTGGCCGGCGCCTAGGGGCGCCGTTGAAACAGGTAGTAGTACGTCGGGGTCTTGTCGTCGAGCTCCCGCTCGTCACCGGTGGATAACAGCGTCCAGCCGGGGGCGAATCGTCGCTCCATCTCGGCGTGATCGATGCCGGGCACGCCGAACCTCCCGCCGGGCGGGAACGCGACGATGTACAGCCGCGCATCGGGTGCCGCCACGGCACTGACCTCCCGGACGTACGCCTCACGATCGGCCCCGCTCATGTTGTGGATGCAGCCGTTGTCGACGATCAACTGGAAACCCGCGCCGATCCCGGACTGGCTCAGCTGCGTGACGTCGGCGCGGGCGAAGTCGACGGAGACACCGGCGGCGCCGGCCTTGGCCCGCGCCTTTTCGAGTGGCTTTTCGACATAGTCCACCCCGGTGACCTTCCAGCCGCGTTGAGCGAGGTAGATCGCGCAATCCCCGGTGCCGCAGCCGAGGTCGACGGCCGATCCAGGGGGCAGCCCGGGCGTGTCAGGGGTGCCCTCGACCAGGCTTCGCAAACCCTGCCCGATCGCATGTCCCTCCCACGGCGTGAAGCCGACCCGGTAGAAGAACCGAAATCGCGTGTGTCGAGAAGCCATGGCCGCAATGATTCCATTCGCGGGGAAGGGGCCGCGTCCGACCCCTGCCGGCAGCCTCGGGCCGGATTATTGGCGTCGTTTTATCCTGGCCATGATCGGGGCCGCCGCAACCATGGTGAACGGCACGGCCAGCGGGAAATCATCTGCCATAGAATCGATTTCGACCCGGCGAACGATGGTGGCCAACGCCAGTGTGGCCTCCAGCATCGCGAAGTGATCTCCGATGCATGAGCGCGGCCCGCCGCCGAACGGCATGTATTGCCAACGGTCGCGGCCCTTGTCGCGGTCGGGACTGAATCGGTCCGGGTCGAATCGCAGCGGGTCGTCCCACAGGGTTGGATCGGTCTGCACCGCCATTCTTCCGAACGCCAGCATCGTGCCCGCTTTTACGCGGTAGCCCGCGACCTCCACATCGCGGGTCGCCATCCGGGTTCCGGTCGGGCCGGGCGGGCACAACCGAAGCGCCTCCTGCAGAACCCGAACCGTGAAGCCAAGCCCCGCAACGTCATCGGGTGTGAGCTGGCGATCGCCGAGCGCGGCGACTTCGGTTGCGACGCGCTCCTGCAGTTCGGGATGGCGGCCCAGCGCCCACAGCGCGTACGTGAGTGTCGTCGCCGTGGTGTCGTGGCCGGCGAACAAGAAGATGATCATCTCGTCGCGGATCTCGCTGTCCGACAACGACTGACCGGTTTCCGGGTCGGTGGCGGCGATGAGCGCATGCACCAGTGGCGCCTCCCTGCCCGCGTCGGCGCGGCACTGTTGGAGGATCTCGTCTGCAAGCTCCCGAATCGCACGGGCCGCCGCCCGGGCACGACGCCGCGCCGGTGTGGGCATCCACTCCGGTGCGCGCAGCGGTCGCAGGGCGCGCCGCACGGCGTAACTCGTCGCCACCCGCAGTGGCTCGGCGATCGCGTCGGATCGCTCGTCGAGATCGAGACCCAAAACCGAGCGGCCCAGCGCCCGCAAGGTCAGGGTGCGGCACTGATCGTCCAGGTCGATCTCGGCGCCCTCCCCCCACGTGGCACACACCGTCTCCGCGGCCTCGGCCATGTGTCCGCCGAACTGGCGGACACGCTGACGGGTGAACACCGGCTGCAGGGTGCGTCGGCGAGGCAACCATTCGCTGTGGGGCAACACGAACAGGTTTCCCCCGAGCAGCCGGCGAAGTTCGGTGGCTACCGTGCTCGTCTTGTCGATGGAACCGTCTCGCACGCTGACGATGTCGCGGATGCCTTGCGGGGACGTCGCCAACACGATCGGCGGGATCAGCCAACTCGGTCCCAGAGTGACCCGGGTCACGGGCCCGCCGGCATCACGAAGCCTGTTCGTGCCGAAATGAAATTCCCTGATAGCCCTGAGGCGTTCGCGATACGGAAGCGGATTTTTGGGCGCCAGCGGCAACGCGGCGACGTCTCGCACGGGCCGCTCAGTGGTAGACACGGCTTGACCCTAATCGGCGGGCCCGCGAGGGGCCGTTCACCGGTGCGCCCACGGTTTCCGTGTCATCGCGCGGGAGCCGATGTTATCCAAACGGTAATTGCCGCCAATGGGATCGCCGCCGGCGGTGACGGTTCGCATGACTCCTCCGGATCGACCCGATTTCTCCTAAGCCGAGATACGACCGAGAATTTCGGAGTTTTCCGCGCACATCAGCTTGAATTGTTCGGCTTCGGCATGCGTCGCGATGGTGCGGCGGTCCCACCACATCACCTTGGTGCGGTAGTCCTCGGTGGGATAGGCGGCCGCCGGTATCCGGGAGGCCACGACGCCTCCGGAGGATCGCCATTGCTCCAGCACGTGGGCCGCCGCGGTGGCCATGACGAACTGGACGCCCAGCAGCGTCATCATCGGCAGCGCGGTGCGGGCCAGCACCCGGGACAGCGCCCGGCCGCCGTATTCGCGGGAGTCGGTCCAGGCGCTTTTGACCTCCACGACGCCGAAGGGGATCCGGTTGGCGATCATATGGCGCAGCACGGGCCGCCCCGGGCTGCCGCTCCACTCCTCAAGCGCGTGGGAGTCCTCCGGTGCGCGCAGGGGTCCCACGACGCGCGTGCCGCCGACCACCCGGCCCGCCGGATCGACCGCGGCGAAGAACAGGGTCGTGTCGGCGCCGTCGCGAACCGCGTCCAGGTCGAGAACCCATTCCAGCCCATGCCGGCGATAGCTGCGAAGCGCGCCCTCCAGGTATTGATCCCAGAGATCGGGCTCCGCCTCCGGCGTGGACGCGGCGATCCAACATCCGGTCGCCTCATCGCGCCAGCCCGCCCCACCTTCCACCCACGAGCCGTCAATCGCCTCACTGGCGAGCTGAGCCGCTTCCATTGGTATCCCTTCGGTTCATAACCATGACAACCGGACTATTTCACCGGCGCGCCTCGAATTATTTCCTAAAAATTGCGCACAACAAATAACCAGCGGTATTTCTTCTCTTGAGCATCGTTTGTCGTGGCCAAACCGTTAGCGTTACCGATCAGTAATCGGCAACGAGCCGAGAGTTTGCGCTCGAAGACGCGATATCGCCTCGTCGGTGGGCGACCCGGTGATCGGCTCGCCGGCCCAGGGCGGGTCAACCGTGGCGCTACCCCCCGGCCCGGGCCGCTACCCAAGCGGCGGTGACCTTCAGTTAACGCGTCCCGGCCCCTCCACACGCAGATGATTCAACCCGACGCCGATGAGGGCTTCTACCTGTGGATTCCCTGCCAGGCCGCGGCCGCGAGACCGCGGGTTTGCTGCAGCCGCTCGGGGGAATCGCCTGCGCTTTGCGCCGGCTTTCGTGGGATTCCGGGATATGGGGTGCGCGCACGGCGCCGCCGAAGGCGCCGAATTTCAGCGCTGGGACGATTTCCTTCGACAGCCGAAATTTCGGTAACTGACCGCTTTTAAGCAAGCAACTGCGGGTGGATCTCGGCGAAAACCGGCCGTGAGGCAGACTCGACGTCGTGACGGCCCGGACGACCGTGGCGCGGGTACGGCGCGCCATATTCGCGCGGCACTGCAACCCGTGGAGCGCCTGGACGCGCTGGGCGAGCGCTCCGCTGACGCTCCTGCCCGTCTGGACGCGGCGATGGAGCCACGCGGCGTGGGTGGCGCTTTGGCTCGCCGTCAACCCGGTCGTCTTCGGCAAACCGGCGGACGGAAGCGCCTGGTCGACCCGGGCGATGCTGGGCGAGGAACTGTGGATCAGCCGTCGCCCCCGGGACGCCGCGATGCTCGTCAGCGCCGTGACGTCCGCGTCCGCGGTGGGCGCCGTCGTCGCCGCCCGCCGCCGTCGGGCGAGACCGGCAGCGATCGCCACCGCGCTGCAGATGGCCCTGACGCTCGTGTATTGGGAGCAGATGGTGCGCTATTTTGACCGCCAGGCGCAGTAGCGTTGCGGCATGCCCGACGAACCGACAGTCCCCGAATCCGACCCCGGGTACGACAGCGCCGGCGTCCCGACTTTCGAATCCGTTCGCGAAAAGATCGAGTCCCGGTACGCGACGGCAGAGGGCGCGGCGGAGCTCGACGCCGACACGGCCGAGGGCCGCTCCGTCGAGGAGCAATACGACGAGCGCCAGCGCGCCGCGGCCGAGCGGCTGGCGCAGATCCGGGAGTCGATGCGCCCCGACGAGCGTTGAGGTGCGTGCGTTCACCGTCGATGAACGGCGTAACCGCCTGGCGCGCAGGCATTTCCTTGCCGCGGACGACACCACGCCCATAACCCGGGTGATCGGCGGGCTGGTCGGCCTGCACGCGACGGACCCCGCCACGCCCTACCTGTCGCTGTGGGCGCGGTCGCCGGGTTTCGCGACCGCCGACCTCGAGGCGCAGCTGTACGAGAAGCGCTGCGCGGTCAGGCATCTGGCGATGCGCCGAACGCTGTGGCTGGTGCGCAGCGAGGACCTGACGACGATTCAGTCGGCCGCCAGCGATCGGGTCGCCGACAACGAACGTCGCCGCCTGGCCGCCGATGTGCGCAAGGCCGGGGTGGCCGTCGACGGCGACCGCTGGCTCGACGCCGCCTGCTCCGCGGTGGTGCGCCACCTCGGTGATCACGGCCCGGCCAGCAGCACCGAACTGCGGGCCGTGCTGCCCGAGCTGGCCGGAACATACGACCCGGCGCCCGGAAAGCGTTGGGGCGGCGAGGTTCCGCTGGGTCCGCGGGTGTTGACGGTGCTGTCGGCGGGCGGCGAGATCGTTCGTGGGCCCAACGACGGCGGCTGGACCACGTCGCGGCCGCGCTGGGCGACCGTCGCGCACTGGCTCGGCGACGTGGGCGACCCGCCGCCGGACCGGCGAGCCCGGGCGGAGCTGACGCGCCGCTGGCTGGCGACGTTCGGGCCGGCGACCGTCGCCGACATCAAGTGGTGGTTCGGCAGCACGCTGACGGCGGCGCGACAGGCCCTGGCCGACGTCGGCGCGGTGGAAGTCGATCTGCACGGCAGCGGCGCCGGCTGGGCGCTGCCCGACGACCTCGACCCCGAACCCGCTGCGCCGCCGTGGTGTGCGCTGCTGCCGGGCCTGGACGTCACCACAATGGGCTGGTTTCAGCGCGATTGGTACCTCGGCGAGCACCGCGCCCAGGTTTTCGACCGCAACGGCAACGCCGGCCCCACAGCCTGGTGGACCGGGCGCGTGGTGGGCGGCTGGTATCAGGATGACGACGCCCGCGTCCGCCTGCACCTCCTCGAGGACCTTGGCCGCGACGGGCGGCGTGCCCTGCAGCGCCGCGCCGACGAGCTCACCGCGTGGCTGGACGGCGTGCGGATCAGCCCCCGCTTCCCGTCACCGCTGTCGAAGGCCGCCGGCCGCCCGGGCTGATCGCGCAGACCCACCGAGACTGCGCTCAGCGCGCGGATTTCGCGAAATCTACGCGCTGAGTGCAGACTCGGCGCGGCCTCTTGGTCAGGCGGTGACCTTGCGGCGCCCGCTCGACCGCCGCGGCGGGGCGGGGCTGCCGACGACGTCGGCCAGGAACTTGCCCGTGTAGCTCTCCGGCACCGCGGCGATGTCCTCCGGGGTGCCTTCGGCGACAACGGTTCCGCCCTCGGCGCCACCCTCCGGCCCCATGTCGACGATCCAGTCCGACGTCTTGATGACGTCCAGGTTGTGTTCGATGACGATGACCGTATTGCCCTTGTCCACAAGGCCGTTGATGACGCTCAACAGCTTGCGGATGTCGTCGAAATGCAGCCCGGTCGTCGGCTCGTCGAGGATGTAGATGGTCCGGCCGGTCGAGCGCTTCTGCAATTCCGCGGCCAGCTTGACGCGCTGCGCCTCGCCGCCGGACAGCGTCGGCGCGGGCTGGCCGAGCCGGACGTAGCCCAGCCCGACGTCGACGAGCGTGCGCAGATACCGGTGGATGCCGCTGATCGGCTCGAAGAACTCGGCGGCTTCCTCGATCGACATGTCCAGCACTTCGGAGATGGTCTTGCCCTTGTAGTGCACTTCCAGGGTTTCCCGGTTGTAGCGGGCGCCGTGGCAGACCTCGCACGGCACGTACACGTCGGGCAGGAAGTTCATCTCGATCTTGATGGTGCCGTCGCCCGTGCAGGCCTCGCAGCGACCGCCCTTGACGTTGAACGAGAATCGGCCGGGCTGGTAGCCGCGGACCTTGGCCTCGGTGGTGGCCGCGAACAGGGTGCGGATCTTGTCGAACACCCCGGTGTAGGTGGCCGGGTTGGACCGCGGCGTGCGCCCGATCGGCGACTGGTCCACCCGCACCAGCTTGTCCAGGTGGTCCAGCCCGGTGACCCGGGTGTGACGGCCCGGGACCTGCCGGGCGCCGTTGAGCCGGTTGGCCAGCACCGCGGCCAGGATGTCGTTCACCAGCGTCGACTTGCCCGAGCCCGACACGCCCGTCACCGCGGTCAGCACACCGAGCGGGAACGACACGTCGATGCCGCGCAGGTTGTGCTCGCGCGCGCCGACGACGGTGAGCTGGCGCTTGTGGTTGACGGGCCGCCTGATCGCGGGGATCTCGATCTTTTCCTTGCCCGACAGGTAGGCGCCGGTGATCGACTCCTTGTTGGCGAGGAGTTCGGCGTAGGTGCCGCTGTGCACGATCTGGCCGCCGTGCTCGCCGGCCCTCGGGCCGATGTCGACGATCCAGTCGGCGTGCGCGATGGTGTCCTCGTCGTGTTCGACCACGATCAGCGTGTTACCCAAATCCCTTAGGCGGGTGAGGGTTTCGATGAGGCGGCGGTTGTCGCGCTGGTGCAGCCCGATGGACGGCTCGTCGAGCACGTAGAGCACGCCCACCAGGCCGGACCCGATCTGGGTGGCCAGCCGGATGCGTTGGGCCTCACCGCCGGACAGCGTGGCCGCGGCGCGGGACAGCGACAGGTAGTCCAGCCCGACGTCGAGCAGAAATCCGAGCCGCGACTGGATTTCCTTGAGCACCTGCCCGGCGATCGCCTGTTCGCGCGCCCCGAGGGTCAGCGCGTTCAGGAAGTCCGAGCAATCCGAGATCGACAGCTCGGACACCTCGGCGATGGACTTCTTAGCCGGCCGGCCCTTGAAATCCCCAGCCAGCGTGACGGCCAGGATCTCCGGCTTGAGCCGGGTGCCTTCGCAAACCGGGCAGGGCACGTCGCGCATGAAGCCCTCGTAGCGCTCCTTCATCTGCTCGGATTCGGTCTGGGCCATCTTGCGCTGCAGGAACGCCAGCACGCCCTCGAAATCGGCGTAGTAGGACCGGGTGCGCCCGTACCGGTTGCGGTACCGCACGTGCACCTGGTGGTCGGATCCCTCGAGGATCGCCTTGCGGGCCTTGGCCGGCAGCTTGCGCCACGGCGTGTTCACGTCGAAGCCCAGCTCCTCGCCGAGCCCGGCCATCATCCGGGTGAAGTACTCCGCGGTGTGGCCCGTGGACCAGGGCGCCACCGCGCCGTCGGCCAGCGTGCGTTCGGGGTCGGGCACCACCAGGTCGGGGTCGACCTCCTTGCGGATGCCCAGGCCGGTGCACTCGGGGCAGGCGCCGTAGGGCGAGTTGAACGAGAACGACCGCGGTTCCAGGTCGTCGACGGCCAGCGCGTGCCCGTTGGGGCAGGCCAGCTTCTCGGAGAACCGCTGTTCGCGGTTGTGCGCGTCGTGCTCGTGGTCGACGAACTCCAGCACCACGATGCCGTCGGCCAGGTTCAGCGCGGTTTCCACCGAGTCGGTGAGCCGCTGCTTGGCGCTGGCCTTGACGGTCAGGCGGTCGACCACCACCTCGATGTCGTGCTTTTCCTGCTTCTTCAGTTTCGGCGGATCCGTCAGCGAATGCACCACGCCGTCGACCCGAACCCGGCTGTAGCCCTGCGCGTTCAGCTTCTCGAACAGGTCGGCGAACTCGCCCTTGCGGGTGCGCACCACGGGCGCGAGCACCTGAAACCGGGTGCCCTCCGGCATCACCAGCACCTGGTCGACGATTTGCTGGGGCGTCTGCCGGGCGATGCGCTCGCCGCAGACCGGGCAGTGCGGCGTGCCCGCGCGGGCGTAGAGCAGCCGCAGGTAGTCGTAGACCTCGGTGATGGTCCCGACGGTCGACCGCGGGTTGCGGTTGGTCGACTTCTGGTCGATGGACACCGCCGGGGACAGGCCCTCGATGAAGTCGACGTCCGGCTTGTCCATCTGGCCCAGGAACTGGCGGGCGTAGGCCGACAGCGACTCCACGTAGCGGCGCTGGCCCTCGGCGAAGATGGTGTCGAACGCCAGCGACGACTTGCCCGACCCGGACAACCCGGTGAACACGATCAACGAGTCGCGCGGCAGGTCGAGGTCGACGCCACGCAGGTTGTGCTCGCGGGCGCCCTTGACGATCAGTCGGTCAGCCACGCTGCCTTCTTTCAGGAACTATCAACGAATCTTTACGTGCTGTAGCCGTTGATGCGCACGGCGCATTCCATGCTATGTGCCGGTACCGACAAGCAACGTATGACCAGTAACGTGGCCGCTATGACCGTCACGGTTGAGCCAAGCGACAACTACACCGGACACGTCGAGCCTGGTACCGCGGCCCGCCGGACCCTACCCGGCGCCACGATTCTAAAGGCGTCGGTGGGCCCGATGGACAACAACGCGTATCTGGTGACGTGTTCCACGACCGGCGAAACCCTGCTGATCGACGCGGCCAACGACGCCGACGTCCTGATCGGCCTGATCCGCCGCTACGCGCCGAAGGTGTCGCTGATCGTGACCAGCCATCAGCACTTCGATCACTGGCAGGCGCTCGAGGCCGTCGCGGAGGCCACCGGCGCCCCGACCGCCGCCAACGAGATCGACGCCGAGGCGCTGCCGGTCAAGCCCGAGCGTTTGCTGGCGGGCGGCGACACCGTCCGGATCGGCGAGCTGAGCTTCGACGTCATCCACCTGCGCGGGCACACGCCCGGCTCGATCGCGCTGGCCCTCGACGGGCCCGCGACCGGCGGGGTCACGCAGTTGTTCACCGGCGACTGCCTTTTCCCGGGCGGTGTGGGCAAGACGTGGCAGGCGGGCGATTTCACCCAGCTGCTCGACGATGTCACCACGCGGGTGTTCGACGTCTACGACGACTCGACCGCCATTTATCCCGGCCACGGGGACGACACCGTGTTGGGCGCGGAGCGCCCGCACCTGGCGGAATGGCGCGAGCGCGGCTGGTAGAGCGCGCTGATTACGTCGTGTGCACGATCAGCACGTCGACCTTGGCGCGGCGCGAGACGTTGGCCGGCACCGAGCCCAGCAGGCGTCCCGCGATCGTGCTCAGGCCTACGTTGCCGACGACCAGCAGGTCGGCTTTTTCGTCCTCGGCCAGCTTGACCAGCGCGTCGACCGGCGCGCCGACGATCGATCGGTCTTCCACGTTCTTGGCGCCGGCGTTGTGCGCCCGCTCCTTGGCGTCCTGCAGGATCGCGTAAATCGGCGCGGTCCCGGACACCTTGTAGCTCTCGTCCCGCAGTGCGTCGGCGGCCCGGGTGTCCTCGTGTTGGGGCAGGTACGCCGACGCGATGATCAGCTTTGCGTCGTCCCCCGCGATCTGCGCTGCCCGGTCCACCGCGCGAAACGACGAATCTGAGCCGTCGGTCCCGACCACCACGGTTCGATAGGCGCTCATTTACCCTCCCAGTTTCGGTTGGTCAGCCAACCCAAGACAGTATCGCGTTTGCCGGACGGAAAGGAGAAAAGATTCCCGACTCAGCGTGGCGTGGCGTTAGCCGCATTTGCCGAGGCCGGACGGCGGCGACGACCGATTTGCCCGACGCATCAACGCCCGATTGAGCAGGACTGACGCCGAAAGCCTTGGCTGGCCCCACTTTTGGCGGAACGCGTGCGCACGCCGCAACTTCGGGCAAGCACCCTACCCTCACCCGTTGGGCTCGTCGCGAGCCAGTTCACTTGGCGCCCCTTACAGTGACAATCATCATGGCCATATCCGCAGCTGAGCAGCGCGCCTCCGACGCCTCGGACGTCGCTGAAAAGGCGGTGCCGGCGCGCCCGCGCGGCCGGTTGCTCGATCCGTGGGCGATCGCCGTGTTCGCCGCCGTCGTCAGCGCGTCCTGGGCCAGCCGGCCGTCGCTGTGGTTCGACGAGGGGGCCACCATTTCGGCCTCGGCGAGCAGGACCCTGCCCGAGCTGTGGAAGCTGCTGGGCCACATCGACGCTGTTCACGGGCTGTATTACCTGCTCATGCACGGCTGGTTCGCGATTTTTCCGCCGACGGAGTTCTGGTCGCGGGCGCCCAGCGCCCTGGCGGTCGGGGCGGCCGCGGCCGGCGTCACGGTGTTCACCCGGCAGTTCGTCCCCGGGCGCGCGACGGCGCTGTGCGCGGGTGCGGTCTTCGCCATTTTGCCGCGCACCACCTGGGCGGGGATGGAAGCGCGCTCGTACGCCTTCTCGGCCGCCGCGGCCATCTGGCTGACGGTCTTGCTGGTCGCCGCCGTGCGGCGCCACCGGCCGCGATTGTGGGTGGGCTACGCGCTGGCGCTGATGCTGTCGATCCTGCTCAGCCTCAACCTGATCCTGTTGGTGCTGGTGTACGCGGTGATGGTGCCGCTGCTGGCGCCGCGGAAATCCCGCAGGTCCCCGGTCATCTGGTGGGCGACCGCCACGGCCGTCGCCGTCGGCGCCATGACGCCGTTCCTCGTTTTCGCCCACGGCCAGGTGTACCAGGTGAACTGGATCTTTCCCGTCAGCTGGCACTACGCGTTCGACATCTTCCTGCGGCAGTACTTCGACCACAGCGTTCCCTTCGCGATTATCACGGCGGTGCTGATCATCGCGGCGGTGGTGGCGTGGCTGAAGGGCGCCCGGGGTCCGGCCGGCGACCTGCGCGTGTTGCTGGTCATATGCGCGGCGTGGATAGTCCTGCCCACCGCGCTCGTCGTCGTCTACTCGGCCGTCGTCGAACCGATCTACTTCCCGCGCTACCTGATCCTCACCACGCCCGCGGTCGCCGTCGTCATGGCCGTCTGCATCGTCACGCTCGCCCGCAAACCGTGGCCCATCGCTGCGGTGGTCCTGGCGTTCGCCGCGGCGGCGGTGCCGAATTACCTGTTCATTCAGCGCTGGCCCTACGCGAAGGAGGGCTGGGACTACAGCCAGGTGGCCGACCTGATCAGCTCGCACGCCGCGCCCGGGGACTGCCTGATGGTGGACAACACGGTGCCCTGGCGGCCCGGGCCGATCCGCGCCCTGCTGGCCGCCCGGCCGGCGGCCTTCCACTCGCTGATCGACGTCGAACGCGGCGCCTACGGGCCCAAGGTCGGCTGGCTGTGGGACGGCCACGTCGCCGTGTGGCTCACGACGGCCAAGATCAACAAGTGCCCGGCCATCTGGACGATCACCAACAAGGACGGCTCGCTGCCGGATCACCAAGCCGGACAGTCGCTGTCGCCGGGAAACGCCTTCGGGCGCTCCCCCGCGTACCGGTTCCCGAGCTACCTCGGGTTCCACATCGTCGAGCGTTGGCAGTTCCATTACTCGCAGGTCGTGAAGTCAACGCGGTGACGGGCGCGTAGAAGCGCCGTCCGTGGGTAGGTCCGTGTCGCGGCCCAAATCGTCTCGGGCGTAGGCTTTTTGGGCACCGGACTGGGTCAGCGACCGGCGCGGACCGCCCGGTACGACGCGATGACGCCGGCCCCGGTCAAGGCGGTGAACACGGCGAACAGCCAGCGGGCCGCGGTCGCGTCGCCGCCGCCCTGGGTGGTGTTGACCACGACGCCGGCCACCCCGGCGCCGAACGCCCCCGAGATCAGCTGCACGGTATTGATCGCCGCGGCCGCTGCGACGCCTTCGGCCGGGTCGTCGACGGAATCCATTGCGCGCACGGACAAATGGGGCCAGGCCATCCCGATCCCGATCCCCGCAACGAGCAACCCCAGCGTCCAGGCGGCGACGGTCCCGGCGGACGCGTTGTCGCGCTGGGTGAGCGCACCCACCGCCAGGCCCGACGCCACCACCACCGGCGCGGCCGCGATCACCCGTCCGATCGCCCGCGGGCTCTCCAGCGACGCGCTGACGATCTCCGAGACCGTCCAGCCGACCGCCAGCGCCGCCCCCAGGAATCCGGCCGCGAGCGGCGTCATATGGGCCAGTCGCTGACCGAACAGCGGCACGTACGTGTCCACCATCGCCCCGACCATCAGCAGGCCCATGGCCAGGTAGATCCACTTCAGGGGTCCGCGCCCGAACACGCTGGGCGGCAACACCGCCGCGTCCATCCGCCGGTCGACGACAGCGAACAGGGCCATCAGCACGACGGCGGCGCCGAGCAGCCCGGCCGTCGCGGCGACGTTGTGCGGGATCTGCGCGACGCTGACCGCCAGTGCCGCCGCGCCGATCAGCAGCAGCGACCACACCGGGACCCCCAGCGCCGGTGTCTCCGCGCTCGCGCCGGCTCGGCCGGCGGGCAGCGCGATCGGCACCAGCGTGGCCATCAGCGCCGTCAGGATGGCCATCGCGACGAAAGCCCACCGCCACAACCCGAACTGGGCGAACAGGCCGCCCGTCGCGGGCCCGACCACCGTCGCGACCCCCCACATCGCCGACACCAGCGCCGAGGCCCGGGTCCACAGCGAGCGCGGCAGCGCCGCGTTGATGACCGCATAGCCGAGGCCGGCCAGCAGACCGCCGGCCACTCCCTGCAGGGTGCGCGCCGCGACCAGGACCTCCATGTTGGGCGCGGCCCCGCACGCCAGGCTGGAGAGCCCAAACACGGCCAGCCCCAACAGGAATGACGAGCGCGCCCCGATGCGCACCAGCATCGGATTGACCATGGTCGCCGCGACCACCGAGCCGACCAGGTACAAGGTCGTGACCCACGCATAGAGGCGGCTGCCGCCGATCTCGGCGACGGTGTTGGGCAGCAGGCTGATGGTGAGGAACTCGTTGGTGGCGTACAGCGCGACGCCACCGGCCAGCACCACCGAGGTTCCCAGGTACTTGGCGCCCAGCAGTTCGCGCCAGCTGCCGGTGATG
Organism: Mycobacterium sp. NGS34; assembly: GCF_059812845.1. Taxonomy (NCBI): domain Bacteria; kingdom Bacillati; phylum Actinomycetota; class Actinomycetes; order Mycobacteriales; family Mycobacteriaceae; genus Mycobacterium; species Mycobacterium sp. NGS34. The sequence goes on from NZ_JCALDM010000020.1 coordinate 45,264, forward strand.
GTGTCGGGGTGCGTCACTTCAGGCCGGCGGCGTCCATCCCGCGCAGTTCCTTTTTGAGGTCGGCGATTTCGTCGCGGAACCGGGCGGCCAGCTCGAACTGCAGATCGCGGGCGGCGGCCATCATCTGCGCGGTGAGGTCCTTGATCAGGTCGGCCAGTTCGGCGCGCGGCATGTTCGCGGTGTCGCGGCCCTCGAAGACGCCGGCGCTCACCGCGCGACCCGGCTCGCCCTGGGCGCGCCGGCCGCGGGACATGCTGCGCCCGGAACCGATTTCGACGGTCTCGCTGTCGTCGGCTTCGGCGTAGACCCGGTCGAGGATGTCGGCGATCTTCTTGCGCAGCGGCTGCGGGTCGATGCCGTTGGCCTCGTTGTAGGCGGTCTGCTTGGCGCGCCGCCGTTCGGTCTCGTCGATGGCTTCCTTCATCGAGTCGGTCATGGTGTCGGCGTACAGGTGCACCTCGCCGGACACGTTGCGGGCGGCGCGGCCGATGGTCTGGATCAGGCTGCGCGTCGAGCGCAGGAAGCCTTCCTTGTCGGCGTCGAGAATCGCCACCAGCGACACCTCCGGCAGGTCGAGGCCCTCGCGCAGCAGGTTGATGCCGACCAGGACGTCGTAATCGCCGAGGCGAAGCTGGCGCAGCAACTCCACCCGGCGCAGCGTGTCGACCTCGGAGTGCAGGTAACGGACCCGGATGCCCATCTCCAGCAGGTAGTCGGTGAGGTCCTCGGCCATCTTCTTGGTCAGCGTCGTGACCAGCACCCGCTCGTCGGCGGCGGCGCGCTTGCGGATCTCCCCGATCAGGTCGTCGATCTGGCCCTTGGTCGGCTTGACCAGGACCTTGGGGTCCACCAGCCCGGTCGGCCGGATCACCTGCTCGACGAACTCGCCGCCGGTCTGGCTCAGCTCGTAGGGCCCGGGTGTGGCCGACAAATACACCGTCTGCCCGATCCGGTCGGCGAATTCCTCCCAGGTCAGCGGCCGGTTGTCGCACGCCGACGGCAGCCGGAACCCGTACTCCACCAGGTTGCGCTTGCGGGACATGTCGCCCTCGTACATGCCGCCGATCTGCGGCACGGTGACGTGCGACTCGTCGATGACGAGCAGGAAGTCCTCGGGGAAGTAGTCGAGCAAGGTCGCCGGCGGCGAACCCGGCCCCCGGCCGTCGATGTGCCGGGAGTAGTTCTCGATCCCCGAGCAGAACCCGACCTGGCGCATCATCTCGATGTCGTAGGCGGTGCGCATCCGCAGCCGCTGGGCCTCGAGGAGCTTGCCCTGGGCCTCGAACTCGGCGAGCCGCTCGGCGAGTTCCTCCTCGATGGTCGAGATGGCGTGGGCCATTCGCTCCGGGCCGGCCACGTAGTGGGTGGCGGGGAAGATCCGCAGCGAGTCGACCTGGCGGACCACCTCGCCGGTCAGCGGGTGCAGGTAGTACAGCGCCTCGACCTCGTCGCCGAAGAACTCGATGCGGACCGCCAGCTCCTCGTAGGACGGGATGATCTCCACGGTGTCGCCGCGCACCCGGAACGAGCCGCGGGTGAAGGACAGGTCGTTGCGGGTGTACTGGACGTCGACCAGCAGCCGCAGCAGGCCGTCGCGGGGAACCTCGGTGCCGACCTGTAGTTCGACGGAGCGGTCCAGGTAGGACTGCGGCGTGCCCAGGCCGTAGATGCACGACACCGACGCCACCACCACCACGTCGCGCCGCGAGAGCAGCGCCGACGTCGCGGAGTGCCGCAGCCGCTCCACGTCGTCGTTGATGGAGCTGTCCTTCTCGATGTAGGTGTCGGTCTGCGCGATGTAGGCTTCCGGCTGGTAGTAGTCGTAGTACGACACGAAGTACTCGACGGCGTTGTGCGGCAACATCTCTCGCAGCTCGTTGGCCAGCTGGGCGGCCAGCGTCTTGTTCGGCGCCATCACCAAGGTGGGGCGCTGCAGCCGTTCGATGAGCCAGGCCGTGGTGGCCGACTTTCCGGTGCCGGTGGCGCCGAGCAGGACCACGTCGCGCTCCCCCGCCCGGATACGACGCTCCAGCTCGTCGATGGCCGCGGGCTGGTCGCCGGCCGGTGCGTGCGGGCTGACCACCTCGAAGCGGCCGCCGGCGCGCACCAGCCCTTCGACCTCTTCTGCGGCGGGGCGGTATTCCGAGTGCGCGACGACAGGGTGTTCAGTGGCAAAGGCCATGGCACCAGGGTAGAGCGGCGTACCGACAAGTGGGCCGCCGCTTCTCCCACGAGCGTGCGCAGAATGCCACGCGACGCGGCGTGTCGGCGGACAAACACCGCACGATCGCGGGCAAGGACGCTAGGCCCCCGGGCGGGTCCAGGTGCGGGTGACCGGATCGCACTGCAGCAGATACCCGTCGCTCGAGGTGGACATCGCGAACACCGAGGTGTTCGGGCGGTTGCACGAGCTACCGGTGGCGTGCACCCCCATCGTGATCGGCGCCTTGGCCCACGTGTTGCCCTCGCAGACGACCTGCTCGCTGTTGGTCGGGTCGTAGGCGAGCTTGTCGACGTCGCTGCACGACCCGCCCAGGACCGGCGCCCCGGGGTGCGACGGCGTGGTCGAGGCGCTGATCACCTGGGCGGGATCGGCCACGGGCACGGACGCCGGGGCGTCGCCGACGCGGGTGGCCACCACGGGCACCCGCACCACCGCCCCCTGCGCGCCGCATTCGTCGGACAGGGCCGTTTGCGTCACCGTGCCGCGCAGCGTGCCGTCGGCCTGCGGCGCCAACGACCCGGCGACGCTTTCCTGCTGGGTGGCCGTGACCTGCCCGTTCGGCTGCGTGCAGCCCGACCGCTCCTGCTGGAACCCGCCCTGCCAATAGCCCCCGATGAAGCGCAGCGAGTAGGTGTGACCGCCATCAACCGTGCTGGCCACCTGGTGGTTGGTGTCGTCGAGCTGGGTCCCGGTCGCCGCGCACCCGTTGGCCGTGCACACCGAGCGGAACGCCCACCAACTGGCGGCCGGACCGTCGTGACGGATCGGGATGCCGTTGGTGGTCTGCTTGCTGCGGTCATAGCTCAACTTGTAGGTGCCGTTGAGCACCGGGCCGCCGGCTCTCGCGGGCGCCGCGCCGGCCGCCGGGACGGACGGTTTCGACGCCAGCGCGGGGACATTGGCCGGCGGGCTCTCCGGCTGAAACGAGTACAGCGTCGACCAGGTCGCCGCGATGGCGATCAGCACCGCGCACACCAACGCGGTCGCCCACCGGGCCCGGGACGAGAACCGGTGATACAGCCGCCGCCGCGGCGAAGCGGCAGCCGCCGCGTCGTCGTCCTCCTCGTCGGAGACCAGCTCGCTGACCGCGGCGGCGAACGCGCGGCACCGCTCGAAGCGGTCCTCGGGGCGCTTGGCGAGGGCCGTGAAGAACACGTCGTCGAGGTAGGCCAGGTCGGGGCGGTGATCGCTGAGCCGGGGCGGGTCCTCGTGCAGGTGCTGGCTGATCACCGCGACCGGGTTAGAGTGCTGGAAGGGCGGCGCGCCGGTGAGCAGATGAAATGCCGTGGCCGCCAACGCATATTGGTCCGCGCGGCCGTCGATGTTGGATCCGGTCAGCTGTTCGGGGGCGGCGTAGGCCACCGTGCCCACCGCGACGTTGGTCTCGGTGATGCCGCTGATGTTGGCGAGGTGGCGCGCTACACCGAAGTCCGCCAACAGGATTCGGCGTTCCCCGTCATCGGGATGGGTGAGCAGGATGTTGGCGGGCTTGACGTCGCGGTGCAACAGGCCGCGGTCGTGTGCGTAATCCAGCGCCCCCGCGACCGCCTGCAGGATCGCGCACACCTCGTCGATGGGCATCCCGTCCGGGTAGCGCTCCTTAACCAGCCGGGCGGCGTCGGTGCCCTCGACGTAGTCCATGGAAATCCAGAGCTGACCGTCGAATTCGCCGCGGTCATGGACGCCGACGACGTGCGGGTGCCAGAGCGTCGCCGCCAGGTCGGCCTCCCGGTTGAACCGCTCGCGGAACTCCGGATCGGCGGTGACCGCCTCGGCGAGCACCTTGATCACGTCGCGACGCGGCAGCCGGGGATGCAGCGCCAGGTAGACCTCGGCCATGCCGCCGGCGCCGAGCTGCCGCAGGATCGTGTAGCCGGCGAACGCCGCACCGCTGCTCAGCGCGAGGCGCGATCCGCCGGCCTCGGGGTGGGACTCCACGACCGGAGGTTCGGCGTTGGGGGTCGAGTTGACCGGCGGGATGCGGCGAAACAGGTGCGCGACGGTCGCCGAGGGACCCGAATGAAAGCCAGCGCGCAGCGCTTCACGCGCCAGACGCGGGTTGCTCAGCAGCCGTCTGCCGGCGTCGATGCGCCGGGTCGTCCCCTTCTGTTCGTCCGTCAATCGTCGCCCCCTCGTCTGTCCGCTTTCACTCCCCGCACGTCCGAATGATGCCCGATCTCGGTGGGCGCTAAGTCTCAGCAAGCTATGCGTCAGCTATGAGTGACCGAACCGAAACAAAGACAAATCACAGGCGAGTCCCATGGAGACCACTCGAACCGCCGACCGATACTTGAGGGGTGACCCGACCCGCCCCGCCTGTCCTGACAATCCGGCACGACGGGTCCCAACGCTCGTTCGCGGCCGGCCACGAGGTCGTCGTCGGGCGTGACGCGAACGCGGACTTGCGGATTCCCGATCCCCGGATCTCCCGCGCCCATCTGATCGTGCGGTTCGACCAGGGCCGCTGGCTGGCGATCGACAACGGCTCGCTGAACGGCACCTATGTCAACGGCTACCGGATGCCGGTCATCGACATCCACGACGGCCAGAGCATCAACGTCGGCAATCCGCAGGGACCGCGGCTGACGTTCGCGGTCGGACCGCAGCAGGGCCACGCCAGCGGACCGCCCCCGGCCAGGCCGGCGCGGGACTCCGGGCCGCCCACCCTGGCATGGTCCGCGCTGCCGGAGCGGACGAACCCCACCGCGCCGCCCGCCCCGCGGCGCGGCCAGACCGGAAGCCAGCCCAGGCAGGCCGCGCCGCCGCGCCCGATGCCACCCAAGGCACCGCCCCGGCAACCGGCGCCGCCGCGGCAGGCGCCCCCGCCGCCGCGGATCCAGACGTCGGGCATGCCACCGGCCCCGCGGCCGCTCCGCCCGACGCCACCCGACCAGGTGACAACCGTCAACGCCGAGCCGGCGGTCCGGCGGGACGCGCCGCCGCCCGCCGAGTCCACGGTGATCGACGCCAAGACGGCCGACGTCTCCAACCTCGCGACGCGGTTCGTGAAGTTGCTGTCGCCGCGCATGTCGGCGGCCGCGGGCACGGCCGACGCCAAGACGATCGGGCGCGCGGCAGAGAGCGACATAGTCGTCTACGACGTGCTCGCCTCGCGGCATCACGCCACGCTGCTGCAGACGCCGCTCGGCACCGAGATCCGCGACAACAGCATCAACGGCACCTTCGTCAACGGCACCCGGGTCGGGTCGGCGATCCTGACCGACGGCGACGTCGTCACCATCGGCAACGTCGACCTGGCGTTCCGGGACGGCACCCTGGTCGAGGGCGGCGCCGCCGCGGCCCGCACCGGCGGCCTGGAGGTGCGCAACGTCCGCTACGTCGTCGACAACGGCAAGCAACTGCTCGACGACATCTCGCTGACCGCCCGACCGGGGACGCTGACCGCCGTGATCGGGGGCTCGGGCGCCGGCAAGAGCACACTGGCCCGACTGATCGCCGGCTACACCAGCCCCACCTCGGGTTCGGTGAGCTTCGAGGGCCACGACATCCACGCCGAGTACGCGTCGCTGCGCAGCAGGATCGGCATGGTCCCCCAGGACGACGTGGTGCACCGCCAGCTGACGGTCAACCAGGCACTTGGCTACGCGGCCGAACTGCGGCTGCCGCCCGACACCAGCAAGGCCGACCGCGCCAAGGTCGTTACCCAGGTCCTCGAGGAGCTGGACCTGACCAAGCACGCCGACACCCGCGTCGACAAGCTGTCCGGCGGCCAGCGCAAACGGGCCTCGGTCGCGCTGGAGCTGCTGACCGGGCCGTCGCTGCTGATCCTCGACGAGCCGACGTCGGGCCTCGACCCGGCGCTGGACCACCAGGTGATGACGATGCTGCGTCAGCTGGCCGACGCCGGCCGCGTGGTGATCGTGGTGACGCACATGCTGTCCTACCTGGACATCTGCGACCAGCTGCTGTTGGTGGCCCCGGGCGGCAAGACGGCCTACTTCGGCCCGCCCGACCAGATCGGCGAGGCGATGGGTACCACCAACTGGGCCAAGATCTTCACCAAGGTGGGCGCCGACCCCGAGGAGGCCAACCGGCGGTTCCTGGCCCAGGCCGAGGCCCAGAAGCGCCCCCAGAAACAGCTGACGGCCGGAACCGAGCCCGGCGACCTGGGCGAGCCGGTGCACACCAGCGTGCGGCGCCAGATTTCCACGGTCGCGCGCCGGCAGGTCCGGCTCGTCGTCGCCGACCGCGCCTATTTCGTCTTCCTGGCGCTGTTGCCGTTCATCCTGGGTTCCCTGTCGCTGACCGTGCCGGGCAACCATGGGTTTAACGTGCCGGCCCCAGGCGCCGGGACCCCGGACGAAGCCGCGCAGATCCTGGCCCTGCTGCTGCCGGCCGCGGCGTTCATGGGCACCGCGCTAACGATCCGCGACCTGGTCGGCGAGCGCGCCATCTTCCAGCGCGAGCAGGCGGTCGGGTTGTCGACGACGGCCTACCTGCTCGCGAAGACGTCGGTGTTCTGCGGGTTCGCGATCCTGCAGTCGGCGATCGTCACCGCGATCGTGGTGATCGGCAAGAGCGCCCCGACGCGTGGCGCCGTTCTGCTGGGCCACTCGACCGCCGGGGCCACCCTCGAGCTGTTCCTGACCGTGGCGGGGACCTGTGTCGCCTCAGCCATCCTCGGGCTGGCCATTTCGTCACTGGTCCGCTCCAGCGAGCAGATCATGCCGCTGTTCGTGGTCACGGTGATGGCGCAGCTAGTGCTGTGCGGCGGCATGGTCCCGGTCACCGGCCGGCTCGGCCTTGACCAACTGTCCTTCGCGATGCCCGCGCGCTGGGGCTACGCTGCCGCGGCCTCGACGGTCGACCTGCGGCACCTGGTGCCCGATTCGCTGCTCTCCCAGGACCGGTTCTGGGAGCACAGCTCGAGGGCCTGGCTGATCGACATGGGCATGCTGGCCGCGCTGTCGGTGTTCTACGGCACCTTCGTGCGGTGGAAAATTCGGTTGCGCCGATAGGGCGGGGCGATCCTAGATCTGCTCGGCGCCGCCGTCGACGAACAACTCGCTGCCGGTCATGAAGCTGCTTTCGTCCGACGCGAGGAATAGCACTGCCGCGGCGACCTCCTCGGGCCTGCCCAGGCGGCCCATCGGGACCTTGGACGCCTCGCCTTCGCGTAGCTCCTGCTCTCGTCCGGCCGGCGCCAGTCCCAGCAGCCCGGGAGTCTCGACCGGTCCGGGAACGATCGTGTTGACCCGAATCCCGCGGCCGATGAGTTCGGCCGCCCAGGTCCGCCCGAACGAGCGGATCGCCGCCTTGCTCGCCGCATACACGCTGAACGCCGGGGTGCCGTTGTAGGCGGCGGTCGAGCCGGTCAGCACTATCGACGAGCCGCGGTTGAGCAGCGGCAGCATCGCTTGCACGGTGAACAACGTGCCACCCACGTTGGTCATGAACGTGGACGTGAAGTGTTCGACCGAAATGTCGCCCAGTGCCGCGAATTCTCCGCCGCCCGCGTTGGCGAAGAGCACGTCGAGGCCGTCGCCGCGGGATGCGATGGCGTCGGCGATCGCCGCCACGTCGTCGAGGTTGGCCACGTCGGCGCGGACGCCCGTCGCCCGGTCACCGATCGAGGCCACCGCGGCGTCGATGGTTTCCTGATTACGACCGGTCAGGAAGACGTAGGCGCCGCGCCGGCCAGCCGCTGCGCTGTCGCCAACCCGATGCCCGAATTCCCGCCGGTGACGAGAGCTGTCTTTCCGCTGAGGTCGCTCACCGTGACTAGAGTAGGGCCATCCATCCGCCGAAGCACGAGACGTTCGACCTGGTCGCCCGCACCAACACCGATCCGAAGGGCATCGTGCGGGCCGTCGACGAGTACGTCGTGCACCCGTGGGGGCTCTACATCGCCCGCCCCACCCCGGGCCGCGCGCAGTTCCACTACCTCGAATCGTGGCTGCTCCCGTCGTTGGGCTTGCGCGCCACCGTCTTTCACTTCAACCCGGGACACGAACGCGACCAGGACTACTACCTGGACGTGGGCGAATACACGCCGGGCCCGGACGTGTGGCGGTCGGAGGACCACTACCTCGACATCGTCGTCCGGACCGGCGCCGGGGCGGAGCTGGCCGACGTCGACGAGCTGCTGGACGCCGTGCGCCACGGCCTGCTGACCCCGGAAATCGCCGAACAAGCCGTGCGGCGCGCCGTGGTCGCCATCGACGGCCTGGCCCGCAACGACTACGACCTATCGCGGTGGATGGCCGCGGATGGCATGGAGTTGACCTGGCGTGAGGCATAGCTCGTTTCCTCACGTGACCCACGGGTATCACTTCGGGATGCGTTTGATGGACAACCGACGCAAGCGCCGGCCCGGCCAGGACCCGCGTTTCGTCATCCAGCGGCGGGGGGCTGACAGCGACCACTACGAGCTTGGCCTCGAGATCGACGGCGTGCTGGTCGCCTGGGCGATACCCAACGACAGCCGCATCGCCCGCCGCGTCGCTGACCTGCCCCTCGACGACCTCGAGGGCGACGTCGAGGGCGACCGCGGCACCTATGTCAACGCGACGCCCTACGACATCGCCGATTGCCTTGACCGCGGCCACCTTTCGTTCTTTCTGTGCGGCGACTGGCTGCGCGGCTGGTACACGCTGACCCGGATCCGGGACGGCGACCAGGAGACATGGCTGCTGATCAGGCGCAAAGACGACGAGGACGCCGACACGCTGCGCCAGCCGGCGCTGACCGGCCACTCTGTGGACGACGTGTCATGACCGACTTCGCCGCCCTGCCGGAAGCGGTGCGCGCGGCGCTGCACGACGAGCCGGTGCCCGACTGGCGGGCGCCGACGCTGGCAACCCTGACCGACCGGCGCTTCTCCGATCCACACTGGATCTTCGAGCGCAAATTCGACGGGATGCGCTGCCTCGGCTTCCGCGACGGCGACCGGGTGCGGCTGCTGTCGCGGAATCGGCAGCCGCTCAACGGAACCTATCCCGAGCTCGTCGACGCGCTCGGTGCCCAGCGGACCAAGCGGTTCGTCGTGGACGGCGAGGTGGTGGCGTTCGAGGGCCGGCGCACCAGCTTCGCCAGGCTGCAGGGCCGGCTGGGCATCACCGACCCGGAGGTGGCCCGCGCGTCACCCGTCCGCGTCTTCTACTACGTGTTCGACCTGCTCCACCTCGACGGCAAGTCGACCACCGACGTGCCGCAGCTGTGGCGAAAGAAGCTGCTGCGCAAGGCAATTGAATTTGGTGACCCGCTGCGTTTCGCGGTGCACCGGGTCCAGGACGGGATCGGCGCCTATGAGGCGGCGTGCCGGCGCGGTGACGAGGGGGTGATCGCCAAGCGGGCCGACGCCACGTACGAAGGCGGCCGGTCGAAGAACTGGTTGAAGTTCAAGTGCGTTCGCGATCAGGAATTCGTCGTCGGCGGCTACACCAGCCCCAAAGGCGGCCGCATCGAGCTGGGCGCGCTGTTGCTCGGCTACCACGACGGCCGCGACCTGGTCTACGCCGGCAAGGTGGGGACCGGGTTCGACGAACCCACGCTGCGCAGCCTGCACGAGCGACTGTCGCCCCTGGAGCAGGACACGCCACCGTTCACCCGGGGCCTGGTGCGCGAGAACGGCGCCCACTGGGTGCGCCCGGAGTTGGTCGCCCAGATCGGGTTCACCGAGTGGACCCGCGACGGCAAGCTGCGCCACCCGCGTTACCAGGGGCTGCGCACCGACAAGGACGCCGCCGACGTCGTACGGGAGACACGCTGATGCCGCGCTTCGAGGTTGAGGTGACCCACCCGGACCGGGTGATGTTCCCGAAAGACGGGATCACCAAGGGCGAGCTGGTCGCCTACTACGGCGAGGTGGCCGACACGATGCTGCCGCACCTGCGGGACCGGGCGCTCACCGTGCAGCGGTTCCCGCGCGGCATCGGCGAACAGGGTTGGGTGCAACAGGATTTCGCCGATTCGCTGCCCGACTGGATGGGCCGTGTCGAAGTCGCCAAAGAGGGCGGCACCGTGGTCCATCCCGTGGCGGAGCGTCCGGAGGCGCTGCGCTGGCTGGCCAATCAGAACTGCGTCACGCTGCACGTGTGGCAGTCGCGGCGGGACCGGCTGCACAAGCCCGACCGGCTGGTGTTCGATCTCGACCCCTCCGATACCGACTTCGCCGTGGTGCGGGCGACGGCCCACGCGGTGGCCGGGGTCATGGACGACCTCGGGCTGGCCCGCTATGTGCAGACCACCGGGTCGCGCGGGCTGCACGTCGTGGTGCCGCTGCGGCCCGACACCGATTTCGACACCGCCCGCCAATTCTCCCGCGAGGTCGCCGAGGTGGTGGTGGCCGACGACGTAGCCCACCGCACCGTCGAGGCCCGCAAAGACAAGCGCGGCAACCGCGTGTATCTGGACATCATGCGAAACGCGTACGCGCAGACCGCGGTTGCGCCGTATTCGGTGCGGGCCCGGGCGGGCGCGCCGGTGGCGACCCCGCTGGAGTGGGACGAGCTGGACACCCGCGGCCTGCGCGCGGACCGATTCACCATTCGCGACGTCCCCAAACGGCTTGCCGGGCAAGGTGATCCGTGGGCCGGCATGCACCGGCACGCCCGCTCGCTGACGGGGCCGGCGCAGCGGGTGGCAAAGCTTCGTGCCTGAACTGCCCGACGTGGAGGGCTTTCGGCGCGAGCTGGCCGATGCGCTGCCCGGCCGGCGGATCCGGAGCGTGCAGGTCCGCGATCCGGGCATCCTGCGAAACGTCACCGCCACGGCGCTCGGCCAGCGGCTCGACGGCCACCGCTTCGATTGCCCACGCCGGCACGGCAAGTGGTTGATGCTGCCGACGGACGGCCCGACGCTGCTGGTGCACAGCGGGATGACCGGGCACCCGCACTATGCCGCCGGCGGCGCCGATCGCGAGCCGCACGAGCGGCTGGTGATCGCGCTGGATCGTGGGGAACTCCGCTACGCAGACCTCCGCAAGCTGCGCGGGGTGTGGCTGGCCGACAACGACGACGACGTCGCACGCGTAACGGGCCCCCAGGGCCCCGACGCCTTGGGCCTCGGCCTGCCGGCATTCCGCGAGGCCCTGCGCGGCCGGTCCGGGCGGCTAAAGCCGACACTCATGGACCAGGCGGTGATCGCCGGGCTCGGCAACCTGCTCACCGACGAGATCTGCTGGCGGGCGCGGATCGCGCCGACCCGCCCGATCCCGGAACTTGGGGACGACGAGCTCAAGGCCCTGCACACGGCGATGACGCGGGTGCTGCGCACCGCTGTGCCGCACGGTCGGGTGCCCGGCCTGCCGCGGTGGCTCACCGGGGTGCGCGACGAACCCGACCCGTCGTGTCCGCGCTGCGGCACCCGCCTCGCGCGGGCCCGCGTGGCCGGGCGGACGTCGTTGTGGTGCCCGCGCTGCCAACCCGGGTAATCTCGGCTGTTATGAGCCCCAGCAACCACCGGTGGATGGCGATCGCCGCCTTGACCGTAATCGCGGCCGGGTCCCAGCTAAGCCCGGCAACCGCGAATGCCGACCTGCACAACATCACCTACCGCGTCAGGATCGACGCCCTGACAACCGGCAGCCAGGCCATCTTCGTGACCAACGGCGGCCGGACGAGCAGCACCAACCTTCCGTCGATGCCGGGCAACGTGTTCGAGGCCAACACGGTGCTGCCCGATCCGCAGCAGGCCGGCATCCAGGTTCAGCTTCACTGGCCCTATTCGGCCAACGTGCACTGCGAGATCGACGTCGACGACAACGTTTTCACCCAGGCCGACCAGATGGTCAGGCCGGCGCAGGGCAATTCCGACCCCATGAACGGGGTGCTGCTGTGCGGGGCGAAGCCCGACCGGCTAGGGCTGCCATCCGGTTGAGTCGGCCCACTCCCAGGCCCGCCGGTACGCGTCGGCAAACCATGGTTCCTTGGCGTCGGCGTAGCGGGAGACGTCACCGCCCGCCACCTGTTCGGCCTTGAGCTTGGCGGCCAGGTAGTCGGCGCGCGCGCCGACATCGGCCCGCAGCCAGGCTACGAACAGCAGGGCGAACTGCTGGTTGGGCCAGCCGTTGACCCGAATGTGCACGTTGGTCGGCCGGCCCGGGTCGGCGGAGGCGTGAATCCGCTTGTGCCACAACGCCACATCGTCGGTGTGGGCTACGTCCTCGGTAATGGCCTCGATGCGCGGGTAGCCGGCCGACAATAACGGCTCCGCGAGCTCGTCGGCGACGGCGAGCGATTCGACCGTGATCTGGATGTCGATGACGTCCTTGGCGTCCAAGGCGGGCAGCGCGGTGGAGCCGATGTGGTCGATGCGCAGCGCCCGGTGGCCACAGGCCGTCTGCAACCGATTGACGATCCGCCGCGCCTGGTCGGGCCAACTCGGGTCGGCAGGCATGAGACGCGCGGGCGCGTGCGCGATCTGGCGCTCGCTCAGGTTGTGGGCGAACGGCAGGATCCGGTCGTTCCAGACGTCGCGGGCCCGCTGCGCCAACTCCTCGGGGCTGCCCGAGTTGTCCAGCCAGACGTCGGCGACGGCGCGGCGCTGCTCGTCGTCGGCCTGCGCGGCGATCCGGGCGCGGGCGTCTTCCTCGGGCATGCCGCGTAGGTCGACCAGCCGCCGCACCCGTACCTCGACGTCCGCGTGCACCACCACCACGAGCGGGAACAGCGGCGCCATGCCGGACTCCACCAGCAGCGGAATGTCTTCGACGACAACGACATCGTCGGGCACCGAGGCGATGATCTCGGAACGGCGCTTGCCGACCAGCGGGTGCACGATCCCGTTCAGCTTCTGGCGCGCCTCGTCATCACGAAAGGCCTTGGCGGCCAACGCCGGACGATCCAGCGATCCGTCGGGTGACAGGATGTCCTCGCCGAACGCCTCGACGAGCGCCTTCAGGCCCTCGGTGCCCGGCTCGACCACCTCGCGCGCGATGACGTCGCCGTCGACGATGACGGCACCGCACTTCGCGAAGGTGGACGAGACCGCCGACTTGCCGGCGCCGATGCCACCGGTCAACCCGATGCGCAGCATCCCAGAACGCTATTAGGCGTTGCCGGCGAGCTTTTCCCGCAGGGCCGCCAGCTGGGCGTCGCTGGCCAGCGATCCACCGGCCGCTTTCTCCGACGACGCGCCGTTGCCCGGCGCCTGGTCGCCGGCGGCGTGGGCGGCCGACTCGGCGGCGGCGAACTTCTCCATCTGCGCGGTGTGCATCTTGTGCCGGCGCTCGGCCTCGGCGTAGCGGGCCTCCCACTCGTTGCGCTGGGCGTCGAATCCCTCGAGCCATTCGTTGGTCTCGGAGTCGAAGCCCTCGGGGAAGATGTAGTTGCCCTGCTCGTCGTAGCTGTCGGCCATGCCGTACTTCGCCGGGTCGAATTCCTCGGTGTAGTCCTCGTTGGCCTGCTTGAGCGACAACGAGATTCGGCGGCGCTCCAGGTCGATGTCGATGACCTTGACCATCGCGTCGTCGCCGACGGCCACCACCTGGTCGGGCACCTCGACGTGCCGCTCGGCCAGCTCGGAGATGTGCACCAGGCCCTCGATGCCCTCCTCGACGCGGACGAACGCGCCGAACGGAACCAGCTTGGTGACCTTCCCGGGCACGATCTGGCCGATGGCGTGGGTGCGGGCGAAGTGGCGCCACGGGTCTTCCTGAGTCGCCTTGAGCGACAACGAAACCCGCTCGCGGTCCATGTCGACGTCGAGCACCTCGACGGTGACCTCGTCGCCGACCTGCACCACCTCGGACGGGTGGTCGATGTGCTTCCAGGACAGCTCGGACACGTGCACCAGGCCGTCCACCCCGCCGAGGTCGACGAACGCGCCGAAGTTGACGATGGACGAGACCACACCCTTGCGGATGCTGCCCTTCTGCAGCTGGTTGAGGAACTCGCTGCGCACCTCGGACTGGGTCTGCTCCAGCCAGGCCCGGCGGGACAGGACCACGTTGTTGCGGTTCTTGTCCAGCTCGATGATCTTGGCCTCGATCTCCTTGCCGATGTAGGGCTGCAGGTCGCGCACGCGCCGCATCTCGACGAGCGAGGCGGGCAGGAAGCCACGCAACCCGATGTCCAGGATCAGGCCGCCCTTGACGACCTCGATGACGGTGCCCTTGACGGCCTCGTCCTTCTCCTTGAGCGCCTCGATCGTGCCCCAGGCGCGCTCGTACTGGGCGCGCTTCTTGGACAGGATCAGCCGGCCCTCTTTGTCCTCCTTGGTGAGAACCAGGGCCTCGACCTCATCGCCGACGGAAACGACCTCGTTGGGGTCGACGTCGTGCTTGATGGAGAGCTCGCGGGCGGGGATGACCCCTTCGGTCTTGTAGCCGATGTCGAGGAGCACCTCGTCCCGGTCAACTTTGACGATGGTGCCTTCGACGATGTCGCCATCGTTGAAGTACTTGATCGTTTTGTCTATTGCGGCGAGAAAATCCTCGCTCGAGCCAATGTCGTTGACGGCTACTTGCGGCGAGGTGACGGTGGGACTCGGCATGTTGTTGGGTTGCTCCGGACAGGTTGGGTCGTAGGGACAAAACAGGATTTACCTGTCGAGGCTACTCGACAGGGCACTAGCTGGACAAACTCGCCCGCCGCCGAAATGACGCAAATGTAACGCCACGGCGAATTCCCGGCCGAATTTTCGCCCTCACGTTACACCGGCGGGCGCTCAGTGTGCCGCGGCGTCCCACGAGCGGCCGTAGCCCACCGAGACCTCGAGCGGGACGTCCAGCGGGTAGGCGGCGCCCATTTTCTCGCGCGCCAGCGCCTCGACCCGCTCCCGCTCGCCCGGCGCGATTTCGAACAACAGTTCGTCGTGCACCTGCAGCAGCATCCGGGACGCGAGTCCGGCCTGCTTGATGGCCTTGTCGACCTCGATCATCGCGACCTTGATGATGTCGGCCGCGCTGCCCTGGATGGGGGCGTTCAGCGCCGCCCGCTCGGCGGCCTCGCGGACGTTGCGGTTGCTGCTGTCCAGCTCGGGCAGGTAGCGACGGCGGCCCAGCACGGTGGAGGTGTAGCCGTCCTTGCGGGCCTGCTCGACGACGTCGTGCAGGTAGTCGCGGATACCGCCGAATCGGGCGAAGTAGGCGTCCATCTGTTCCTTCGCCTCCTCGGTGGAGATCTTGAGCTGGGCAGACAGGCCGTACGCGCTCAACCCGTAGGCCAGCCCGTACGACATCGCCTTGACCCGGCGCCGCAGCTCGGCCGTCACCTCCTCGATCGGCACCCCGAACGCCCGCGACGCGACGAACGAGTGCAAATCCTCCCCGGTGTTGAAGGCTTCGATCAGGCCTTCGTCCCGCGACAGGTGGGCCATGATGCGCATCTCGATCTGGCTGTAGTCCGCCGTCATCAGCTCCTCGTAGCCCTTGCCGACGACGAAGCCGTCCCGGATCTGGCGGCCGGCGTCGGTGCGGATCGGGATGTTCTGCAGGTTGGGTTCGGTCGACGACAGCCTGCCGGTGGCCGCGATGGTCTGGTTGAACGTGGTGTGGATGCGGCCGTCGGCGGCCACCGAATTCAGCAGCCCGTCGACGGTGACCTTCAGCCGGGTGACGTCGCGGTGGGCCAGCAGGTGCTGCAGGAACGGATGGCCGGTCTTGTCGAACAGCGACTGCAGGGCGTCGGCGTCGGTGGTGTAGCCGGTCTTCGTCCGCTTCGTCTTCGGCATGCCGAGCTCGTCGAACAGCACCACCTGCAACTGCTTGGGCGAGCCCAGGTTGATCTGCTTGCCGATAACCCCGTAGGCGGCCTCGGCGGCGTCGCGGATCTCGTCGGCGAACTGGCTTTGCAGCTCGCCGAGCAGCTGTAGATCGACGGCGATGCCGGCGCTTTCCATGTGGGCCAGCACCTGCTGGACCGGCAGCTCCATCTCGCCCAGCAGCGCGGTGGAGTCGATGCGGTCCAGCTCGGCGTCCAGCGCGTCGGCCAGGTCGACCACCGCCCGGGCCCGCAGGATGAGGGTGGCGACGGCCTGCTCGTCCACGCCCTCCATGTCGTCGAGCAGCGAAAGCTGTTGCTGTTCGGGCGTTTCCGCGCGCAGCTCGCGACGCAGGTAGCGCAACGACAGGTCGTCGAGGGTGAAGCTGCGCTGCCCCGGGCGCACCAGGTAGGCGGCCAGCGCGGTGTCGGAGGTGACGCCGTCCAGCGTCCAGCCGCGGCCCGCCAGATCGTGGATGGCGAGCTTGGCCTCGTGCAGCGCCTTGGGTTTCGCCGGGTCGGCCAGCCAGGCCGCCAGCGCGGCGTCGTCGTCGGGGGTGAGCGTGGCGGTGTCGATGTAGGCGCCGTCGCCGTCCGCGGCGGCGATGCCCAGCCCAGTGGCGTCCCCGCCGTGCGGCAGGTGGGTGCCCGCGACGGCCAGCCCCGCCCGGCGCCCATCGCCGGCGTGCGCGGCCAGCCACTGCCCGACGGCGCCGGGCTCCAGCGCGCCGCCGCGCACGTCGAAGCCCTCGTCGACCTCGGGCTCGACCGCCACCAGGGTCTCGAACAACCGGTCGCGCAACACCCGGAACTCCAGGTCGTCGAAGAGGCGGTGAATCTGGTCGCGGTCCCAGGGCTGCAGCCGCAGCGTGTCCGGGGTTTGGGCCAGCGGGACGTCTTTGACGAGTTCGGTGAGGTCGCGGTTGAGGATCACGCCGGCCAGGTTGGCCCGCAGCGCGTCGCCGACCTTGCCGCGCACCGATTCGACGTTGTCCACCAGCGCCTGCAGCGAGCCGTATTCGGCGATCCACTTCGAGGCGGTCTTCTCCCCCACCCCGGGAATGCCGGGCAGGTTGTCGCTGGGGTCGCCGCGCAGGGCGGCGAAGTCGGGGTACTGCCGCGGGGTCAGCCCGTACTTTTCCACGACGGCGTCGGGGGTGAAGCGCGTCAGTTCGCTGACGCCCTTGCGGGGGTAGAGCACCGTGACGTCCTCGCTGACCAGCTGCAGCGAGTCGCGGTCACCGGAGACCACCAGCACGCGGTAGCCCTCGTTTTCGGCCTGGGTGGCCAGCGTCGCGATCAGGTCGTCGGCCTCGAACCCCTGCTCCGAGAGCACGGTGATGCCCAGCGCGTTGAGCACTTCCTTGGTGATGTCGATCTGGCCGTGGAACTCGTCCGGCGTCGACGACCGGTTGGCCTTGTACTCGGGGTAGCGCTCGGAGCGGAAGGTCTGCCGCGACACGTCGAACGCCGCGGCGATGTGTGTGGGCGCCTCGTCACGCAGCAGGTTGATCAGCATGGCGGTGAATCCGTACACCGCGTTGGTGGTCAGCCCGCCGCGGGTCTTGAAGTTCTCGGCGGGCAGCGCGTAGAACGCCCGGAACGCCAGCGAATTGCCGTCCAGCAGCATGAGTGTCGGTTTGGTTTGTTCCTCTGTTTTCTGAGGGGTGGCGGCGGGCACGGCATTCACTCTAGGCACCCGGTGTGACGAACCCTGGCGTGCCCAAACAAGCGCTTGGTAGTGTTGGTGGGTGCCCGAGGTAACCAGCCAACAGCCCGCGATCGACGGATGGTTCGCCACCGACGACACCGGTACCGCCCATCTGATCGGCAGCAAGTGCCCCGAGTGCGGCACCTACGTCTTCCCGCCGCGCGAGAACAACTGCCCCAACCCGGCGTGCGCCAGCGACACACTGGAGGCCGTCGCGTTGTCGACGCGCGGGAAGCTGTGGAGCTACACCGAGAACCGGTATCCCCCGCCTCCGCCCTACCCCGCCCCGGATCCCTTCGAGCCGTTCGCCATCGCCGCGGTTGAGCTGGCCGAGGAAGGGCTGATCGTGCTGGGCAAGGTGGTCGAGGGCACGCTGGCCGACGATTTGAATGTCGGCATGGAGATGGAGCTGACCACCATGCCGCTGTACACCGACGACGACGGCGTGGAGCGCCTCGTCCACGCCTGGAGGATCCCGGCATGAGCACGCCCGAACCGCTGTACATCCTCGGCGCCGGCATGCACCCGTGGGGCAAGTGGGGCCGCGACTTCACCGAATACGGCGTCGTCGCCGCGCGCGCCGCGCTGGCCGAGGCCGGCCTGGACTGGCGCCAGATCCAGCTGGTCGCCGGGGCCGACACGATCCGCAACGGCTACCCGGGCTTCATCGCCGGGTCGACGTTCGCGCAGAAACTCGGCTGGAACGGCGTGCCGGTGAGTTCCAGCTACGCCGCGTGCGCCAGCGGTTCGCAGGCGCTGCAGAGCGCCCGGGCTCAGATCCTGGCCGGCTTCTGCGACGTCGCGCTGGTGATCGGCGCCGACACGACGCCCAAGGGCGCGTTCGCCCCCGTCGGCGGCGAGCGCAAGAACGACCCCGACTGGCAGCGGTTCCACCTCATCGGCGCGATGAACCCGGTGTACTTCGCGCTCCTGGCGCGCCGGCGGATGGACCTCTACGGCGCGACGCCCGAGGACTTCGCCCAGGTGAAGGTGAAGAACTCCCGGCACGGCCTGCAGAACCCGAATGCCCGCTACCGCAAGGAATCCTCGGTCGACGACGTGTTCGCCAGCCCCGTCGTGGCCGACCCGCTGCGGCAGCTCGACATCTGCGCCACGTCCGACGGCGCCGCGGCGCTGATCGTCGCCAGCGCCGACTTCGCCCGCAAGCACCTCGGCTCGCTCGACGGCGTCCCGTCGGTGCGCGCGGTCAGCACCGTGACTCCGCGCTACCCCCAGCACTTGCCCGAATTGCCCGACATCGCAACGGATTCCACCGCCGTCGTCGCCGCGCCCGAGCGGGTGTTCAAGGACCAGATCCTCGACGCCGCCTACGCCGAGGCGGGCATCGGGCCCGAGGACGTCAGCCTGGCCGAGGTCTACGATCTGTCCACCGCGCTGGAACTCGACTGGTACGAGCACCTGGGTCTGTGCGCCAAGGGCGAGGCTGAGGCGCTGCTGCGCAGCGGCGCCACCACGATCGGCGGCAGGGTTCCGGTCAACCCGTCGGGCGGGCTGGCCTGCTTCGGCGAGGCGATCCCCGCCCAGGCGATCGCGCAGGTCTGCGAGCTGACCTGGCAGCTGCGCGGGCAGGCCACCGGCCGGCAGGTGGAGGGCGCGACCGTCGGCGTCACCGCCAATCAGGGCCTGTTCGGCCATGGCTCGTCGGTGATCGTCGCGCGCTAGCGGCTCTCGCTTCCGCGAAGTGTGAAGCCACGGCGGGCCCGCTCGGCGTGTCGTGTGCCTGGATGCACACGCAAAGCCGTCAATGCACATGCAAGGCCCCGCGATGCGCCGAGACTGCGACCAGAGCGTCGAATCGTTCAAATTCGCGATCTGAGCGCAGACTCGGCGCGCTCGCGCTACTCGGAAGCGGTGTCCTTGGGCGGGTCGCCGAGGGTTTCCAAGACCACCTCGGCCACCCTCTTCATGGTTGTCCGACGGTCCATGGCCGCGCGCTGGATCCACTTGAACGCCTCGGGCTCGGTCATGCCCTGCTTGGTCTGCAACAGGCCCTTGGCGCGCTCGACGACCTTGCGGGTCTCCAGCCGGTCGGACAGCGTCGCGACTTCGCGTTCCAGCTCCCTGATCTCGCTGAAGCGGCTCACCGCCAATTCGATGGCCGGGATCAGGTCGCTGATGGTGAACGGCTTGACCAGGTAGGCCATCGCCCCGGCGTCGCGGGCGCGCTCGACCAGGTCGCGCTGGCTGAACGCGGTCAGCACCACGATCGGCGCGATGCGCTTGCTGGCGATCTCCGAGGCGGCGTCGATGCCGTCGCGTCGCGGCATCTTCACATCCATGATCACCAGGTCCGGCTTATGGCGCTCGGCCAGTTCGACGGCTTCCTGCCCGTCGCCGGCCTCGCCGACGATGTCGTACCCCTCCTCTCGGAGCATCTCGGCCAGGTCCAGCCGGATGAGCGCTTCGTCTTCAGCGATCAGGACCCGGCGCGGCACAGCGGCGTCGGTGTCGGTCGTGGGGCCTGTCATGACGGATATTGTGTCCTGCACGTCCGTCACCAGCGAACTCGGGGGCGGTGAGAATCGATCGGCGCAGCGATCCTCTATGGTGGGAGGCTGCCCAGCCCTCGTATCCCAACTGGCAGAGGAAACGGACTCAAAACCCGTCCAGTGTGGGTTCGAATCCCACCGAGGGCACTCCTCGCAAATGCTGTACACCATCGGACACGGCGCGAAAACCGCCGACGAACTCACCGCCGCGCTGCGCCGGCACGGCGTCACGCTGCTGGTCGACATCCGCAGTTTCCCGGGCTCGCGGCGCAACCCCGACGTGTCCAAGGACGCGATGCCGGGCTGGCTGAACGCCGCCGGGATCGCCTACCGCCACGAACCGGACCTCGGTGGGCGACGCAAGCCGCCGGCCACCCGGCTACCGCAAGACCAGTGGTGGGAGAACCCGGCGTTCGCCAACTACGCCGCGCACACCCGCACGCCGGAGTTCCGGGCGGCATACGAGCGGCTGCTGCACGACGCCGAGGCCTGCGACCTGGCCATCATGTGCGGCGAGCCGACCTGGTGGCGCTGCCACCGGCGCATGATCGCCGACCTGGCCACCCGCGAAGGGCACACGGTGCAGCACATCATGCCCAACGGCTCGCTGGCCGAGCACCCTCCATCGGACTGGCTCACCCGCGATGTTGACCCGGCACCCGACAATTGACGAGGTCAGCGGTTACGCTTTGAACGTGGGCGCGAAGAAATGCGGAGCCCCACCCCGGTCAGAAGGCTCGTCGAACCGCCCGGACTGCGTCGCAGTGGTGCGGGCGCAGACCCGCGACCGCAATCAGCACTACGCCGCCAGCGCCGCCCGCCGGGGCCGGATCCTCATGATCACTTCGTGGCTGGCGGTGATGGTGAGCGTGAGCTTCGTGCTCGTGCAGATCCTCACCGATTCCTGGACCTGGCAGGTCAGCTCGATCAACATCGCCGGCGCCATGGTCTTCGCGATGGTGCCCTGGCTGCAGCGATTCGGGGAACTGGTTGCGCCGCTTACCTTTATCGGCGCGGCCTACGTGTCCATCTTCGCCAGCTGCCTGGACGTGGGCACCGGTTCCGGATCGCAGTTCTTCTTCCTGGTCGGCGCATGCATCGTCGTGCTGGTGCTGGGCATCGAACACATCGTGTTGGCGTCCGCGCTGGCGGCCATCGCCGCCGGCCTAATCATCGCGGTCGAGTTTCTGGTGCCGCGCAACACCGGGCTGCAGCCGGCGTGGGCCACGTCGACGGGCTTTGTCGTCACCGCCGTCTCCAGCGTCGTGATGGTGGTGGTGACGGTCTGGTTTGCGCTGCGCGACACCGCCCGCGCCGAGGCGGTCATGGAAGCCCAGTACGAGCGCTCGGAGACGCTGCTCGAGAACATGTTGCCCGCCAGCATCGCCGAGCGCCTCAAGGAGCCCGACCGCAACGTCATCGCCGACAAGTACGACGACGCCTCGGTGCTGTTCGCCGACATCGTTGGGTTCACCGAGCGCGCCAGCAGCACACCGCCCGCCGACCTGGTGCGATTCCTCGACCGCCTCTACGGCGCGTTCGACGCCCTCGTCGACAAGCACGGCCTGGAGAAAATCAAAGTCAGCGGCGACTCGTACATGGTGGTCAGCGGCGTGCCGCGGTCGCGGCCCGACCATTCCCGCGCGCTGGCGGATTTCGCGCTCGACATGGCCAATGTCGCAGCGGCACTGAGGGATCCGCACGGTGAGCCGATCCCGCTGCGGGTGGGCATGGCCTGCGGGCCGGTGGTCGCGGGTGTCGTCGGCTCGCGCCGGTTCTTCTACGACGTGTGGGGCGACGCGGTCAACGTCGCCTCCCGGATGGAATCCACCGACTCGGTGGGCCGGATCCAGGTGCCCGAGGCGATGTACGAGCGCCTCAAGGACGAGTTCGTGCTGCACGAGCGGGGCAGCATCGAGATCAAGGGCAAGGGCCTCATGCGAACCTGGTATCTGATCGGGCGCAAGGCAACCGAGGAGCCCACGGACCTGCCCGCCGAGGAACCGCGCACGGCGCGCGTCTGAGCCGAAAGTCCCTATCCCCCGGTCCGCGGTTTGTGCCAGACTTCGGCCATGCAAACCACGCCTGGAACCGCCCCTGTCCCAAGCTTGTTGCCGCACTTGTGGAAATCCGCGCTGGTATCGGGAATTCTGTCGCTGATCGTCGGCGCCGTGATCCTGGCCTGGCCAGGGATTTCCATCCTGGCCGCCGCCATCGCGTTCGGCGTCTATCTGTTGATCACGGGTGCCGCGCAGGTGGTCTTCGCGTTCAGCCTGCATGTTTCGGCGGGAAGCCGCATCCTGTTGTTCATCAGCGGCGCGGCCTCACTCATCCTGGCGGTCTTGGCATTTCGTCACTTCGGCCAGGGTTACGCGGTCTTGTTGCTGGCCATCTGGATTGGCATCGGTTTCATCTTCCGCGGGGTCGCGACGACGGTTTCGGCCATCAGCGACCCCGTGCTGCCGGGACGGGGCTGGTCGATTTTCATCGGTGTGATCAGCCTGCTTGCTGGGATCGTCGTCCTGGCATCGCCGTTCGACTCGATCGTCACCCTGACGATCGTGGTCGGCGTCTGGTTCGCGGTAATCGGCGTTTTCGAGATCGTGTCGTCGTTCGGCATCCGCAAGGCGTCCAAGGAATTGGCGCGTGGCGTCAGCGCCGAGTAACTACTACACTGCGTCGTAGACAGCCGCAGTAGGGAGATGACAGATGAGTGTCGTCGATATTTCGCGGTGGCAGTTCGGCATCACCACCGTCTACCACTTCATCTTCGTGCCGCTCACCATCGGCTTGGCCCCGCTGCTGGCCGTGATGCAGACGATCTGGGTCGCCACGGGCAACACGGCCTGGTATCGGCTGACCAAGTTCTTCGGCAAGCTATTCCTGATCAACTTCGCCATCGGCGTGGCGACGGGCATCGTCCAGGAATTCCAGTTCGGCATGAACTGGAGCGAGTACTCCCGGTTCGTCGGCGACATATTCGGCGCACCGCTGGCGATGGAGGGCCTGGCCGCCTTCTTCTTCGAATCCACCTTCATCGGCCTGTGGATCTTCGGCTGGAGCCGGCTGCCGCGGCTGGTACATCTCGCCTGCATCTGGATCGTCGCAATCAGCGTCAACGTGTCGGCGTTCTTCATCATCGCGGCCAACTCGTTCATGCAGCACCCGGTCGGCGCCCACTACAACCCGGTGAGCCACCGCGCCGAGCTGAACAGCATTGCCGCGCTGCTTTCGAATAACACTGCGCTGGCGGCGTTTTCACACACGGTCGCGGGCGCCCTGCTGACGGCCGCGACCTTCATCGCCGCCGTCAGCGCGTGGTGGATGGTCCGTTCGCGCAATCCCGTGTCCGCCACACCCGCGGCCGAGTCCAACGCCCGCACCATGTTCCGCCCGGCCGCCATCCTGGGGTGCTGGGTCGCGCTGGCCGCGACCGTCGGCCTGTTCTTCACCGGCGACCACCAGGGCAAGCTGATGTTCGTGCAGCAGCCGATGAAGATGGCGTCGGCGGAATCGTTGTGCGACACCCAAACCGACCCCGACTTCTCCATCCTGACCGTCGGGCGACAGAACAACTGCGACAGCCTCTACCGCGTCATCGAGGTGCCCTACGTGCTACCGTTCCTCGCCGAGGGGCGAACCAGCGACGTCACGCTGCAGGGGGTGCGCAACCTCCAGCAGGACTATCAGCACCGATTTGGGCCAAACGACTACCGGCCCAACCTGTTTGTCACCTATTGGTCGTTCCGCGCGATGATCGGGTTCCTGGCCATCCCGGTGCTGTTCGCGCTCGCGACGTTGTGGTTCACCCGGGGTGGCCGGATTCCCGACAAGCGCTGGTTCTCCTGGGCGGCGTTGCTGACCATTCCAACACCATTCCTGGCCAACATCTCCGGGTGGGTGTTCACCGAGATGGGCCGCCAGCCGTGGATCGTCGTGCCGAATCCGACCGGCGATCAGCAGGTTCGGCTCACCGTCGGCCAAGGCGTCTCCGACCACGCCGCCGGCATGGTCGTCACCTCGCTGGTGACCTTCACCCTGGTTTACGCGGTGCTGGCGGTCATCTGGTTCTTCTTGCTCCGGCGCTATGTCGCCGCCGGGCCGCAGGAGCACGACGCCGAACCGGCGCCGCCCCGCGCACCCAGCGACGACGAAGTGGCGCCACTTTCGTTCGCGTATTAAGGAGCTGACCGGTGGCATTGCAACAGTTGTGGTTCGGCATCATCGCGCTGCTGTTCCTGGGTTTCTTCATCCTCGAGGGCTTCGACTTCGGCGTGGGCATGTTGATGGAACCGTTCGCGCGCTTCGGCGTTGGCGAACCGGAGCTGCAGCGCCGCACGGCGCTCAACACCATCGGGCCCGTGTGGGACGGCAACGAGGTGTGGCTGATCACAGGCGGCGCGGCGATGTTCGCCGCGTTCCCGGGGTGGTATGCCACCGTGTTCTCCACGCTCTATCTGCCGCTGCTGGCGATCCTGTTCGGAATGATCGTGCGCGCCGTGGCGATCGAATGGCGCGGCAAGATCGACGACACGAAATGGCGCGGCTGGGCCGATTTCGGGATCGCCGCCGGATCGTGGCTGCCCGCCATCCTGTGGGGCGTCGCGTTCGCCATCCTGGTCCGCGGGCTGCCGGTGGACGCCGCCGGTCACGTCAACCTGTCGATCACCGACGTGCTCAACGCCTACACCCTGCTGGGTGGCCTGGCGACCGCCGGGTTGTTCCTGCTCTACGGCGCGGTGTTCGTCGGCCTGAAGACCGCGGGCACGATCCGCGACGACGCGCACCGATTCGCGGTGTGGCTGTCGGTGCCGGTGACCGTCCTGGTTGCGGTGTTTGGGCTTTGGACGCAGCTGGCGCACGGCAAGGACTGGACCTGGGTGGTGCTGGGGGTGGCGGTCGTCGCGCAGCTGGCGGCGGTGCTGCTGGTGTGGCGGCGCGTGTCGGATGGCTGGGCTTTCACCTGCACGGCCCTGGTGGTCGCGGCCGTCGTGATCCTGCTGTTCGGCTCGCTGTACCCGAACCTGGTGCCCTCGACGCTGAACAGTCAGTGGAACGTGACGATCTACAACGCCTCGTCGACCCCCTACACCTTGAAGATCATGACCTGGGTGACGGCGATCATGGCCCCGCTGACCGTCGTATACCAGGCGTGGACGTATTGGGTGTTCCGGCAACGGATCTCGTCCGAGCGGATACCGCCGCCCATCGGCCTGGCGAGGCGTGCGTCCTGAGCGCAAGAGCATCGCGAGCGCCGCTGGACCCGCGGCTGTGGCGGGCGTCGGGCGCGTTGCGGCGCTATCTGGTCGCCGCGGTGGGCTGCGGGGTGGTGATCTCCGGCTGTGCGATCGGCTCGGCGATCGTGCTGGCGAGCGTCGTGGCGCGCATCGTCGGCGATCCCTCAGCCCGCGGCCTGCACGCATGGCTCGGTCCGCTGTCGATCCTGTTGGCGCTGTGGGTGATTCGTACGGTCGCGCACTGGCTACAAGCCCGCCTCGGTCAGCGCGGTGCCGGCGCCGTCATCGCCGACCTCAACGGGCAGGTGCTGGCCGCCGTGACCGCGCGGCAGCCGGCCGAAATCGCCGCGCAGCGTGATGCCGCGGCGGTGGTGGTGACGCGCGGCCTGGACGGGTTGCGGCCCTACTTCACCGGATACCTGCCCACCTTGCTGCTCGCCGCCATCCTGACCCCGGCGACCGTCGCCGTCATCGCGCTCTACGACCCGAAATCGATGGTGATCGTGGTGATCACGCTGCCGCTGATCCCGGTCTTCATGGTGCTGATCGGGATGGCGACGGCCGAACGATCCGCGGCCGCGCTGGAGGCCATGATGACCCTGCAGGCCCGGCTGCTGGACCTGATCGCCGGCATCCCGACGCTGCGCGCGCTGGGCCGCGGCCGCGGTCCCGAACACCGGATCGCCGAACTGGCTGCGGCCCATCGACGCTCGGCGATGGCGACGCTGCGGATCGCGTTCCTGTCGGCGCTGGTCCTCGAATTGCTGGCCACCCTCGGCGTGGCACTGATCGCGGTCGGTATCGGCCTGCGCCTGCTGTTCGGCGAGATGACCCTGACCACCGGCCTGACGGTGCTGCTGCTGGCGCCCGACGTCTACTGGCCGCTGCGCCGCATCGGCGTGGAATTCCATGCCGCCCAGGAGGGTAGGACCGCGGCCGACAAGGCGTTCGCCCTCATCGGCGAGCCCCCGGCGCCGACGGTCCGCAGCCGGTCCGTGAACGCGCGTGGCGAACAGATCCGCGTCGAGGACCTCAGCGTGCTGGGCCGGGACGGCCGCGCGCCCCGAGAGCTCACCGCGGTGCTCGAACCCGGCCGGGTCACGGTGCTGACCGGGCACAACGGCGCGGGCAAGAGCACCACGCTGCAGGCCATCGCGGGGCTCACCGCGCCGTCCGACGGCCGGATCACCGTGGCCGGAACCGACGTCGCCGACCTGGACCGTGACGCGTGGTGGCGGCAGCTGTCCTGGCTGCCGCAACGCCCCGTCCTCGTCCCGGGCACCGTGCGCGACAACCTGATCCTGTTCGGAAGGCTCGACGACCTCGACGGAGCCTGCGCCGCATCGGGTTTCGACGTCGTGCTGGCCGAGCTGCCCGACGGGATGGACACCGCGCTCGGGCGCGGCGGCGTCGGTTTGTCGCTGGGCCAGCGCCAACGGCTGGGCCTGGCCCGGGCGCTCGGCTCGGCGGCCCCGGTGCTGCTGCTCGACGAGCCCACCGCGCACCTGGACGCGCGCACCGAACAGCGCGTGCTGCGGGCCATCGTCGAGCGCGCGCGCTCCGGAGCGACGGTGGTGGTCGTCGGGCACCGCGAGCCCGTCCTCGCGATCGGCGACCGGGTGGTCGAAGTGACCGCCGACGCGGGGGTGCGCCATGCCCCGGTCTGATCCCCTGCCCGCCGCGATCACGAGCCTGCTGCGCCCGCGGCTGCCGAGGATCCTCGCGGCCGTCGCGCTGGGCGTGCTGTCGCTGGGCAGCGCGCTGGCGCTGGCCGGGGTGTCGGCGTGGCTGATCACCCGCGCCTGGCAGATGCCACCCGTGGTGGACCTGTCCGTCGCGGTGGTGGCCGTGCGCGCGTTCGCGATTTCGCGTGGCGTGCTGCACTATTGCGAGCGGCTGGCCACCCACGACACGGCGCTGCGGGCGGCCGGCACCGCCCGGGTGCAGATCTACCGCCGGCTGGCCCGCGGGCCCGCGGCGGCGGCCGTCCGCCTGCACAGCGGTGAGCTGGTGGCCAGGGTGGGCGCCGACGTCGACGAGCTGGCCAACGTGCTGGTGCGCGCCGTGGTGCCGATCGCCGTCGCCGCGGTGCTCGCGCTTTCGGCGACCGCAGTGGTCGCGGCCATTTCGCTGCCGGCCGCCGCGGTGCTGGCGGCCTGTCTGCTGATCGCCGGCTACGTCGCCCCACGGCTCGCCGGCAGGGCCGCCGCGACGCAGGAAGAGGTTGCCCGCCAACACCATTCCGAGCGCGACACGTCGGCGATGATCGCCCTCGAGCACGCCCCGGAGTTGCGCGTCGCGGGCGCGCTGCCCGGCGTCATCGCCGACGCGCACCGCCGCCACCGCGCCTGGGCCGAGGCCCTCGACGCCGCGGCGCGACCCGCCGCGATCGCCGAGGCGATGCCGACCGCGGCGATCGGGGCGAGCGTGCTGGGCGCGGTGGTGGCCGGGATCGGGTTGGCGCACACGGTCGCGCCCACCACCCTCGCGGTGCTGATGTTGTTGCCGCTGTCCGCGTTCGAGGCGACGACGCCGTTGCCGGCCGCGGCAGTCCAGCTGACGCGGTCGCGGATCGCGGCGCGTCGCCTGCTCGACCTGGCTCCCCCGGACCAACCCAAGGACGGCGGCGCGACGGTGCCCGCCCGCACCGGCGCGCTGGGAGTCGATGTCTGTTACGGCCATCCGAACGCGGTCCGGCTCACCCGGGTTGAGCTCGAGCTGCCGCCGGGGGCCCGGCTGGCTGTGACGGGCGCCAGCGGGTCGGGCAAGACAACGCTGCTGATGACCATGGCCGGGCTGATGCCCCCGCTCGACGGGCGGGTGCTGCTGGACGGCACCGACATCGGCCGCTTCGACGAAGAGGAACTACACAGGGCCGTCAGCTTTTTCGCCGAGGACGCACACGTCTTTGCCACCACCGTCCGCGACAACCTGCTGGTCGCCCGCGGGGACTGCGGCGACGAGGAGCTGACGACGGTGCTGGAGGCGGTCGGTCTCGGCGATTGGCTCGCCGGCCTGCCCGCAGGCCTGTCCACGGTGTTGACCGGTGGCGCGCAGGCACTTTCGGCGGGTCAGCGCCGACGGCTGTTGCTGGCGCGCGCCATGATCTCACCCGCCCGGATCGTGTTGCTCGACGAACCCACCGAACACCTCGACGCGGCCGACGCCGAACCGATCCTTCGCGATCTGTTGGGCCCGAATGGCCTCATGTCCGTGGACCGGACCGTCGTGGTGGCAACCCACCACTTGCCAGACGGTATTGGCTGTGGCGAACTGCGTGTTGGTTCTGGATCGGCCGCTTCAGTGGCGTCCGAGAGCGGTCTCGGCGGCTAGCCGCCCCGGCCACCCGCTCACGCCCCCGCCGGGGTGCGAGCCCGCACCCGCGTGGTAGTAACCCTCGATCGGGGACCGATAGCCGCCGAGGCCGCGCGCTGGACGGTTCATCAACAGCCGCAACGGCGTCATGTCGACGTGGAAGTAGGAACCGTTGGGAGTTGCGTACTGCTCGCCGAAATCCGCTGGACTGGTTTCGATTCGGGCGATCTCGGCGTCAAACCCGGCCAGGTGCGTGGTGACCGATCTCATGATCGCCTCGGAGAACCACGGTTTGACTTTGTCCCAGCCGTCGCGCGGTTGGGCCGGAACGTTCGACGCGAGGTAGGCGACTTCTTGCCCCTCCGGGGCCAGGCTGGCGTCGTTGGCCGTCAGCACCGCCATGTACACCGGTGGATTGTCCAACGACTCGCCCGCGCGGATCGCCGCGAGTTGGCGGATCTGGTCATCGAACGTCCCGGTCATCAGCGACGTCTTGCGGATATCGAAACCGTCTATGCCGCTTCGCTTTTGCGCCCCTTTGGGATAGCTGAGCCGACCCGACAGCGCCATATCGATCTTAAAGGTGGCCGAGTTGTTGCCGCTGGCGGGCAGGATCGCCACCTTGGCCCGGGTGCCCGAGTCCAGTACCCCGTCGGCCAGCAGCGAGCCGTACGCGCTCTGCGGCGGGACCGCCGCCAACACGCCGCGGCGCGCGCCGATCTCCGTGCCGTCGCCAAGCCGCACCCCGACGGCGCGGTTACCCGAGACCAGGACCTGGGCCACCGGTGTGCTGGTTCGGATCGTTGCGCCGCGATCGGTGGCGTATGCGGCCATCGCCGCCATGATGCCGTTCATGCCGCCTCGCGGACGGATCACTCCCGGCTTGCGGTGCACGGCGGCCAGGCCCACGCAATAGAAGCCGCCCCCGTCGTGGTCGATGGGCCCGATCATGCTTCCCCAGTAGGTGCCGAGCGAGCGCATCTGGTCGCTTCCGAACACTTCGGCCATCAGGTCGACCAGGTTGCTGCTCATGATCTGGCCCAGCCTGCGCCGGACTGCCCGACTGGGAGCGAGTTTGAGCAGCAGCTTGCCCAGGTCCTTCTTCGGCAGGTCCGCGGGGTGGTGCGGCATCACCGCCGTCAACGCCTCGAAAATCCACGACAGTGCCGGCTGCAGATCGGCATACGCGCGGGCATCACGGGCCGAGTAGCGGCGCACCTCGGCCAAGGTGCGGTCCAGATCGTGAAACAGCAGCAGCGTGGAGCCGTCGTCGCCGATCCACCCGTACGGCGCCTGCACCGGCATGCCGGCGTAGCCATACCGCTGCAGGCCGAGATCGGAGATGAATGGGGTGCAGGACATGAACATGTCGTCCATCGCGCCCAGGCTCAGAATGTGGTCAGGGGCCTCGGCCAGGAAGGCGCCGCTGTTGGCCAGGCCGCCCAAGTGATCGCGCGACTCCAGCACCGCGACACTGGCACTCGACGCCGACAAGGTGCACGCGGCGCTCAGGCCGTTATGCCCGGCCCCGATCACCACGAAATCGAACAGATCACGTTCTGCGCTCACCCGATCACCCGCCCGCGCCGGGCACGAAGGTGTTCTTGACTGGCATCCGGAAGCCAGGACTGCCGGGGCACGGGCCATAGGCGGTGGGCTGCGTCGAGTGCAGGTTACCGGGGATGTTGCACAGCCCGTTGATCAAGTGTGCGGGGTATCCAGCCGGGTACGGCGACGAGTGCAGTCCGGCCGGGATCTGCACGAGCAGCAAGGCCCACATCGACATCGCGAAAATGGCGATGGTGGCGAAGACCGAGACCGCGCTCCGCGCAACGGGTTTCAAGCCCTCCAGGCCTCGCTCGGTGATCGCCTGACCCTTGTCGTCGCGAAAGAAACGCACCGCGCCGAACGTGGTGAACACGATTCCGGTGGTCAGATACTCGGCCCAGGCGAAGCGTTGAGCATCGGGGAAAAATGACAGCCCGGCGGGCGCTCCCGGCAGCCCCCACAGGTTGGACAGGAACATCGGCGCCTCCAGGCACACCCCCAGGAACCATCCGAACGCGTAGGTGAACGCAAGCAACTCGAGGGTGCTGATTCGCGGGAAACGCCGCCGCAGCCCCGCCATCGCGTAGTTGAGGATCATCGCGAAGCCCAACAGCCCAAACGGGTAGATCAGCATGATGAACACCGGTTGTGGCATCAGGCTGCCGGTCGGGTTGACCACCCCCGGGGCATTGGCGACCCACGTGTTCAGGTTCAGCCACTGGCAGCTGTACATGAAGTTGGGCTGCATCCAGTTGACCATCGGATCCCAAAACAGCGTGAAGAATCCGCCGATCACCATGATGGCGTCGAAGACGAGTCGACGCTCCCGGAGGCACTCACGAACCACGCGGACCGCGATCGCCACGGCGACAACCACCATGATCAACTCGTATCCGCGGGCGACCCAGCGCGATGCCGACTCGGGATCGCGGTTCGCGGTGATCGGCTTTGGCCCGTCGGCGAGCCATCCCGCCCACGTCCACAGCGCATATCCCGCCACCAGCGCTCCCACGACGGCCAGGACCATAACCGGCGCGACGCGCCGCGGTGCTAGCGGTTCTGCGGTGGTGTCCCTGGCGTGAGCTGCGAGCGTGGTCATAATGGCTCCGTCCTAGAGATGGCCCTTCTCGTCGTCACCGGCACACCGAACCCCCAATGTGTGGAAAGTGCCACTTGCATTATGAGTAAGCCAGGCTCAAATTTGCAAGGGCGGGCCAATGGCCCCGGATTCACTGAGGCCGACCGCTCGCGCTGCCCGCCGACGGGACCCTCGTGGTTGCTACTCACGACGTAGCCAACGGAATTCGCCGCCGCGTCCCAGCGGCCGGCTGCGCTCAGAGGTGTCGCCGGCGCGGCGTGAACTCCAGCGTCAACAACACGACCACCAACTGGACCAGCTGGGTCATCGAGATCACCGCGTAACGCCGGGCGTCCATCGCGTGGAACTTGCGCACGTAGCGGTACAGCGACTCGAGCGCGATCAGCGGGTCGAGCACATGGATCAACCGGTAGAACACGCGCTGGACCCGACCGCGGTCCGTGTCCTCGAAGATCTCCGGGAACGCCGCGAACGAGAGCGATACCCGTTGCGCGCCAGTTTCTTTCGCTGCCATGATCATGTCGACGCTGAGGCGCTCGTCGATGCCATTGGGCGCCCCGCGGCGGCGCCACGGCACGTCGAGGCTGATGTCACTGCCCCCGCCGGCGGTCGCGTACCGATGAAAGCCCTGCACCCGCCCCGATGCGTCGCGCGCGATGATCAGCTTGATTCCCGGGAAGCGGCCCTCCAGCACGCCGTCGAGGTTCATGTAGAAGCCGCGATCATAATGGGCGCCGCTGGGCGAGGCCCGCACCACGTCTGCGAGCTCGGCAAGCAGGCTCTCGTCGAGTTGCTGCTCGTCCACGATCTCGGTGGTGACGCCGAAGTTGTGGGTGCGCTTCACCGCCTGCCGCAGGTTGCGGAACTTGCGCCCCACCATCTCGAAGCTCGCCACGTCGACGACGACGTCGCGCCCGATCGGTATGGCGCGCAACGTTTGCCCGATCACCGCCGGGTCGCGCCACAACCCGAGTCGGCGCTCGCTGCACCCCACCACCGCGATGCGCCAGCCGTGGGTGTGGCACATGGCGGCGAAGTCGGCGACCAACTCGGGGAACTTCGCTTCGTCGCCGACGGGGTCGCCACCGACCGCGGCGTAACCCAGC
Organism: Mycobacterium sp. NGS34; assembly: GCF_059812845.1. Lineage (NCBI taxonomy): Bacteria > Bacillati > Actinomycetota > Actinomycetes > Mycobacteriales > Mycobacteriaceae > Mycobacterium > Mycobacterium sp. NGS34. Next base: position 77,678 of record NZ_JCALDM010000020.1, read on the forward strand.
CGGGTCCGATACGCCAGCGCGGCGGTGCCGTCCGGCGTGAAGTGGTAGCACTTGCCCGTCTGCATGGCGAACGGCGCGAGTGGGTCGTCGGCGCTGGCATCGATCAACTTCCAGATGCGGGGCAGGTCCTCGGGACGGGGATGCGCGGTGGTCGGCCACACCAGGACCACCCCGGAGCCGACGATCAGCAAGTCCCCGAGCAGGTCGAAGGACAGCACGTGCGCGCCCAGCCCCGCCACCACGAAAAGCGCTGCGGCGACGGCGTGCATGGCCGTCACCGGACGGCCCAGGAAGATGCCGCGGGCGATGAACGCCACCGCGCCCAGGACCGTCAGCGACCAGCCCAGCCGGTCGGAGTAATGCCAGTAGGGCTGTTGGTGGTGGCGGGCCAAGATGAGGATCAGCCACCCCGCCGCGCACAGCAGGGCCAGCGCCCCGACCCAGCGGGCTGCCCGTGAATCGACGTGGACGACAACGCGTTCCCGCGCGCGGGGCCTCGGCGCGACGTCAACCGGCCCGTTCACTCTCACCTCCCGATGCGATAAGTCCAGCTCAGCGGCCTAATCACCGCCTTTCGCACCGAATACCCGGCTGATTGGAACATACGCCCGATCGCGGCCCAAGTGGGCGCAAATCAGGCGGTTTTCCTGCGGGTATGCCGTACTGTGACCTGTCTATCGTCCGGAGGCCGGGAAATATAACAGCACGCCTTCCTGCGCCACCGTGGCGACGACCCGGCCCGAGCGGTCGAAGAAGTGACCGGTGCCGAGCCCGCGCGAATCCGCGGCAACCGGCGACGACGTCGAGTACAGGACCCAGTCGTCGAATTTCACCTGCCGGTGAAACCACACGGAGTGGTTGGCCGACGCCGCGAAGATGCGGTCGAAGCCCCACGACAGCCCGTGGGTGGTGATGGCCGAGTCCAGCACCGTGGTGTCCGAGGAGAACAGCATGGTGGCGGTGTGCAGCACCGGGTCGTCGGGCAGCTCACCCAGCGCCTTCATCCAGACCCTGTTGTGCGGCAGCCGCTCTCCCTTGTCGCGCATGACCCAGGAGGGATCGTTGGTGAAGCGCCATTCGATGGGCTGCAGGGCGTTGACGAAGTGCGGCACGATCTTTTCGTAGCCGCGCAACAGCTCGCCGAGCGACGGCTGCGCGTGGGGCGGCGCCACCGGCGGCGGTTCGACGCCGTGCTCGAGGCCGGGGCCGCCCGACATGTACGAGATCAGGGCCGTGGACAACAGAATCCCGTCCTGCACGGCGTCGACGCGCCGATTGGCGAAGCGGCGCTCGTCGCGCAGCCGTGTGACGTGGAATTCGATGTCCTTGGCGGTGTCGCCGCCGTTGATGAAATGCACCGAGAGCGCGCTGGGCGGCAGGTCATCCTGGGCCAGCGTGCGGCTGCTGGCGACGAACGACTGCGCCATGAGCTGGCCGCCGAACGTGCGCATCGGGTTCTTGCTGGGGTGCGAGCCGGTGAACTGATTTTCGGAAACGCGGGTCAGGTCGAGTAGCGCCAGCAGTTCCTCGAAATCGTCGCCAGCCGGCACGGGCACTCCTCAGCTCCTTAGACGTCGTCCTCCCCGATCCGGTGCACATGGATCAGGTTGGTCGAGCCTACTGTGCCCGGCGGCGCGCCTGCGACGATGACCACCAGGTCGCCGCGCTTGTAGCGACCGAGCTCGAGCAGCGACTTGTCGACCTGGCGAATCATGCCGTCGGTGGACGTCATCATCGGGACGATGAACGTCTCGGTGCCCCAGGTCATGGCGAGTTGGCTGCGCACCTCGGGCCAGGCGGTGAAGGCCAGCAGCGGCAGCGGGGTGTGCAGGCGCGCCAGCCGTTTCACCGTGTCGCCGGATTGGGTGAACGCGACGAGTGCCTTGGCGTCGAGGCGCTCGCCGATGTCGCGGGCGGCATACGAGATCACCCCGCGCTTGGTGCGCGGCACGTGCGCCAACGGCGGGGCGGCCGTGGAGTTCTCCTCGACCGCGCAGATGATGCGCGCCATGGTGCGCACCGCCGCCAGCGGATACTTGCCCACCGACGTCTCGCCGGACAGCATCACCGCGTCGGCGCCGTCGAGCACGGCGTTGGCGACGTCGGACGCCTCGGCGCGGGTGGGGCGAGAGCTTTCGATCATCGAGTCGAGCATCTGGGTCGCCACGATGACGGGTTTGGCGTTCTCCCTGGCGATTTGGATGGCCCGCTTCTGCACCAGCGGAACCTCTTCCAGCGGCAGCTCGACGCCGAGGTCGCCGCGGGCGACCATGATGGCGTCGAAGGCCAGCACGATGGCTTCCAGGTTGTCGACGGCCTCGGGCTTCTCCAGCTTGGCGATCACCGGTACCCGCCGCCCGATCCGGTCCATCACCTCGTGCACCAGCTCGACGTCGGACGGCGAGCGCACGAACGACAGCGCGACGAGGTCGACCCCCAGGTTCAGGGCGAAGGTCAGGTCCTCGATGTCCTTCTCCGACAGGGCGGGGGCGGACACGTTCATGCCGGGCAGCGAGATGCCCTTGTTGTTGCTGACCGGGCCGCCCTCGACGACCGTGCAGACCACGTCGTCGCCGTCGACGGCGTCGACCACGAGGCCCACCTTGCCGTCGTCGACCAGGACGCGGTCACCGACCGTGGCGTCCTTGGCCAACGTCTTGTAGGTGGTCGAGACGCGGTCGTGAGTGCCCTCACAGTTGGCGACGGTGATGCGGACCGTTTCCCCGTCGGCCCAGAACGTCGAACCCGTCGCGAAGCGCCCGAGCCTGATCTTCGGGCCCTGCAGGTCGGCGAGGATGCCGACCGCGCGACCGGTGGTGTCGGAGGCGGCCCGCACGCGGTCGTAGGCGGCCTTGTGGTCCGCGTAATCGCCGTGGCTGAAGTTCATTCGGGCGACGTCCATTCCGGCCTCCACCAGCGCCAGAATCAGCTCGTCAGAGTTGGTTGCAGGGCCAAGGGTGCAGACGATCTTCCCGCGTCTACTCACGACGAACCAGCATAGTCGTGCGGGGCGATGGCAGCCCGACTTAACCGGCCCGTCGGACGGCGGCTACCCGCTGAGGACGGTCGGCACCAACGGGAAACCCGGGAGGTTGCGCAGCACCGTCCAGGCGATGGCGGCGACGAGGACGGTCACCACCGCCGGGATCGGCAGGACCGACTGGCCGTTGCGGCGGCGAACCAGGATCCATCCGGCCAGCATCGGGATACCGACCAGTAGGAAGACGTTGTCGTTGATGGTGGCCATCAGGTCACCGTGCAGCAGGTCGTGCGTCATCCGAAGGCCACCGCACAGCGGGCAATTCCAGCCGGTGAGCAACTTGAACGGGCACAGCGGATACACGGAGTTCACGTTGTGCGGGTCGACCAGTCCCACGTAACCGAGCGCGCCGGCCAGCAGCGCCCCGCCGCCCGCCGCGATGGCCGCGCGATGGCGGTGCGTGCTCCTCGGCGCGCGCGGTGCAGGGTCAGGTGCCATCGCGCAGCGGGCGTCCCTGCGAGTCGGGGACATTGCCGGTCAACATCAGAATCGCGTCGACGATCGGCCAGATCAGCCCGATCCCGCAGGTAAGCCAGCCCACGACCAGCTGTGCGACGCCGATCCCGATGTCACCGATGTAGAAGCGGCCGATCCCCCCGACGCCGATCAGGCTGAGCAGCTGCAGCAGGCCCGCGATGGTTTTCGATTTGTCCGAAAACGGTTGCCCGGTCACGGGATGCCGGCCATACGGCGCGGAAGGGTCGTAGTAGGGGGCGGCCGGGGGATATTGCGGGTACGGCGGTGGGTACCCCGGCTGATAACCCGGCTGCTGCGGCGGCGGGCCGGACTGTGCGGGGTCGTTCCACGGCTGGTCAGTCACGATTTCAACCTTAGCCCGCCGAACGTCGACTAGTTGCGGGCAAAACCGC
>NZ_JCALDM010000021.1:0-53699 GCF_059812845.1 Mycobacterium sp. NGS34
AACACGGTCCTCGCCGCACGCGTGACCACCACACCGAAGCCCGGCGTTCCGACGGCCGTCCCTCTCGGAGCCGCAGATCCACTTGTCGGTTCGATCCTGGCGGACGACCTCATCCAGCTCTTCGACGACGAGCTCGCCGCGAGCAGGCCGGCGGGAGCGCTCTCCCCCGCAACAGTGGTCAAACTGAACAAAGCACTCGCGATCGCACTCGGGCTGCCCTGACGAACTCGCTGTACGACTGTGGCCCTCGACCGGAAAGGTCGAGGGCCACAGTCATGGCAAGCGGCGGGAACTGTCACAGGTCGGTAAATCGCGATACCGAGAGCCACCGGAGCGTGAGGCCGAAACCCAGCCAGAGCACGACGAACGCGCCGACCGCCCACTGGCCTGGTGTCTCCTGAGAAATCAGCGATGCTGCGACGAACAGGGCGAGAAAAATCAATCCGGACCGGATGAACATTCCACTCATCCGTGCGAGTGACCGGATCAAAGGGAAATCCATCCGTCCGAGGGGGTCGTGCTCCTGCATGGCAGTCCACCAATCCGAATCGAGTTGTGTTGCAAAGCATCCTATGAAAAAAGGGGTGTGTCCGCCACAGCACGGCGCGCAGGTCCCAGGCGGGACAACCCACGATCGCCGCAGCCGTGGCGGACACGAGAAGCATCAACTACCCCGGTCCCGTATCTCGAACGGTGGGCGAGACCGCCCGAAGGGCCTGGGGCTGTTGAGGCTTCGGCTTGTGAGGGCTATTCGACGGGTCGATATGTTTCGGTGTCGTCGTCGAATTCCCACCGGTCGCCGTCGATCTCGACGGCCGTGAAATCGTCAGAAGGATCTTCGGCGGTCGCGCGGCCGCCGTCGATCATCTCGAGAACCTGATCCATCGTCAGCGCAGTCACCTTCCCGGCTGCGCTATCGACCAACCCGAGGACCTGATCGATCAGCGGTGCGTCCGCGGCTTCGGGTCGAGGGTCGGTGTCGGCGGCGACGAATTCCGCGAAATCCGTTCCGATCTTGGGGTCGTTCGGCTGGTAGCCGCACTCTCCGCCACGGCATTCCTCGTTGAAGCCCATCTTGGGCAGCCGAGAGATCATTGGCCACAGCACATGGTTGTGCCAGGCTGCCATACCGCCGTGATACGGGTTCTTCTTCAGCTGCTGGTACACCTCACGGTGCGCCCACATCGCCGCCGTCAGCTCTTCGACCATCGGATCATGTTTGTACCAACACGATCGGATCTGCTGCCCACCGACGTTGTACCGCCGGCGCAGCCACTCGACCCACTGCCCGAGCTCGAGCCACAGCTCCGCAGCAGCCTCGCGATCCAGGTGGCGCCAATCAGCGGGGCCAGGTTGGTATACCGGAATACTCATCACACACCTCCTTGATGGAGCATGCGCACCGAAGCTGCGCACGGTTCGCACGAATCACGGTGCCGCACATCCCGTAATCCGTCGGACAGAGTGAAGATACCGTCGTTGTACGTTACTTCCGGATCCCGAACGAGGGCGCCGGCCGGGGAGACGACGATGATCGGCCGCTCGTACACCCCGCTGGCGCCGACGCCAATCCACAACGCAGAATCCCCGGGCGCCCAGTGGTCCGCGCACTCCCACGGCGAGGCCGCAGATTCGGAGCTCATAGTTCGGCCTTCGCGCAGAACGCGTCGAACGCCGACTGATTCGCCCGCACCCGCTTCGAGAGATCCGGAACATCCCACACCGACGGCAGCCGCACCTTCATCGGCCTGGCGTTGCGGTAGATCATCAACGCTTGATCTTCCGGCATTTCACGAATTTCGTTGAGTGCCATCACCGGAACGCTGCGCGGTGCCGAACGCGGGTCCAGGCTGATGTATTCGTCGCGGCTACCCATCAACCGTGAGAGCGCCGACAATTCGCCTTCGTCACCTAGGCCTGGCAAGTAGATCCGTGCCGGGGAATCGCTCGACAACCGTTGCCCGTCGATGCGGCCCCAACGCTTCTCGTTCTGCAAGGCGCTGTGCACGAACGCCCAGATCTGGATTCCGCGGCCGCCCGAGTCCGTAATCAGATCCGGCATATGCGGAATCGCCGCGACATTGTTCATTTCGTCGAGGACCATCCGCAACGGCGGATCAATCTTGTCGTCCTCGTTGCCCAGCCCGTGTGTCTTCGCGATGTGATAGAGCTCGGCCGAGAGCACAGTGGTGAACGCGGCCGCCGAAGCGCTGTGTCCTTCCGAGACCAGATACACAGTGTTCTTGCCCTCGGTCATCAGCGCATGCAGATCCGCGGACTCGCTACGGGGGACGTTGATCGCGCTCATCAACTTCGGGGACGCCAACGGTTCGAGCAACCGCGCGCACGCGCTGACCACGTCATCGGAGGAATCGGACTGTGAGTCCAAGGCTTGCTCGAGTTCGGCGTGCCAGTCCGGAAGGTCCTGCTCGAGAACATCGCGGACCAGTTGGACGTTGCGCGAGGACGCCCAGATCCGCAGGTCGATCATGTTCTTGTTCTTGACGGCCGCGGAGTAGAGGTAGCCGCGCATGAGCATCGCGGCCTTGCCGTTCCAATAGCCGGAATTGCTGGTGTCGTCCATCGGCATGGCCTGGACCAGTGCTTCTGCACGCCGCTTGGCGACTTCCGGATCCTCGCACCCGTCGAGGATCGACCACCGCATCGGATTGGGGATCGCGGTCAGCCCCTCCGGGTCGAAGACCTCGACGTGCCCGACTTCCCGGCGCTGCGCCCACGTGGAGCGCAACAGATCGCCGCGGGTCGAGGTAGCGACGACCGGGCCGACGGCGTCGGTGACACCTTTCCAGCAGACACGCCACGTCTTACCCGCACCAGTCGGTCCGGTGCAGGTAAGCCCGTCGCGGTACTGGAGGAATACGCCCTCCCCTTTGTGGTCGTACAGCTCCGCGACTCGGGTGGTCTCGACAGCGGCATCGATGCGGCGCACCGGGACGTCTTTGAGTGAGAGGCGGGTCGCTTTCGCCTTCCGGACGGCCGCCTTTTCGCTGATACCGGTTCGGGCGAGTTCGGTGCGGTCAGCGAATCCGGACTCTCGCACCCGCCGAGCGGCGGCGCGTTTCATCTGCTGCCCGGAAACGAACAGCCCCATCCACAGGCACAACGCTGCAACGATCGCGATGGAAACCCACGTCAGTACCGGTCCGCCCGGCCGAGAACCTTCCGGCCACGCGAGTGCGGGGTCGCCCGGATTCCGGAACAGCCCTTCGAACACGTCGAGAACTCCGTACACACCGGTGGGGAGAGCGCCGCCATGACCGGACACGACACCCGAGATGTATCCGCCGGCAACGACGCTGACGACGGCCGAAGCAACGAGACTCACAAGGGGAAGCACGCCAGGCGGCACCATCGGTTGCGTAGGACGCTGAGTTGTACTCACGACTTGTCTCCTTCGATCGGGTCGGGCATCACAAGCTCGGGCCGCGAGAGTGTGGTGCGGGCGGATGCCATGCCGGATGGCCGGCCACGCGGTGACAGGGTCGTCCTACGGCCGCTGGACCTGCGCCGCATTATCAGAACCCACATCATGAGCGCGCAGGCCGCTACCGACCCGACGACCAGAATGGTGAAGGCGACGAGCGGCGGCATAGGAAGCGTCGCCAGGCGATCCGGAGCGTCTGTCGGGATCATGCTGCCTCTCCCTTGATCACTTCGTCGGTGTTGGTGAGTTCGATTTCCAGATCGGAACGGACGTGCTGCATGAGAATCGGATCGGCGCTGCCGTACTTGACCAGGCAATGTCCTTTCGCCAGGGACATGATGATTTCCGTCGACCCGGCCGGCAGGTGGTACATGCGAGCTGTTTCCTCCGCATCCTCGACACGGTCCTGCCCGTACAAGAAGACGATTCCGGCTTCTTTCATCAGCGCCCGCGCGGGCGAATCGACGGGGAGGTCCGAGATGTGGTGGAACGCCGAAACGGTCGAAAGTCCGAGGCCGCGAGAGAGTTTCATGTTCTCCCGGAACACCTTTCCGGTCGAGCCGTCGGCGACGTGCCAGCCTTCCTCGATCAGCAGCAGCGTTTGCATGTGCTTGGCGGAGCGGGTTGCGAGAACGTTCGCGAGCCAGGTGTTGATCACGGTCATGATCACTCGCAACGCCGGTCCCTTGTTCGGGAGGGCCGAGACGTCGAAGTGCACGAACGAATGATCGAGTGCCTCGCGGACCTCCGGGGAGGTAGCGCCGTCGACGAGGCCCTTGAGGTCTCCTTCGCACAGTTCTTGCAGTGCGAGACCAGGATTGAGGCCCCAGCGGCGCGAGTCCTCGGCGTGCAGTGAGCCGAAGATGTTGCCGCTGCCGGGGCTCGCTTCGAGCAGTTCAGCGGCGAGTTCGCGCAAGGTCGGTTCGCGGTTCTCCGCATCGGCTCGTTCGTTGACGGATTTGAGTGCTTGGCGCACAGCTGCTTTTTCCGTCTCGACGAGGGAACGACCCATCGTGTCTTCGATGACGGCACCGACCAGTGCTTCCTGGCCGGCCGGGGAAACGCCGTCCGTACGTTGGGTTCCGCTCGCGATAGCCGGGTCGAGCAGATTGATCCGGACACCGTCACCGCCGGCGAGGAATCGGATCGACCGGGCGCCCATCGCCTGCGCGATACCGGAATACTCGCCGCCCTTGTTGCCCTGACGCTTTTTGTCGATGACGACGCACTGCCGGTTGTTCGCCAGGGCGAGTTGACGGATGCAGAACGCGGTTTTGATCAGCGAAGACTTCGCTTTGCCGATGTCACCGACGATAGCGACGTTGATGTTCTCGATTTCCGAGCCGTAGAGCGCGAACGGATCGGTGATCACCATCGACTGGTTGATCTTGTTCAGCCCGGTCATGAGTCCTTCGTGACGCACCGAGCGGCGCATCGTGGCCAGGTTCAGCGCTTCACCTTGCCGGGTGGTGGTCCACGCACCTTCCGCTCGCACCTCGTACCAGCCCCACCGGTCCAACCAGCGGTTGCGTTTGGGGGCAGGCCGGCGGGTGGTGATCCGGTCGGAGGAGTGGACCGCCTGGGCGACTGCGGATTCCTCCGCGCTCTCGACCTGGACGTTCTTCTTCCCGAGGCTGGGTGCGAGGGTCCATCGGTTGGACTTCTTGTGGCCGCGACGGTGCGCCGTGGTCTGTTCTGTCTTCGTCATCGCCGGTTCAGCCCCTTGTCTTGATTCGAGTCCATTTGGTGGCCGCCAGTCCGCGGCCGAGCGGCAACGTCAAGAACGCGGCCACGTCGTGGCGGTTGTCCTGCCACACGATTTCTCCGATGCCGCAGTTGTCGGCGGCCTGCTCCACGCGTGTCCCGGCGCGTAGTGCGTCGTCTTCGTTTCGGCCGGTGACCGAGACGGCCATCGAATAGATCAGGCCGTGGTGGCCGCTACCAGGCAGAAGATCCTGTCGGCGGCGAGCTGATTCGGTGATCGCCACGTCGGAGGCGCCGTCGGTGGTCTTTCCCTTGCGGCTCTCCTCGATGCGCTTGGCCTCGTCGCGGGTGACGTCCTTCTTCGCGGCTTCGCGGGATTGGGAGGCTTCCACGAAATCCATGCGCACCATCACCGTGCGGATGGTCGGGGCGGCGGCGATCTCGTCGTCTCCGACGTCGGGCTCGACTCCGGTCAGGAACGGACCAAGCCACAACGGGCCGAGTTCACGCGGTTCGATCGCACGCGGGGGAATCACCCCGGCCCGTGTGTGCCACGCTCCCGCAACCTCGACCGACTCGTCGCGGCCGATGTAGGAGGGCCAGCAGTTGTTCCACCGCACACCCTTGTGCGCGTCGAGGGGGAAGGTGGGGTCTTGGAATGCGCGGATCACCGCGCAGGCTCGCTGTTCGCCGTAGACCTCCACCCGGCCCATACCGGCGCGTTCGAGGGAATGCTGCGCCTTCTCCGTTTCGTCGCGAATGACCTGAGCGATACCGCCGACCAGGGCGGCATCCTTGCGGCGCGCGATGCGCGCAGCTTCGGCGAGGAACGTCGGCGACTTCGGAATGATCAGTACGCAGTACGAGCGGTGTTCCTCGACATACGGGGCGTTGCGGTCGAGGAGCTGACCGTAGGAACGGATCGCTTCGTCGATGCGCCGCACGGATTCACCGGCGGCCGAGATCATGCGCATCATCCAGTTCTCGTGCGGCGCCATATCGGCCGGGACACTGCGGTGCAGCAGCGCCACACCCCGAACGAACGAGGACCGTTTCGCGAACCCGGCGAGGATACGTCCGAACGCAGCTGAGGTCACCGCCCACTCCGCATCACCGCGTAGACCTTCGGCCAAACCTTGCATCGCCACGATCACGGAGTAGTAGTTGTTGTCGCCCGGTGTGGTGTGCTCGAGGATGAACATGTCGTCGAGTCCGGTGCCGGCCAGATCCACCGGCTTCGTCTGGTAGAGCGGGACGGGGAACTCCCACCCTGGATCGTGGTCGGGATCGCCGAAGTTTTCGTCCCTGGCGCTGACGTACACGTGCTCACCGCGCTTGCGGCGCTGACGGTTTCGAATCTGCTTGGCTTTGCTTGCCGCGTAGGACTCGCGCTGCCCGAATTCGAACGTCGCACCGATGACGGCCAGGATCAGCGCCAAGTCGAACCCGAGAACCCAGATGTTCTGACCGATGACGAAGATCAGGACCAGCGCCAGGATGAGTGTCGCGCTCCAGGCGATCAAGACCGGTTCGGCGAAAGGCAGGTTTCCTTTGCGGGCGATCTGACGCCCCAGGATCGACGTGCGTTGTTCGCTCATCAGTGTTCTCCGTCCGCGTGTTCGGGAGCGTTCTGGGCCGAGGCCCCGGCCTTGTTCATCGCTGCACCGGCAGCAGCCACCGCGAAGGGCGCCGCCACTGTCGCTGCACCTGCCGCTGCGCCGGCGGTTGTCTTCGCCGCGCTCATCAATTTCGATTCGGCGCTTCCCGCTTTGGCTCCGCCCTTGCCGGAGTCTTTGCCACCGATCCCGACGGAACCGGACGAGGTTTGCCCTCCGTGGCCAGATCGACTGGACGCGTGATCGGATGATGCCGACGATGCGTCCGGGGAGGAATTGTGACCGCCGAGGTGATCGGACGGTCCGGTGCCGCGTCCGGGAGAGGTGGCGACATCGGCATTGCGGGACGCAGCTCCCCCGTCGCCGCCGCCGCCCGAGCCGCCTCCGGCTTGCTGCTGGTACATGCTCGCCGACGAGCCGATCATCTCGCCCGACGCTGAGCCCGAGCTACCGAAGTCGGCGGAATCCGCAGCGGTCGGCAGGATCGGTGACCACTTGAGCAACGCGAACGGTGCCAGACCGATCATCACGAAGCACACGGCGATCAGGGCGAGTTGGCCCAGTGATTCCAATTTGCCGTCGTCGGCGACCGATCCTTGCGCCGAGACGTTGATGACAACGAACACCGCGGCCAGCAGAACGAACAACATGGGCTTGGACAGCACGACACCGAGAAACATCATCACCGGCCGAAGCGCCTTTTTTCGCCAGGTGGGGTGCACCCACATGCCGAATGCGATACCGCTGACCACTGCGAGAACGGGAAGCGCGGCCGCATGCATCAAGAAGCCGAAGAAGACCGAGAGCACACCGATAACCATCAACCCGAATCCGATGATGCCGGCCACGGCTCCACCGACCAGGGTTTCGTCGTTGAGAGCGCCCAGGGAGGTCGATACGTTGTTGATCACCTCGTCGGTGGTGGTGCCGATCGCGCCTACCAACGCGACCGAGATCTCGTGGGCGAGACTGATGACGAATTGGGCGATAGAGGGAGCGAAGAGCATCAGCATGATCCCGGCGGGCAAGTATCCGAAGAAGTCCTTGGCGAGTTCTTCGCCTGGGCGGCTTCCGTCGGCTGACTTGTAGAGCGCGAAGATCGTGGCGATAGCCAGCACCAGGAGCCCCAACCCCGTCGACATCGCGTACACCGTCAAGAACTGCGGCTCCAACGGATCGAATTCGCCGATTCCTGCCAAACCGGGCAGGACCGAATCGGTCATCGACATCGCTGAACTCTTGAATTTGTTCGCCCAGGAATCGATCACGTCCGACGGGTCTTTGACGAACGCGACCAGATCACCGAGCGGGCCGGCAACGGTATCCCACGCGAAGGTGAAACTGTCGACGAAGATCTTGCCGCCCATATAGGCAGGTGTCGCCCTCATCATCCCTCCGAGGGTCTCGCCGAGGCGGTCACTGAAACTGGTGTTCTGATCGATCCAGTTCATGGTGCCGCCGAACATTTTCCCGACCCTGGTGTTCCATTCAGTGCACGCGAACAGGTCATCTGGTTTCTCGTTGGCGCGCTCGCAGTTCACGAACATCGCGTGCATGCACAGGATGCTGGGAACACCGTTGCCGGCGCAGGGAGAAGTCCAGGCAGCGTCGGGGACCTTGTCGGCGTTCGGCTGCTTCTTCATCACCGCGAGCGAGGCAGCGTCCGGTGTCGGGCTCCACTCGAAACCCCAGGTGCTTGTCGTCTTCGTCGTCCACCGGGCCAGATCCTGCGCACACGTCGGAGACGGCGGGTACATGTCCGCGCCCTCGTCGAGGGGGTAGGTGTCCGGGTAGACGCCCTTGAGGATCGACTCGTCCGTGATGCTCAAGGCGGCCTTCTGGTTCGCCTCCACGCCCATGTCAACTCCGGACATCTGAGTACCGGCACCGCCGGCGGCGACCAGAGCGTCGATCAGAGCCGGGTTCTTCGACATCATCACTTGCGGTGCCCACATGGCGATCCGCTCGGATTCTTTTGCCGTCCAGTACATCAACCGGTTTTCGTTGTGCATGACCTGTGTCGAGTACTGGCCCATGTCGCCGCCTGTGTCCTTGCAGACTCCGGTGAACCACGAGGCGGATTTGAATTCGTCTGTGCCGGCGACGAACTTCTTCAGATCATCGGGAAATCCTTTGGGGAGTTCCTTGCCCGACTGAGTGGCATTCTGCACGCCAGGAGCCGGGTCGGTGTTGGGGACAGCAACTGGTTCCGCTGCCGCCGGCAACGCCAGTCCGAGCATCGCGAACAATGCCACGACCGCGGTCAGAATGATTTTGCGCCACATCAGTCGGCCCCTTCTAGTTGACGTAGAACGTGTAGAAGCCGTTCGCGCCAGGCTTCGAGAGCGGTGAATCAGCCGCCGGGAACTGGGCATCATCTGCGGACGGGCCACTGACGAACTTCCAGTCCTGGGCTTTCCAGTCCCCGTTCTCCCACTTCACCGTGACGGTGGTAGTCGAGTAAACGGTGAGGATGCCGACCTTGTCGCTGCCCTCACTGACCGGACTTTGACCGACGCCCATGCCCCACACCGACACCGTGGCCGAGTCCTGAGTGAAGTCGGTGACCGTGACGATCAGCGGCACGTTGTTGACGGTTTTTCCCAGATCAGTTCGGCCGCTGGAGATATCGAGAACACTCTGCAAGGAAGGGCTGGGATCGGACGCTACAGCGACCTCCCGCAGCTTCGCGACGTCGATCCGGCCCTGGTACGTCTGACCATCGGCCTGAATGAAGTTCACCGCCGCGGTCTGCGCTCCCGCCTGATCGCGGGTGTATCCCGCCGGGACACCGTCGATGGTCGTCGTCGGACCGTGGGCTGCACGAATTGCATCGGCTCCGCTCCCCTTGTTGTCATCAGCACCACCGGAGGTGAGGAGCGCGATCACCAACGCGAGGAACACCACTGCGACGACACCAGTGGCGATAACGCGCTTACGGTCAGAGAAGAACCCCGATCCGCCACCTGTGGATCCAGTCGCCGCGACCGGACGGTTGCCCGTACCTACCTGAGAAAAATCTTTGACCATGAGTTCTCTTCTTTCTCGTGAACAATGCTGAGATGGAACGGAATTCGTCTCAGCCTTGAGTGACGAACATGATGGCGCCGATGATGACGGTCAGAAGTGTCAGGCCGCCGAAGGCGGTGGCTGCGGTCTTGACCTCAGCGGCGTTGTCGGTCATCTCCGAGGCGTAGCCGCCGTTCTTCGCTGCTCGCATCTTGTACAGCGCGAAGATCAGTTTCACGCCGACACCGCCCATTGCGAGTGCCCAGATGGTGCCGAGCACGCGGACCCAGACGTTCTGGAACGCAGGTCCGAGGAACTCGAGGGTAGGGGTGACCCCTTCGAATGGGTTCTTCGACTTCGGCGCGTCCTGAGCTGCGGCAGGAGCGGCGGTTATGATTGCCAGGGCGATGGTGCCGGAGGTGATGGCTGCCGCTCGACGCAGCCGGCCGCCGCGGGTGGACGGGCTCACCGGTGTGTTCTGTTCGTTCATCGTGTTCCCTTTCGATGTGGTGTTCGGCTGTGGTGCAGTGGTTTTCAATCCAGGCGCCCGCGACTTCGCGGGTGGGGTGGAGTTACCGGGCGAGGACGGAGGGGGCGGGGGTTCGGCCGGGGTTCCGGCTCGTACTCCGCGTATCGGTCCTCGTACTGCGCGACCGGTTCGGGTCGGGCTGTACGTCGAATAACTTCCGGAGGACGTTGGATCTGCTCGGGGGTGTACGGGTCGGCGTACTCGGCAGCGCGGCCGTACACGCTGGCAGCGAGAGCATCCGCGATTTCGGCGGCGACATTGGTGTAAGCCTCGATCGTGGACGGAAGGAGCCGGTCGTAGACGATGCGCTCTCCAGTCGCGAACGACGGCTCGTAGGGAACCCGGATGACGTTCTCTTCCGGAAGGCCCAGTCGAGCCAGTCCCTCGACGAGTTCAGGTTCGAGGGTGGGATCGGAGCCGGGTGTCACGACAGTCAGCACGATCGCGGAGGACACCAGATGCCCGAAGCCGCGGGCGATGATCCCCTTGAACATCCGCAACGCCATCTTGGTCATGTCGAGGCGCAGTGGCAGGGGAACGACCAACAGGTTCGAGTGCTGCACGGCCCATTGCCAATTCGCGGCCACGGGTTCGTTGCCGGTGTCGATGAAGATCAGGTCCCGATGACGGCGGAGTACAGCCATGATCGCCGCGCACTCGTCCCAGCCGATGCCATGATCGCGTGAGGTCGAAGTGTCGGCTCCGAGGACTTCGTCGTGCGTGGGTTGAAGTCGCAGGAACCTGCCGAGCGCACCTGACACGGCTCCCGCCGAGGTGAGATCGCGGGCGTTCTCGAGAACATCCCAGGGGCCGACGTCGGGATCGGTGGGATTCGCCGCGCGGTCTCCGAGGGTCCCGGTGGACTGGTTGGCATCCCACGCGACAACGCCGTGGCGGTGCGAACCGAAGGTGTTGGCCAGGGTCAGGGTCGTCGAAGTCTTTCCGGCATCACCTTTGAGGCTGATCACCGAGACGACCATGCAACCGGGTAGCGGCTGCTGGACTCGGGTGACGGATTGGCGGAACCGCACCTCCGCCGAGTCAGGCTTCGGCGCCATCTTCATGCCGACCGCCGCGTTGACACGTCCGCGCCAGCCCCATGTTGCGGGGCTGTCGTCGACTTCGCTGGTCTCCCGCTCGAACCGGTAGTCGAATTCGGGTTCGTCGTTCTCTGCCAGTGCGTCCTGCCCGACCGCATACGGGTCGTCGTATCCTGCCGACTCGTCGACCAACTCGGTATCGCCGGATTCGGTGGCTGACTCGATCTGCGGGGCTGGTTCAGGAGTCTCGATCGGGGCGGTCTCGGCTTCGGGCCGAGATTGCCGGCGTAGACGCTGGCCGCGCAGGTCAACGGCCTTTTCGGTGGTGTACGTGTCCTGGTGCTCGTCGTAGGGGTCAGGAGCGCTCACGGGAGTTCCTTTCGGGGAGGGGGTGGTTCCGGGGACGTTCTTCTCGCTGGTCATAGCTTTTTGAGGTCGTCGACGGCCCACAGACCGCCGCGACTGACGACCAGGACGGCGACGATTGCGGTGTCGACGCCGACGATGGAGCCATCGGACGCAATCGCGGTCTGTTCGACCTGATACATCCGGTGCACCGCAGTCGCGGTGTCCACGGCGCCCTGGTTCGGTACAGAGCTGACCGTCGGCCAGACCTGCGCGTCCTTCGCGGCCCATTCGAGCCACTGACCGCCGGGGCTTCCGGTCGGGGTGGTTCCGGTGACGTCGCCGAGGAAGCGTTCGGTGAGCAGGTCGCCGGTGCGGGCGGCCGCGTCGTTGGGTCCGCGATCGTCAGCGGTGTTCCAGGTGAACCAGGTGGTGACCACGGCGTCGGCAACGGCAGCCGGATCGCTGCGGTCCACGATGGCGACCTGTTCGGGCGCGTGTTCCGGAACGGTGGCCGCAGGCCGCGTGGACTCGGCCGCCGAGGTTTCGTTCGGGGACCATTGCTGCGCCCGTGCACCCGTCGTCGTGGTGGACGGGCCGGTTGCGGTGCCTTCCGTGCCCGAGGAGCACCCGGCCAGGGCAATAGCGACGGCAGATGCAGCGGCGAGCGCGGCGAGGTGGCGTTTCACGACTCGTCCTCGATGAACAGATCCGACAACCGAATCGCCTGCCACGCCTGGTAACCAGGCTCTTCGCACCAGTCCACGGCCCGGTTGTTGTCGGTGATGTCGAGGTCGAGTGCAACACCGTGCTTGGCTGCCATACCGGCGAGGGAGTTCCCGTCGATCTCCGGATTGGAGATGTGCAGGAGCAACCGCACCGCGGGAACGTTCGCGTCCTCCCGTGCTTTGCCGGCGAGGAATACCGCCTTACCGGCTGCCGAGTCGTCTGCCGAGCGCTGGTTGCCTTCCTTGAAGACCGTGTCGTTCTTGTGGAACGTCCCGTACCAGGCCGCGTCGTCGACCGGTCCGAGTACAGCGAAGCTACCCCGCTCGTCACCTGCGGCGAACAGTTCCACCAACGGTGCGGTGGCGGCGGCTTCGGCGATCTCCTTCTTGCGTTTGGTCGCTTCCGCGTCGCGGAGTACGTCGTAGTCGAGATCGAGTTGTTTGACCAACTCGCGCTTGACCTTCGGCCACATGCTGCGCGAGAGCAGTTTGTTCTTCTTCGCCCACGCGCGGATCTCTGAGGAGTCGCTGGTGCGCAACTCGTCAGCGGCGGTACGTACTGCGTCTGCGGCCTGTTCCCATTCGGTGGCTGCGGATACCGTCATTTCTGGGATCTACCTTTCTTCGGGTGAAACTTCATTCCGGGGTGGTCATCGGGTTGCGATGTTCTGGTCTGGGTTGTTCTGTCAGGCAAAGCGTTTCGCTGCCAATCCCGAGGACGGCGGGGTCCAGTCGGAGATTTTGACGACATCGCCCGATTGCGGAGCTTCGACGACCTTGCCGCCGCCCATCCAGATGAAGATGTGGCCGCTGTGGGGTTGGATGATGTCGCCGGGTCGCAGGTCGGCAGGGTTGGTGATCGAGGTTCCGCGAGAGTCGCCTATCTGCATCTGGTCCTGGTGAGGGAGAACCGTTCGGCCGCCTGTCGCTTGCGCGACTGCGTATTTCACCAATCCTGAGCAGTCGAACCCGACCTTGTTGAAGTCGCCGAAACTATCTGCCACTCCCCCGTCACGGACGCCGCGCGTCGGTCCGTTCTCGTCGCCGCCGCCCCAGGCATACGGGGTGCCGAGCCACCTCAGAGCGGCATCGACGACGACCGAACCCGTCGAGGGGCCGCCTGGAATCGGCCCCGCCGGTGCGGACGTGTCGGTGAATTCCTCGATCGCGAACTTCTGAATGTTGGTGACGTAGCCGCGTGTTTCCTCGTTCTGGCAGACCTGGCCCTGGGACAAGGTGTTTCCGGGGCCGCAGTTGTACATGGACAATGTCAGCGGGATCAGCTCACCTTGCAGGCGGCCGTCAGCCATCGCCTTTTTCGTCAGCTCGAGCATCTTGCAGTCGTAGGACGCCATCGACATCGCAGCGTCGGCCGGTGAGCGCATGTCGAGCTTTCCGTCCCCGTCCCCGTCCACGCCTTCCTGTGCAGCAGTTGAGGGAAGGAACTGTGCCGGGCCGTCCGCGCCGGAGTCGTTGTTGTGCGCGTTGACGTTGAAGCCGCTTTCCTGCTTGAAGGGGGTCGGGGAGCAGATTGACGAAATCCGGCGCTAAGGGGCAATCGCCGAGCGACCTTGCGCTGTAGGTGATTTCATGTCGTCGTGACTGATGAGGGCGGCTATGGCCGGTTCGGTGCGTTGTCTCGGCAGGAGCTGGAGCGTTACTGCTACTTGGATGACGAGGACCGGCGGCTGATCGCTGCGCGGCGGCGCGACTACAACCGTCTGGGGTTCGCGGTGCAGGTGGTGACGGTGCGTCACCTGGGAATGTTCCTGGCTGATCCGCTGGATGTCCCGCCCGCGTTGATCGAGTATCTGGCCGAGCAGTTGGAGATCTCCGATCCGTCGATGGTGAAGCGGTACACCGATCGGGAGAAGACCAAGCTCGAACACGCCTGGGAAATCCAGCAGGTGTACGGACTCAAGCCGTTCGGCGAGATGGAGTCGGAGCTCACGTCGTGGATCGTCGACCAGGCGTGGATGACCGGCGACGGACCGAAGGCGATCTTCGGCGACGCAGTGACATGGCTGCGGAAGCGTCAGGCGCTGCTGCCGGGGATCACCACGTTGGAGCGGCTGATCGGCGACGGCCGCAACGCGGCGGACGCCCGGTTGTGGCGCCAGCTCGGCGAGCAGCTGACCTCGGAGTCCGCGTCTGCCTTGTTGCGGCTGCTGGAGGTTCCTGCGGAGGGCGGGCAGAAGGTCAGCGAGCTGGAGCGGCTGCGCAAGGGCGTGTTCAAGGCGTCGTCGAAGGGGATGCTCGCGGCGCTGCGCAGGGTTGTCGACCTGCAAGCGGTCGGGGTGGACAGCATCGACGTGAGGGCGATCCCGCCGCGTCGGTTGACGGGGTTGGCGACCTACGGGTTGGCGAGCAAGGCCGCCGCGCTGCGGCGGCTGCCCACGCGTGAGCAGCGCTTGGCGGTGCTGGCCGCGACGGTCGTTGTGTTGAGCGCGCGGGCGGTCGACGACGTGTTGGAGACCTTCGACATGTTGATGACGACGAAGCTTCTGTCCAAGGCCGAGCGGGAGTCTCGCGAGGAGAAGCTGCGTCGCTATCCGAGGGTGTCACGCAACGCAGGCAAGCTCGCGGCAGCGGTGAAGGTGCTGCTGGAGATGGTCGAGGTCAACCAGGACGTCGGGCTGGGCGTGGTGTTGGACATGATCGAGAAGACCGTCACCCGGGCCGAGTTGCGGCACGCGGTCCAGGCGGTCGACGAGCTGGTGCCCGCCGACGACGCGGAGCTGGATGGGCAGCGGTTGATCGAGTTGGCCGGCAAGTTCGCCACGGTCCGCCCGTTCCTGTCGATGCTGATGGACACGATCGAGTTCGGCGCGACCAGTGACGGCGCCGCCGTCCTGGCGGCAATGAAGACCCTCGCCGAGCTGCTGACATCCAGGTCGTCGGGCAAGATCCCGGCAAACCTGCTGGACGCCCGCAAGGTCGACCACGACTTGATCGTCGGCGCGTGGAAGCGCTTGATCTACACGCCGGGCCGACCGGAGGGCACCGTCGACCGGAACTCCTACACGATCTGCGTGTTGGAACAGTTCCACCGACACCTCAAGCACCGCAGCATCTTCGCGGTGCGTTCGTCGCGGTGGCGCGACCCGCGGGCGCACCTGCTGGCAGGCGAAGCCTGGGAGGCTGCGCGTGACGCCGGCATGAACGCGCTGGGCCTGCCCGCCGCGCCGACGCAGCTGCTGACCGATCACGCGACGGCGTTGGAGACCGCTTATCGGGAGTTGGCCGCACGGCTGGGCGAGGACACCCCAGCCAGCATCGACGCCGACGGCAAACTGCACGTCGCCGCGCTGGACGCCAAGGCCGAGCCCGCGTCGCTGGTCGACCTGCGCCGCCGGGTGGAGGCGATGATCCCGCGTGTGGACCTGCCGGAACTGGTCACGGAGGTGATGAGCTGGCATCCCGGTTTCACCGAGGCGTTCACCCACACCTCGGGCAACGAGGCCCGCGTCGCCGACCTCGGCTTGTCGGTGGCGGCCGTGCTCTGTTCCTATGCGATGAACGTCGGGTTCAAACCGGTGACAACGCCTGGTGTCGACGCCCTGACCAGGGATCGGCTGCTGCACGTCGACCAGTGCTACGTGCGGGCCGAGACCATCGAGGCGGCCAACGCCGTGCTGGTCGACGCCCAGGCCGACATCCCCCTGGCCCAAGCGTGGGGCGGCGGGCTGGTCGCCTCGGTGGACGGGATGCGGTTCGTGGTGCCCGTGCGCACCCATAACGCCCGCCCGAACCCGAAGTACTTCGGCCGGAAACTGGGCATCACCTGGTTGAACATGCTCAACGACCAGTCCGCCGGGCTGGCAGGCAAGGTGCTGCGCGGAACACCTCGCGATTCGCTGCACACCATCGACGTGATCGTGTCCCAGCACGGCGGGCGGATTCCGGAGGTCATCATCACCGACACCGGGTCGTATTCCGACATCGTGTTCGGACTGCTGCATCTGATCGGCCGCCAGTACCGGCCGCAGCTGGCGAACCTGCCCGATCAGCGGTTGTGGCGCATCGACGCCCGAGCCGACTACGGGCCGCTGGACAAGGCGGCGCGCGGGGTGATCGACACCGCCAAGATCGCCGCGCACTGGGAGGACATGTGCCGGATCGCGGTGTCGATCCACTCCGGTGAGGTGTCGGCGCACGAGGTCACCAGGATGATCTCCCGCGACGGGCAGCCGACCGCGTTGGGCCAGGCCATCGCCCATTTCGGGCGGATCTTCAAGACCCTGCACATCCTGCGCCTGGCCGACGACGAACCTTACCGGCGCGAGGGCAAGGCCCAGTCCAATCTCGTCGAGGGTCGTCACGACCTGGCGCGCACGATCTATCACGGCCGCAAGGGCGAGATGACCCGCGCCTACTACGAGGGCATGGAAGACCAGCTCTCGGCGCTGGGATTGGTGCTCAATTGCGTCGTCGTGTGGAACACCGTCTACGAGAACCGCGCCCTCGCCGCGCTGCGAGCCGGCGGATACCCGGTGCTCGACACCGATGTCGAGCGATTGTCGGCGTTCGTGCGCGCCCACATCGGCATCGACGGGCACTACAGCTTCCACCTGCCCGACCCCAGCGGAGTTCACCGACCGCTGCGCGACCCGGACGCCGACGACGACGAGTAGCGCGAGTCGAAGGGTGGCGGATGACCGCTCAGGACCTGACGACGCATGTCGGCGGAAGTCTCTCCTGAGCCGCGAAACAGGCCACGGCCTGCACCTCTACCTCCGACCTGACCCAACAAACTACCGCTAGATTACGGTCACGGAGAGCGTCAGTTTGTCGCTGTGCGGCACGCCCGTCCGGTCGAGGAAGTCACACATGTCATCGATCATCGGCTGCATGAGCAGCTGCCCCAGCTGACGAACCATCAGCCCGATGACCTGTGAGGACTCGGATCGCCGTGTCGAGGTCTTGCCCGAATAGCGGAGTTTGGAGATCTCTCTGCGACTCAGGTCGGTCAGCCGCTCGAGTAACTCGCTCTTTCCCTGCGGATCGAGCACAGCGCGCCGGATGTAGTTCACCACCGTCGGATGCGTCGCGAGCATGTGCCGCACCGCCTCGTCTCGAGCGGCGGCGACCTGCGCTGGGGCGCCCTCGTCCGGCACAGAGGCGATCGCCAGAGCGTAATAGTCGACGACCAGTTGCTCGACGGCGACGCGTAGCCCGTCCTTGGTCTTGAAGTGGTGCTGCACCAATCCCACGGCGACCCCGGCGGCGGCGGCGACGGCGCGCATCGAGACGCGATCCTCGCCGCGCTCGGCGTAGAGGTCGAGCGCGGCGTTGCGAATGCGGGCCTTCGCGGTGAGGTCCTCGTCACTGGCGCGGGGGTCGGTCACAGAAATTGCCTCCTATCAGAGAAAAAAGCATACACCCTTGACATTAGACAGTACATGCGCATTAATGGCTATACATCAGTATAGTCAAAAAGGGGTTGATGATGTCGCAGTCGAGTTCGCTGCAGGGCGTGCAGGTGGTGTCGCTCGCGATCAATCTGCCGGGCCCGCTCGCCGCCGCGCGGCTACGGGCGCTGGGCGCCACCGTCACCAAGATCGAACCGCCGGCCGGCGACCCGCTGCGGGCCGTGGCGCCGACGTGGTACGACGAGCTCACTGTGGGCCAGCGGGTCGTGACCCTCGACCTCAAGGACCCCGCTGATCGGGCGGTGGCGGCGCGCGAGCTGTCGCGTGCCGACCTGATGCTCACCGCCATGCGCCCCTCGGCGCTGGTCAAGCTCGGCCTGGACGAGTTGACCGCGGCGAATCCGCACCTGTCGCATATCGAGATCGTCGGGCACGACGGGATCGCGGCGGAGCAGCCCGGCCATGACCTGACGTACCAGGCCCTGCACGGCACTCTCCAGCCGCCGACGATGCCGACCGTCCCGGTGGCCGACCTGCTCGGCGCCGAGCGCGCCGTGTCCGCGGCCCTGCTCGCCCTGCGCGTGGCCGCGGAGTCCGGCGTGGGACACCGCGAGCGGGTCGTCCTCGAACAGGCGGCCGCCGACGCCGGCGCCGCAGTTCGGCACGGTCTGATGGGAGCGGGCGCGCCGCTCGGCGGGGCGCATCCCGGTTACCGGATCTACTCCAGCTCCGACGGCCACGTCGCGCTGGCCGCGCTCGAGCCGCACTTCTGGGAGCGCGCCCGCGCCGGTCTCGGTGTCGAGGGCACCCAGGAGGAGCTCGAGCAGACGTTTCTTTCCAAGCCGACGCGCGAATGGGAGGAGGTCGCGAAGCGCCTCGACATTCCCCTGATCGGAATCCGCGATTCGGCACCCCGTAATTCAGCACAAGGAGCTTTGTCATGAGTGTTCGCGAGGCCGTTATCGTCGGCGCGGTCCGGACCCCGGTCGGCCGTCGCGGAGGGATCCTCAGCGCATGGCATCCGGTGGACCTGCTCGGGCAGACGCTGCGGGAGCTTGTGGCCCGCGCCGGCGTCGACCCCGCCGCGATCGAGGACGTCATCACCGGCTGCGTCATCCAGCACGATGTCCAGTCGGGCAATCTCGGCCGCCACGCGGTGCTCGCCGCCGGGCTGCCCGAGTCGGTCCCCGCGGTGACGATCGACCGCCAGTGCGGTTCAGGGCAGCAGGCGGTCAGCTTCGCCGCCCAGGCGGTGATGGCGGGTTCCCACGACCTGGTGATCGCCTGCGGCGTCGAGTCGATGTCACGGGTGCCGATGCCTCCGGCGTTCCTGCCCGGCGCGCCGCTCGGCCCGCAGTACAGCCCGCGCGAACTCGACCGCTACGACGGTGGGCTGATGGCGCAGGGCCCGTCGTCGGAGCTGATGAACGAGAGGTTCGACCTGAGCCGAGCGGCGTTGGACGCGTTCAGCGCTCGCAGCCACGAGCGGGCGCACGCCGCGACGCGGGCCGGGAAGTTCCGCGACCAGATGGTGCCGATCACCGCCGACCCCGACGACCCGACCGGTCCGGTCATCGACTCGGACGAGGGCATCCGCGAGCACATCGACCCCGCCAAGATGGCGAGCCTGAAAGCCGTGTTCGGCGCCGACGGGCGGACCACGGCGGCCAACTCCTCGCAGATCAGCGACGGCGCGGCCGCGCTGCTGATCGCCGACCGCGAGTACGCCGAGCGCAACGGCCTCATCCCACGCGCCCGGTTCCGCGCGCTGTCGGTCGCCGCCGCCGACCCGATCATCCAGTTCACCGCGATCCTCGACGCCGCCCACAAGGCGCTCGGCCGAAGCGGGTTGGCCGTCGAGGAGATCGACCTGTTCGAGGTCAACGAGGCCTTCGCCGGTGTGCCGCTGATCTTCCAACGGGAATTCGGCGTCCCGGACGACAAGCTGAACGTCAACGGCGGCTCCGTCGCCCTCGGCCACCCGCTGGGCTCGACCGGAGCCCGGATGCTCACCGACCTGCTCTGCGAACTCGAACGCTCCGGCAAGAGGTTCGGCTTGCAGACCGTCTGCGAGGCCACCGGCACCGCGAACGCCACCATCATCGAACGCATCTGAGGACGTCATGAGCCACGAGATCGTGAGGGGCCTGCCCTCCACCCACGGCGACCACTATCAACTCAACACCACCACCATCATCCGGCACGCCGCGCGCACCTATCCCGAGCAGGAGATCGTGTACCGCACCGCGGACGGCGGCTGGGACCGGTACACCTACGCCGATGCCTACGCGCGAATCCAACGAAGTGCCAATGCACTTCGCTCGATCGGCGTCGGGCCGGGCGATGTGGTCGGGATCCTCGACTGGAACAGCAAGCGGCACTACGAGCTGTACTGGGCGATTCCCGGCCTCGCTGCCGTGATGTTGCAGATGAACCTGCGTTTGGCGCCAGAGGATCTCGCTTACGTCACCGGACACAGTGATGCATCGGTGGTCCTCATCGACGAGTCGCTGCTTCCGGTTGCCGAGGCGCTGGCACCGCATACGCCGAACGTGAAGACGTGGGTGGTGATGACCGATAAGCCGCTGGCCGACATCACCACCACGCTCCCGCACGCGGTGCACTGGGAGGACCTGCTCGCGGACGCCGGCCCGGAGATCGACTGGCCGGTCATCGACGAAACCTCCTCCTACAGCGCGTGTTACACCACCGGCACCACCGGCAGGCCCAAGGGCATCTACTACTCGCATCGCGGCATCTACCTGCACACCCTCGCCGAGGTCGCCGGACTCGGGATGAGCAGCGACGATGCCGTCATGCTCATCACGCCGATGTTCCACGGCCAGGGCTGGGGCCTACCCCAGGCGGCCGCCTACAGTGCCGCAAAAATCGTGCTGCCCGGTCGCTACATCGCCGAGGACACATCCGTCCTCGTGGACGCGATGATCGCGGAGCAAGTCACCGTCGCAAACGGTGCGCCGGCGATCTTCCAGCCCATGATGAACTACATCAAGACGCTTGCGGTCGCACCGGACTTCTCCCGCGCGCGGCTGCTGTCCGGTGCCACCGAGCCGCCGCTGTCGCTGATGCGCGACTTCCACGACATCACTGGAGCCGACGTCATCCACGCCTACGGCGCCACCGAGACCACCCCTCTGGTCGCGGTGAACCGGGGACTGAAGCCCTCGCTGCGCGGTGTGATCTCGGACGAGGAGAAGTGGGATCTCAAGCGTAAGCAGGGTTTGCCGGTCAACGGCATCGACATCCGGATCGTCGACGCGGAAGGCAACGATCTCCCGCACGACGGCACGAGTCAGGGTGAAGTGCTGCTGCGCGGACCGTGGATCATCGAGCGCTATCACAAGCTCGACGACGACGCCGACAAGTTCCTCGACGGGTATTGGCGTAGCGGCGATGTCGGGACCATCGACCCGAATGGTTACTTGAAGATCACCGACCGGATCAAGGACGTGGTCAAGTCGGGTGGCGAATGGATTTCCTCCATCGACATGGAGAACGCACTCGTTGCCCATCCGAAGATCGCCGAGGCGGCCGTCATCGGCGTCCCGCACCCGAAGTGGCAGGAGCGTCCAGTAGCACTCGTCGTGACGACCGACGGGCAGGAACTTCCACTGTCGGAGATCCACGAATTGCTCGCCGATGCATTCGCCAAATGGCAATTGCCCGAGACCGTCCTGTATCTGGACCAGCTGCCCCGCACCAGCGTCGGCAAGCTCGACAAGAAGGCCATGCGCGCCGCGCACACCAACGTCTACGAGGACGTCCGATGAACCCCGACAACGCCCCGCTACGCACGGCCCGCGACAGCCACCTCCTGATCCTGGAGATCAACCGGCCCAAGGCTCGCAACAGTCTGAACGAGGCGGTGCTCACCGCCTTGAACACCGAGCTCGTCGCGGCTCGGCACGACGACGAGATCCGTGCCATCGTGCTCACCGGCGCCGGCGGGATCTTCTGCGCCGGAGCCGACATCACCAATTTCGACGCCATTCGCGACCAGTCGCTGCTCGGCGATCGAGCCGCGCTGGGCGGCACCATCTGGGCCGACCTGGGCCGATTCCCGAAGCCGGTCCTCGCTGCGGTCGAGGGCCTCGCACTCGGCGGCGGCTGCGAGTTGGCGCTTGCCTGCGACATCGTCATCGCCGGCGAATCCGCCAAGTTCGGTGTCCCGGAGGTGAAGCTCGGCGTGATCCCGGGCGGCGGCGGAACCCAGCGCCTGATTCAGGCCGTCGGCAAGTCCAAGGCGATGGCCCTACTGCTCACCGGCGACTTCCTGTCCGCACAGCGGGCGTGCGCGGCCGGCATCGTCGCCGAGACCGTCCCGGACGGCACCGCCCTCGAAGCGGCGGTCGCCATGGCGCAGCGGATCGCCGCCAACTCACCGCTCGCGGTGGCGCTGGCCAAGGATGCCGCCCTCCAGGCCCTGGAAACCTCTCTGGCGCAAGGACTCGAGCACGAGAAGCGCAACTTTCACGTTGCCATCCATTCCGCCGACAGCCGCGAGGGCCAGGCCGCGTTCCTCGCCAAGCGCGCCCCCGAATTCACCGGAAAGTAGGACCGATCATGAGCGAGCTGTTCCCCGATTACCGCTCCCCGTGGGAGACCGACGATCAGGCGCTGCTGCGTAAGCACGCCGCCGAGTTCTTCCGCAAGGAAGCCACCCCGAACCAGGACCGTTGGGCCGCGCAGCACCAGGTCGACCGCGAGTTCTGGACCAAGGCCGGCGCCGCGGGACTGCTGTGCCTCGACATCGCCGAAGAATACGGCGGCGGGGGCGGCAACTTCGGCCACGAGGCGATCGTGCAGCAGGAGATCGCCTACGCCCACGACACCGCGTTCGGCTTCGCCGTGCACTCGACGATCGTCGCGCACTACATCGCCGCCTATGCCACCGAGGACCAGAAGAAGCGCTGGCTATCGAAATGTGCGAGCGGTGAGAGCGTCCTCGCCATTGCGATGACCGAACCCGGCACCGGCTCG
Source organism: Mycobacterium sp. NGS34 (assembly GCF_059812845.1). NCBI lineage: Bacteria > Bacillati > Actinomycetota > Actinomycetes > Mycobacteriales > Mycobacteriaceae > Mycobacterium > Mycobacterium sp. NGS34. Next base: position 22,790 of record NZ_JCALDM010000021.1, read on the forward strand.
GACCTGCAGGCCGTACGGACCACCGCGGTTCGCGACGGCGGCCACTACGTGATCAACGGCTCGAAGACGTTCATCTCGAACGCGTCGCACTGCGACCTGCTCGTCATCGTCGCCAAAACGGACCCGAGCCAAGGTTCCAAGGGTATCTCGCTGCTCGTCGCGGAGACGGAGAATCTTCCGGGGTTCGAGCGTGGGCGGGTGCTGGACAAGATCGGCCAGCACGGCCAGGACACCCGCGAGTTGTCGTTCACCGACATGCGGGTGCCGGCAGCGAATCTGCTCGGCGGCGTCGAGGGGCAGGGCTTCTACCAGCTGATGGGTCAGCTGCAGCGTGAGCGGCTGATCCTCGGTGTCGGCGGTGTCGCGGTGGCCGAGGCCGCGGTGGCGGAGAGCATCAGGTACGCCAAGGAACGTCACGCCTTCGGCAAGCCGATCCTGAACTTCCAGAACACGAAGTTCGTACTCGCCGAGTGCAAGACCGACGTGCTGGCCGGCAAGACCCTGATGGACCACTGCATCCAGCGTCACCTCGACGGCACCCTCGACGCGGCGACCGCGTCGATGGCCAAGCTGTGGGGCAGCGACAAGCAGTGCGAGATCGTCGACCGCTGCCTGCAGGTCTTCGGTGGCTACGGCTACATGATGGAGTACCCGATCGCGCAGATGTACGCCGCTTCCCGCGTGCAGAAGATCTACGGCGGCACCAACGAGATCATGAAGGAACTCATCGGCCGCGCCTTATGAGGTTGACCTTCGCGCAGTGACACCACTGCGTCAGTCACACCTCACTTTGTCAAAAACCCGATGTTCTCAACCTATTTCGTCAGGAGTATTCATGCATATCACCGGAACCAACGCACTCGTCACCGGCGGAGCCTCGGGCCTCGGACTGGCCACCGTCACCGCCCTCGCCAAGTCGGGCGCCCGGGTAATCGCCGTCGACCTGCCCACCGCGAACACGGATGCGCTGGCTGCTCTCGGCGACACCGTGGAATTCGCTCCGGCGGATGTCACCGACGAGGCCGCGGTCACCGAGGCGGTCGAGCGCGCCAACGCGGAGTCCTCACTGCGAATCACCGTGAACTGCGCCGGCATCGGCAACGCCGTCAAGACCGTCGGTAAGAACGGACCGTTCCCGCTGGCCGAATTCGAGAAGATCGTCAAGGTCAACCTGACCGGAACCTTCAACGTCATCCGCCTCGCCGCGCACGCGATGTCGCAGAACGAGCCCGTCGACGGCGAGCGCGGCGTGATCGTCAACACCGCCTCGGTCGCGGCCTTCGACGGGCAGATCGGACAGGCCGCGTACTCGGCATCGAAGGGCGGGATCGTCGGCGCCACCCTGCCGATCGCCCGCGACCTGGCGTCGCTGCTGATCCGGGTGAACACCATCGCGCCCGGCCTGTTCAAGACCCCGCTGCTGGGCACGCTGCCCGAGGCGGCTCAGATTTCGCTGGGACAGCAGGTGCCGCACCCGAACCGGCTCGGCGACCCCGCCGAGTACGCGCAGCTGGTCGAGGCGATCGTGACCAACCCGATGCTCAACGGCGAAACCATCCGCCTCGACGGCGCGATCCGCATGGCGCCGCGGTGAAACCCGTCGGCGTGCAGGTGGGATCGCACCATGAGCACACACGCCTTGTATACGCCGAGGACCTGGGCATCGGCCAGCGTTTCGACTTGGGCTCACACACGGTGACCGAGGCCGAACTCGTCGACTTCGCCACCCACTGGGATCCCCAGTGGTTTCACATCGACCGGGCGGCGGCGCAGGACGGCCAGTTCGGTGGCCTGATCGCCAGTGGAATCCACACGTTGGCGATCCTGCAACGGCTGACATTCGACGCAGTGGGGCACAGCTGGGCGGCCATTGCCGGGCGCGGCATCCGAGATCTGCGGTTCCGCCGTCCCGTGCGTCCAGGAGACGTGCTGACCGGCACCGTCGTCATCGACGACATCCAGTTCGACGACCGGGCACGCGCCCTCGTCACCACCGAGAGCACCGTGGTCGACAGCGAAGGCCGCGTCGTGCTGACCGTCCTGCTCGACGCCTACCTGCACTCGCGCACACGTCAACCATCGACCACCTGAGACGACGATTCGGAGACATCAATGCCAGAGGCATACATCATCGACGCGGCACGCACCCCGGTAGGCCGCCGCCGCGGCGCACTGGCCGCCGCACACCCGGTCGACCTCGCGGCCCATGTGATCGGCGCACTCGTCGAACGCAACGGTGTCGACCCCGCGTCGGTCGACGACGTGATCCTCGGCTGCCTGGACAACATCGGTCCGCAGGCGGGCGATATCGCCCGCACCGCGGCCCTCGCTGCGGGCCTGCCCGAGACAGTGCCCGGCGTGACCATCGACCGCCAGTGCGGATCCTCGCAACAGGCTGTACATTTCGCCGCGCAGGCCGTGATGAGCGGCACCGCCGACCTCATCGTCGCGGGCGGGGTGCAGAACATGAGCCAGATCCCACTGATGTCGTCGGTCACCGCGGGCGAGGCGTTCGGCGTGCGCGACCCCTACTCGGGCTCGACGAGGTGGCGGGCCCGCTACGGGGACGAGACGATCTCGCAGTTCCGCGGCGCCGAGATGATCGCCGAAAAGTGGGGAATCGACCGGGAGGCGATGGAGCAGTACGCCCTGGAAAGCCACCGCCGGGCGCTGCAGGCGATCGCCGGCGGACGCTTCGCCGCCGAGATCCTCCCCTACCAGCAGATGACGACCGACGAAGGACCGCGCGCCGACACCACACCGGAGAAGATGGCCGCCCTGCCGAGCCTCACGCCGGGGGGGCGCTTGAGCGCCGCGGTCGCCAGCCAGATCTCCGACGGCGCCTCGGGCATGCTCATCGCCTCCGCCGAGGCGGTACGCCGCCACGACCTGGCTCCGCGGGCCCGGATCCATCACCTGACCGTGCTCGGCGCCGATCCGGTCATGATGCTCGCCGCACCGATCCCCGCCACCGAACGGGCACTCGAGCGGACCGGCATGCGCATCGACGACTTCGACGTGTTCGAGGTCAACGAGGCGTTCGCCCCGGTCGTGATGGCGTGGTTGCAGGAGACCGGCGCCGACCCGGAGCGGGTGAACCCCAACGGCGGCGCCATCGCTCTCGGCCACCCGATCGGCGCCACCGGCACCCGGCTGATGACCACCATGCTGCACGAACTCGAACGCTCCGGCGGACGCTACGGGTTGCAGACCATGTGCGAGGGCGGCGGACAAGCCAACGTCACCATCATCGAGCGGCTCGGCTGATCCGATGACCCCGACCGCTATCCGGACCGTCCGCACCGGCCGCCTGCTTCACATCACGATCGACCGGCCCGGCCGCATGAACGCCCTCGGCGTCGACGACCTGGTCGCACTCGACACCGCGATCAGCGGGGCGGAAGCGACCGGTGCCCGCGCGATCGTGCTCACCGGCGCGGGAAGAGCCTTCTGCACGGGAGCGGATCTGACCGCGGTGACGGGCGAGGAACCCGAGGTGGTGATGGACGCCGCGAACCGGGTGATCCGCGGCATCGTCTCCGCGCCGGTCCCCGTCATCGCCGCCGTCAACGGCCCCGCGGTCGGGTACGGAGTGGCGCTCGCCTGCGCCGCAGACCTCACCTACGCCGCCGAAAGCGCGTATTTCCTGTTGTCGTTCACCAGCATCGGGCTGATGCCCGACGGCGGCGCGACCGCGCTCGTCGCCGCGGCGATCGGCCGGGCGCGGGCTACAGAATTAGCGCTGCTCGGGCAGCGGCTTTCCGCCACCGACGCCGCCCAGACCGGCTTGGTGGCCCGGATCCTGCCGGATGACCAGCTCGCGGCCCATGTCGAGGCCGTCGCCGGCACGCTGGGAGCCGGGCCGCGGCGCGCCCTCGAACTGACCAGACGGGCGCTCGCCGCGTCCACCCTGGGCCACCTCGACCACGCCCTCGAGCGTGAACGAGCCGGACAGATCGAACTCATCGGCACACCGGATTTCGCCGAGGGCGCCGACGCCGTCCTCACCAAACGTCCCCCCACATTTGCTTAGCAGACCACCCGCCGATCATAGGAGAATCATGGCAACCCTTGGTGGACAACTGACATTGAACGCACGCCGCCACCCGGACCGGCCCGCGCTGATCTTCGAGGGCGTCGAGCGCAGCTACGGGCAGCTCGACCGGGAAATCAACCAGTACGCCAACGCGCTGCTGTCCCTCGGCGTGCAGAAGGGCGACCGCGTGGCGGTGCTGTCGCCGAACTCCGACCGCTTCCTCCTCGCGCTGTACGGCGCGTTCAAGGTCGGCGCGATCGTCTCCCCGTTCAACCCGCGGTCCACGGCCCGGGAGCTGGCGTATCTGCTCGAGGACTCCGGCGCGTCGGTGCTGCTGTTCGGTGGGGACACCGTCGCGGCGGTGCGGGACCTGGCCAAGCTGGAGCAGGCGCCCGCTGCCCCGGCGCTTTCGCTGGACGGCGCGGACGGCTTCGACGATTTCGTCCAGCTGGCGTCCTCCATGCCGGACAGCGACCCACAGGTCGAGGTGCGCGAGGACGACGACTGCATGATCATCTACACCTCCGGCACCACCGGGAAACCGAAGGGTGCGCTGTTCGATCACCACCGGCTGCTGTGGGTCGGCCACGCGGTGTCCTCGCTCGGCGTCAACTCCTTCGACCGGAACCTGCACGTGGCACCGATGTACCACTGCGCCGAACTGGTGCTGTTCGTGCTCAGCGGCTTCTCGATGGGCACCACCCACGTCGTGTTGCCGGCATTCGAGCCCGCCGCCGTCCTCGACGCCCTCGATCGAGCGATACCGGATCACCGTCTTCCTCGGTGTTCCCACCATGTATCAGATGATGTTGACGGTCCCCGACCTCGAGCGGCGCGACCTCTCGCACTGGCGGCTCGGCTTCTTCGGGGCGGCACCGATGCCGCCGACTGCGGTCGCGAAACTCGTGACGACCTTCCCGGACGTCGGCTTCTTCCAGCTGTGCGGGCCGACCGAGGGTGGCCCCACCGGCATCTACTCCACGCCTGACGAGGTCGCCGTCCGTCCCGATGCGACGGGACGCTGGCCGATCACGAATGCCGAGTTCCGGCTGGTCGATCCGGATGGCAACGATGTCCCGACGGGGATGACCGGCGAGATCATCCTGCGCGGCGAGACCATCATGAAGGGCTACTGGAACAAGCCCGAGGCCACCGCCGAGACCATCCGAGACGGGTGGCTGCACACCGGGGACCTCGCCGTCCGCGACGCCGACGGTTTCATCACGATCGTCGACCGGCTCAAGGACATGATCATCACCGGCGGCCGCAACGTCTACTCGATCGAGGTCGAGAACGCCCTCGCGGGGCACCCCGACGTCCAGGACGTTGCCGTCGTCGGCCTGGACCACGCCACATTCGGGGAGACCATCGTCGCGATCGTGACCCCGGTTCCCGGTCGCGAGGTGACCCTCGAGGAGCTGCGGACGTACGCCGCCGAATACGTCGCGGACTACAAACTGCCGCGCGATCTGATCGTCCGTGACATCCCGCGCAACCCTTCCGGCAAGATCCTCAAACACGTTCTCCGCAGTGAGATTCGGGACGACTCCGCGCAACGCACGTAGACCGACGGACGACTCCGGCACATTCGAGTTCCCGGGAACCACGACGCCGTCCATATCCGATACGGCCTGACCGAAGCCGCGCTCCCGCGCGCTCATCTCCCACGGCTGTTCCAACCCCGGCGAGGTCTCGCGCGACCTCACGGCCCTACTCTCGGCCGTGCCCCCGCCGGATCCGACAAACACCACGACCACGCACGCCCGGCAGCGGCTATGAGTTCCCGGACGCGGAAGACCACACCCATCGACGGTGCCGCACTTGATTGGTCTCTTTCGGCCCCCCTCGAGCAGATGCGCTCGGGCCGAACAGTCAAGGTGCTGAACAAGATACGCAGACACGCGCCGGAACTCGTCACCGTCAGCTACTGAGAGATTCAGCGGGAGCGCCGCCGCGCAGCGGGATCGGTCTCGGCCTGCCAGCGCCCCAGCGCCTCGGCGGAGACCTTCGCGTATTTGACCAGGCTGCGCACCGAGGTGTGTCCGCTCAACGCCATCAGCATCGGCGTGGAAGCGCCCTTCTCTGCGGCGTGGGTCAGTCGCGAGTGCCGCAGCTGGTGCAGCGTGAACGGTCCGCGTCGCATCCCTTCGGTGTGCTCCTCGAGGAGCGTCGCGGCGCGGCGGTAGGAAAGTCGGGCGCGGCCGGTCGAGTTGTCGGTGTCGGTCTTGGCGACCGACGGCTTGGCTTTGCGGTCGGTCAGGAACAGCGGCCCGGACTTCCGTCCGGCGATCAGCCGGGGCAGCGGCCGTGCGGTGCCGGTCTGCCAATAGATCACCTCGCGGGCGCCGCCCTTGCGGGTGACCGTGGCGCATCGGTTCACGGTGTCCAGGTCCTCGATGTCGAGATTCAGGATCTCCTCCGCCCGCGCGGCGGACTCATACAGCATCGACCAGAACACCCGCTCGCGCAGGGCCGCGTCCATGCCCAGCAGCTCCGCAACCTCGGCGGCGGTCATCGCCTTGCTGTTGTCCGGCGCACTCGGCCGCGCCCGCAGGCGCGACACCGGATCGCCGGTCAGCCACTGTTGATCGCGTCAGTAGGCGCACGCCGCCGACACCGCGGTCAGCCGGAGGTTGTAGGTCTTGGGGGCCTTGTCGCCCCACACGTAGTCGAACCACCCCGACACCCGATCCGGGTTCAACAACCCGACATCGCCGTCCGCGCCGAAGTCGCGCACCATCCGATCCAACGCCGAGGCGTAGGCGCGGCGGGTGTTCACCGCCGCGATCGTGCCCAGAAAGGTCCGCGTCGCGTCCGCCAGCCGGATCCCGGCGGCCCGCGCCGGTAGCGAGCTCACCGATCCCACCCCGACCGCCCTTCAGCACTACGGCAGATAGTTTCCGGAGTCGCCCATCTCCGGAACGACCATCGCGGCAGGACGACTCACGAGTTACGGCAGATAGTACGCTACTATCTGCCGTAAATCCTTAGCGCCGGATTTCGAGAATCTGCTCCCCGACCCCCAAAACAGGCTGGGTAAGCCAGCACATCGAGCAGCGCAGCAGGTGGCGGCCGAGATCGCCGCCCGGGCTGCGCGCAAGCGGACGGCCGCCGCCGAGGCCGAGCGCCAGGCCCGCGCCGAGCTCGTCGCGCGCGTGCGGGGCCACCACTGATGACCCCGGGTCACAACTACGGGCTGCCGCGCGCTTCGCACGCTTGCCACTGGCGCGCCAATCTGGTTACACCCCAGTCTATTTCACCAGCAAGGAGTGACCCGCACGGGATGCGGCTGCAGAACGCCGCGCCCCTGGCGGGCTGTCCCGCAACTTTCTGCCGCCGGTAGAGCGCCGTCAGACGTGCTGTCTCACGGCGTCGGTGATCCGCGCGAAGAGGATGCCGTGGGGTGAATCGTCATCGTTGACGCCCGCATCAATCACGACACGCGGAATACCCCAGCGGGCAAGCATCATTTCGGCGTTAGGAACTTTCGGCGTAAACACCATCAAGATCAGGCTCTATACGCTCCAGGCGTCTGACTGGGACAGCGGCATCGGTGGATTGTTGGGTTTCTCGGATCGTCTGCGCGCAGAGCTATTTCACGGGGCGGGACAGTTAGGCGTCAGGTGGTGGCGGCGCGATATACCGCTCACCGGTGACGTCGGGGTCGAACCGTGGATCGGTGGGAACCAGATAGGTCACGAACAGTCCGTGCATGTGTTCGGTGAGCTGCTTGCGGGTTTCGCGCAGCACAGCGGTGATGAGTTCTTCGAGTTCAACGTTGGTGTAGGTGCTCATCGCCTCGGGTGCGATGTCGAGGTCGATGAGGTCGCCGTTGCTGTCGAAGCGCGCGCGCACGTCGTCGTGCAGAGATGGGATGTTGATTCCCTCCACGGCGTCGAGGAAGGCTTTGTTGCGGGCGCGCATGTGCGCCAACGCGGCCTCGGCCTGGGCGACGTACTGATCGTCGGTCAGCGTCATGTCTGCTTATCTCTTCTCTCAGAACGTGATTCGCGTGCCTCGACCCTGCCTTTGACCGGCTCGGCATTCGGTGGGGTCGTTGGGCGCAGCCGCTTCTCTTCATAGAGTCGCTTGTCGTCCTCACCACCTCCGCCGCCGCGGCCGGGCCCACCCATCATCGGCGGCATCATGCCACCCATGGGTGTACCCATCCCAGCACCGGTGCCGGAGCCGCTCAGCGATGGAGCGCCCGTTCCGACTGTAGGAGCCGGCGCGGCGGCCGGGGCGGCCGCCGCCGAAGCCGGCGCGGCGGCAAGGGGCCCATCCCCGGCCGAAGCGGGTTCGGTATCCCCTGGCTCGGAGCCGCCCCCGCCCCCGCCCAGCCCGAGGTCTCCCGGGCCGCTGCCCTCACCCAAGGACGGGTCCGACCCACCGGGTTGCCCGCCTGCGAGCCCTTGTAGCGCCGAGGCGCCGCCCTGAGCCAGTCCACCGACGAGCTGGGTGCCGGTCTGCTGAACTTTCTCCGCGGCGCCGCTGAGCGCCCCGAGCAGGCCGCCCGCCGCGCCGGCCACCACACCGAACACCGTAGGCAACAGCGTCTGCATCAGGTCTCCGCCGCCGGCAGGATCACCCAGCGCGCCCAGGGCGTCGCCGGCCGGACCCGTGCCGCCGCCCAAGGCGTCACCGGTACCGGGCTCAGATCCCTCTTCGGTCCCAGGTGCTGAGCCTGGCTGCCCGTGTCCGGGCGCCCCAGCAGGTGTAGTGGTTGCGACGCCCGGCTCCAGGGGCTTGGCTTGCAGCTGCCCGCCGGCGGTGTAGGTGCCATAGCTGCTGACCGCTTGCTGGTGTGCCGCAGCCAAAGCGGTCTGCAGTTGGGTGACCGTGGCGGTGTAGCGGCCTCCGCTGTTGGCGTTCGCCGCAGCCGCCGCCCGTAGACGCTGTTCCAAATCGGTGAAGTGCTCCGGGGTGGGGATGTTGGCGCGGGCCTGGCGAAAGTTGTTGGCCTGCACTGTCGCATCGCGTGACAGGGCGCGCGATTGATCGGCGTGGCGAGAGTAGGTCGACTCCAGCGCGGCCAAGTGTGTGCTGGCCTGTGCTGCGGCCGTAGAGTCCCAGTTCTGCTCACTGGTCCAGCGGGCTGAGCGTACCGATTGTGCGGCCGAGTCCAGTTGAGCGGCATGGGCATTCAACGCCTGCGCGGCGGTCTCTAGGGCTTCTGGACCGGGACCGCCGTGCACGAGGGCGGCGATCTCCTTGCCGGACGTCGGCTGCACACCCGGAGTCGGAATCGGAGGCGCCACCATTGGTGGATCGCCGATCGACGGGGGGTCACCGATCGGGACGGAGGGGGCGCGTCCCCGGGATCGGCTGGCCAGGGACGCGGCGTTGGCCTGCTCCTGCTCCTCGTAGGTGGTGGCGTTGCTGTTCATCCGTGATCCGGCTTGGGCGGTCTTGTGATTGACCGCCGCGGTGGCGTTGACCAGCTCACTGATCGACGCCGATAGCGCGTAGGCGATCTTCACCGAGGTCGAGTCCGCCGCGCACGGCGTGACTGCCGGCGGGGATGCTGCCGCCGCGGAGCTGGCCCCGGACAGGCCAGCCCCGGCGGCGCGGACACCGTCGGGGTCGATGAAGAGATTTGCGCTACTAGCCATGAAGGAACCTAGATCTACGTTCGCAGCGTCTGCTGATTCTCATGCTCCTGATCGGCGTAGGTCTGCAGATCACGGCGGATGTGGTGGGCCACGGCCTGGGCGTTGGCCGCCAGTCGCTGGCCGAGGTCATGGCGGGCGGCCAAGGTGTCGGCGTAGGCCTGCCCCACTGTCGACGAGCCGATCTTGCCGAAGGCGTGTCGGGCAGATTCGAGGGTGTCAGGGTCAGCGGCCATGCGCCGAGCTGCTTCCGCACTTTCGTTGTCCCACCAGGAGGCGTGGTCCTCCCATGCCTCGAAGTCCACCGTCAACCGGTTGGCCATGGTCCAGTCCTTTCACTCAACGGGTTTGTTTGCCCAGCGTAACCCCAGTGTCCGGCGGTTAGCGCGGCCCTAAAAATCCAAATATCGGGCGCGATAGGCGGCGATCTCGGACTCACTGGGATAAGTGTCGTCCGGCGGCATATCAGCACCGAGTTCGTTCATACGCTGCCGCTGGGCGAAGCGGGCCCGCATGAGCGCCAGCCGATGCAGATGCATCAGGCGCTCCGACAGGGTCTCTGCCGACCAGGTGGCGTTGACCTCCGGCTCGAGCTGCACCCGCACCACACCACCAGTGGCGTCCAGCTCCACCAGCAGCGCCCCGGTGCGCGCGGTCTCGACGTAGGTACGTTCCTGCGTCTCGGCTTCTGACTGCATCCTGCGGGCTCCCCTATGCCGTGTGGTTACCGGTCGGCGGCGCCGCGGTAACCGAAGCTGACGCCGGTGTGCCGGTTGCTGGCGCCGGCACGCTCGCCTGCGTCCCGCCCCCGGCTGCCGGCGGTCCGGTCCAGCCTAAGAAGTCCGGCGAGCTGGGCAGCGCCGAGACAGGTTTGAGCTGGCCATCTAGCCAAATCTTGCCATTGCCCATATACATCACCGCGGGTTTGGCCTCGAACTGGGCGTAATCGCCGGGGCGCAGGCTGTTGCGGTCGACCGGGTTCATCACCGGTGAGCCTGCCGGGGCGATCTGATCACCGTAAGCCGCGCTCACCGACTTGCCCTCCAGCACGGCCTTCAAGGCCGCTTCGCGCTGGTCATCAGGAACTGTTACCGAAGTTCCGTCCGGCAGCGAGACCGTGTGGGCCGCCGGGGCCGCTGCCGGTGCGGCAGCCGCCGCGGTGGTGCCCACCGGCTCTGCGGGGGCCGGGTCGGCCGGGCTCTTGGTGTCGGTTTTGCCGGGGTCGGGCTTGCCGGCGTCGTCAGTCTTGCCCCCATCGTCCTTGAACTGCGTGTCTTCGGGCTTGTCACCCTTGCCCTCACCCTTGGTGTCGGAGAACTTGTCGTCCGGGCCGTTCTGGTCCTGTCCGGTCTTGTCCCCGAACTGGGAGGCCAGACCCGGCAGGGCGGAGCCTAGGCCACCAAGAGCACCGCCCAGGGAATCCAGCGGGGATCCCCCACCGCCGAGACCCCCGAGCATGCCTGGCAGCGCCGAGCCCAGCCCGGCCAACGACGACATCGGATCCATGCCCCCCATGCCCATCGGACCCATACCGGCCAGTGGATCGTTCAGCGGGTCGCCGCCAGCACCAGGATCTGCCGGTGCACCCGCGCCGCCTCCGGCGTCGGCCAGCGGTGGCGCGGCGTCGCCGCCCCCGCCTCCGCCTGAGGAGTCTCCACCGGATCCGCCCGCGCCGGAGGAGTCTTTGTCTCCCCCACCAGATTTGGGACCGTTGGTGCGGTACTCCTGGCCCAGGGCATCCATGATGGCTGCCTGCGTCTTGGCGTCGACCTGCGAATCGCTGAGTAGCTTCTGGATTTCGCCGAACTTCTGATCCATGTACTTCTGGAACGCCATCACCGAGGCCGGGTCGCCCATCTCCGGGGCGATCTGCTTGGACTTGGCCTGAATGTCGGCCAGGATCGCGTTGACCTTGTCACGGGCCTGCTGATTCGACTCGAAAATCTGCTTGAGTAGCGTGGCCAGCTTGTCATCGGTGAGGGCCGCGCCGTCGACGTTCTTGTTGTGCTGGTCGCCAGCGTTGGCCGCACCGTCGTTCAGTCCGCCCGCGTTGCCCGGTGGCGGGGCCGGAGCTGGCGGGGGTGCGGCCGGCGGCCCGCCGGGCCCGTAGAGCGCAGTGTTGGTGCGCTGCAACGGGGTCTGGGACGGTGGATGATCGTCGTCGGCGAATACGCGACCCACCGCGGTCACTACCTTGACGGCGTTCTCGACCGCCGGTTCGAGCACGTCCTGCACAATGTTGGGAAGACTCGGAAGGCCAAAAGTCACGAGCGGACGTCCTCTCTGTTCACCACGTCGCTGCTATCTATGACGCTAAGCCCGGCTGACCCCCGATAGCTACGGGCATAGGAACTAACTCCGGATGCTCGCGTACCACCTCAGTAGCGCTCTGGCGGATGCGGGCGATGACATCGTGGTGGCCCACACCGACCTCCTCGCCGATGGCACGTAGCGACATCTCTGGGCGCACCTCGAACAGCCGCCACAACGCCTGACTGAGCGTGGTTTCGGAGTGGTTGGTCAACCGGCCCCGGCGGTGGATCTCGCGGGCCAACGCCAGCCACCGCTGGCCGCGGTCCTGGTCCGCCCGGGCCGGCACCTCAACGGTGCGACGCGGCTGCGGGGCGCTCGCGGCACGGGAAGGGTTGAACCGCCACAAGATCTGGACCGCGTGGGTACTGCCCAAAATTCCGGCGGGAGGCACGCACGCCACGGCGAACGCCAACGCGGTCGGCAGCGGTGCTGTGGCCGGGAGGATGGCGTGGAGAGCGTTGCCGCCGATGCTGACTAGCGCACCCACGCCGAGCATGGCCCAGAAGAACTGCCTGTTCTTGCGCTGGTCGGGGTACGCCGCCGTCGCCAAGATGCCCATCGTCGCCAACACGATTGCGCCATCAACGATTCCGGGCCACAAAAAGGGCAGCCAGCCAGTCCAGCTGCCCGTGCGCCGAGCGAGATCACTGAGCGCGGCGAACGACAGGATAAAGCTGGAGATGGCGATGGCCGCGGTGATCGCCACTGCCACTGCTCTACTGGCCCGGACCAGGGCCGGAGCGCCAACATCGGGAGGGCTGCCATCGGCCTCCGGTTCAAGCCAAGCCATCGTGCTAGTGGGCAGGGAGTTGAGGCCAGACTGGTCCTGCTCCTCGTCGATGAAGGTCGTGCTGTCCACTGCGGTCATGCCTCGCTGCTTTCAGGAAGGTGCGCTCAGTACAGGAGTCGCATCGCGTGAGTAGGTCGAACCCTGCCGAAGCCCGGGTGGGTTCGCCGGCGGCTAACCTGATCTAACAACGCTGCCGCTGCTGCAGCTACGCCCGAAGAAAGTCGGTGTCGCGGCGCCGCTGCCCTTGTGCGCGGCCCGTGCTGATTCTTGAGGTCGGGTTGCGAACGCACGATTCTCGGGCGGTGCGAGGGGAGGTCATCGCGGGGCACGCGGCGGCAGCGGCTCGACGCACCGTCGCGAAAAACCTGGATGTGACCAGGCGTGTCTGGTCGGTTAAACCGACCACCTCATGACAAACTCGGCTGCAACAACATGAGACCCAGGAGGCACATCTACCCCGTTACACCACACCCTGCGTGGCGACACCATGCGGGAAGGGCTGGTCCCCTAAAAGACGAAAGCCCCGCCGAAGCGGGGATTTCGCACATCTGAACCGAAGGGCCAACTTCGGTTCTCTAGGGACCGCCACAACCGAATCTCCGAGACCGATTTTGGGGCCAGTTACTAGCCGGTGAAGGCCAGCAGCTGGCTCCAGGATAAAGGACACCTGTGTGAGCCGCAATAGCGCAGTCAACCCTGCGCACATACAAGGCTGCCGGCTTCCGAATCGCGCTGCCCGCAACCACACTCGGGCGGCCCGACCATGACGGCGGCGGCCGCCGCAGACGCGCCCCACCTTGCTACTGCGTCATCAGCTCGATTGGTGTGGAAACGTCTTACTCCGCTGGTCGCTGCGCCAGGCCGATCGCGTATGCGGTTGTGCAGCAAGCAGACCGGGAAGTTCAGCGACACATCGAGACGTACCGACCGGCTCCCGGCGCGCCCTGCCGCGGTCTACCTCTACAGCCATCGCCGCACCGACATGCTGTGGCTCGACTTCGATGCAAAACGTCATGGCAGTGCGGCCGTGGAGGCCGACATGACTGCTGCAGCGGCGTGGTTGACCGAGTGTGGTGGCGCCATCATCGCAGACCGGTCCACTAGTGGGGGCGGGCACCTGCTGTGCCCGCTCGCGATCGGGACCTCCGCGTCAGTTGACGAAATCGTGCCCCTAGTCCGTCTTTTGGCCGCACGGCTCCCCACGCTCGACATCACGCCCAACACGAACCCGGAGACCGGGTGCATGACCCCGCCGGGTAGCCCCTGCCGAGAAGGTGGCTACCGGCAGCTGGTCGGGACCCTGGACGACGCCGTCGCAACGATGACCACGCGCTCGGAGCCAGACCTGTTACCCCGCCTCTGCATGTTGCTCGGCGCGTTCAAGGCCCGCGTACCAGCGCAACGCTCTGCTACCGCAGCCGATGTCGGTGACCGCAGCGCCTATCTCCACGGCAGCGGCGAATGCCAGACCATCGCGGCCCCCTACCTCCGAAGCGACCCGATGCCCGCCGATGTGGTCGCTTACGCCACTCGTGGCGTTATCGCGCCCACCCGGCCGACCTGGCAGTCCAACCATGAAGCCCGCATGTCGGTCGTCACACAGGCGGTAGCCCGCGGGCACAGCCTGGCCAGTCTGCGCGCCATGACCGCCCCGGGTGGACCGTGGGAACACGGACTGGGCGCCGCGTATCGGCGGTATCACTCGCGGGCAGATGGGGCGCTGGCCCGCGACGTCGACAAAGCCACGACCTGGCTGATCGAGAACGTCTTGAAATCCTCTCCCCCGCGGCACAAGAGTAAGAACTCACCGGGGGGGCACAGGGGGTACCGGGGGCCCCAGCCTCTGCGGGCCTGGCTGGCTAATGCGCTTGCCTGGGCTGACCGAGAATTCGCCGGCCAGCGCTACCGCTGGACCGTGCACTCGGTGCTGCAAGGAGTCGCGTTCTATGCCCTGGTGGCAGGAGAACAACGGGCGGGAACGTGGCTGGTAGGCGTAGGTGGACGTACGTTGTCGCTGAGCGCAGGACTACTGAGCGAAGACACCATCTGGAGGGTCCTCGCTGATCTGAGGGATCGACCTGGATCCCCCCTGATCTTGGTGCGCAAGCACATCGGAACCGAACCGGACGTCTACGCGCTGACCAGCCAGAACGTGGTGACCCGGACTGCCGCCGCCGCGGAGCGAGTCAGAGTCGAACCGGTACACGATGCATGGATCGTCGTGGGTCACCATCTTCGCCGAATCTACGAGCTGGTGGTCCACCACGGGCTGACGTCGCGAGCTGATCTTTATGCCGCTGCAGGACTCCCCCGCGCCACAGCCGACAGCATGATCGCTGACCTCCAGGTCATCGGGCTCATCGCGGCGACAGGCAGGGGGAAAGTGGCGCCGGCCAATACTGCACTCGACGACATCGCCGCGAGGCACCAACTGCAGCTGAGACGCGAAGAACGTGTCACTAAGCACCGGGAGGAAAGGACGGCCTGGAGGTGTTGGCTGGCCGATCGAGAACAGCAGCACGGCATCGAACTACCCGAGAAGACTCCTGAGGGGCTACCGGGCGTGGCCAGCGCGCCAGCTGACGAATTGGAGCACTCGGCGTGGCTGGAAGCCGTAATGGCCACCGGCCCGCCCGATCATGGTGATGGACGCGATGATCTGCACGCGATCGAGCTGATCGCGGAATTGCTCGGCGGACGAATCGTCGCCGCGTAGCCGCCTGGCGGGTTAGGACGCTCGGGCCTGCGGCGCCAACTCCTGCGAAGTAGCGTCCTGACAGAACGCATGCGCCTGTGCGATGAGAGCGTCGAGTGCCGGCGCGATCATCTCGGCGATCTTCGTGCCGTGGGCGTCGGCGAACTGTTTGAGTGCCTTGTGGTCCGCCTCGCTGACGCGACGGGCGACTATCTTCTCCTTGGCGCGGACCTCCCGGCTGCGCCAGTCGGGGCGCCGCCGGCGAGGAGTGGTGGCCTGTGCCGTATTTTCCGCCATCATCCGCTCCAATCGCCGTTCGCCGTCCCACCCCTGCCTGCTCTGAGGTGCGCATATGTCGGATTAACCGACATGAATCACTGTAGCGGGTACCGCGCCTGCGCAGGCGAAATGAAGTCGGCGTGTCGACATGCGCATCGAATGTCGGAAAATAAAGCATAACAGCAGGTCGGCAGCCCCTGGCTAGCCGACCGATAGCGGCTATAGTGAGAGCCCGCACAACGTATCGAGCAGCGAGGGGGCCGCGTGAGCTCAACGCCCCCCTCCCGCCCAATCCGCCCGACCGTCTCCTTGGCGCAGGCGGCAAAGCTGCTCGGAAAAGACTGGCGGACCGTCAAACGGCTAGTCGAAAGCGGTGACCTCGAAGGCGGTTCGACGCTCGACGGCAAACGCCCCACCTATTACGTCTACGCCGATCAGCTGGCACAGCCAGGGCTCCCAGTGGGATCGCCGGATCCGAGCGACCTCGTCGAGGCCATCGCACGGCTACAACGAGAGCTGGAGGAGTCCCGAACCGCAGAAGCCCACGCCCGCGAGGGTGAAGCGCGTGCCCGGGCCGCCGCCGCTGCCACAGAGGAAACCAACCGACTGCTGCAGGCCAACCAGGCGATCCTGCTCGGCGCAGTCCGCGAGTTCCAGCACGCGAGCGATGATGCGGCCGCCTTGGTCGACGACTACCGCGCTCTCGCCGATCGGCACCGGTCGGTCGCCGGCCAATATCGGGACGCCGCGACGGGCTTCGCGAAGGCAGCCGAGAACTATCAAGACATCCTCGGGCGTCTGCTTACCCCCGACGATGCCAGCTCCTTGACTGACCCACGCTAGAAGTCACCTGCGGGCGATGTCCCCTCCCGTTCAGCGGGTAGTCCGTTTGTTCCGGTGCGCTCACTGCCGTGCTCCACGGTTCGACCGCTGCGACATGCGAAAACGGTCCAGATGGCCCGTAGGGGCGAGAACCTGGTGCGGCGCTTGTCAGGGGCGCGGAAATGGGTCTGGATCGCCTCAGCGGGGACGTGGGCGCCTCCTAGATGTTGTCGGCCTCGGCGACCGTCGGCGACTTATCCGAAAAGGCCAGGTCACCGCCTACGGAGCGTGTGCGGGCGATCTTGGAGCGCCGCCATATACGCCGCCGACGGAACAGTATGGCCCGCCATGTGCATCACCGCAGTACCCCATGCTTAGCCTCAGGTTAGAAGAATCGCGGTGCGCACCGGTCGGACCTATGCGAGGCCCCCGGCGGTGTGGATCGCTGGTGCCCTCACTCGAATCCCCACTGCCGTGCACATGGTGCGCAGTCTTCGTCACCACATCTGGTCATGGGTCGCTAACCAGGCGTGCTGCCCTGCCTAGGCGTGTGCATGAGCAGGAGTCGTGCAGACCACTCCTCGATCAACACCGCACGACGCCGTGCGACAGGCGGCGGCGCCAACTGTCGGACAGACCCGCTTAAACCCAGATCCACAAGCAACGCCGAGAGTCCGCGGAAAGGTGCGGCTCGAAGTAGATGCCGCTGCTCTGTATTCACCACTCGTCGGTGCACATCACTAACCGCATAACCGAGGTACATCTGACGTATCCACCCATGTAGGGGGCGCAGCCTCTGTCGCGATGGCGATCACGGTTGTTGTAACACCGTTCTCTGGCGCTTGCATCACCGTACGGGGTGCGGCGATATGCGATGCACTGCACTAGGCACACTGTCAGGTATGTGCCGTGGCTATACAACCGGCGCCGCCTCTGGCCTGAATCGTGGTGTTTGCCCTGGCACGTGCTACGGCATTGCATCAGGTGGCATGTCAGGCAGTGCCACTGGCGGTGAACCGTGCGCTGAAACGCGCGTGGCTTCACGCTCTGAAACCCATCTTCATGCAGGCCAAGCGCATTGCAGGGGGCGGCAGTGGTTCGCGTGGTCGGCATTGCGTGGCGTGTGCAAACTGATGAGAAGTGGACTCTCGCGGGTGCATCCACATGAGCAGTTGTGCTGGGTCGCATGTGCCCGGCTGCATCCCGACTGGGACGGCCGCAGGGACGTGTGGCGCCATAGTGCCGGTTGTGAGTAGGGGAGTGGTCATCACCGCTCGGGACGGTGCTGAGCCGCGTGCGGGCGCCGAGGTGGTGTGTCACAGTTTGGTCACTGCGACGTACCCGGCGTGGCGTGGCGCTGCGTGTCCTGTTTGGCTCACTAGACTCTGCTGACCATGAACCGCAATGTGCCCGGAGCTGTCGCGTCGGATGGCGCACTGCGTGGGCAGTCATCCGTAATTCAACAGGCCAGGGGGCTTTCATGACCGAAAGCGTAACCGCCTGGGCCGCGCCTGTGCCGACGATCGAATGGGCGCGTCTGGGCCACGTATATGCGGTTGCTAACGGCAAGGGCGGCGTTGGCAAGACCACAACGACGGCGAATCTCGGGGCTTTGGTGGCCTCTGATGGTGCCCCGACCCTGATCATTGACCTCAACGGTCAGGGGAACATCGCGCACATTCTGGGGTTCGCCAACACCGAGCTTGATGACCACGGTCGGGGCCTATTCGGTGCCATCACTGGCGGCGCACCGCTCACGCCTGTCCAGAACGTGAGGGACAACCTTGATGTCATTCCTGGTGGTCCGTACGTACGGCGCATTGGTGCAGCGGTAGCCGGGGACATGATGTCTCAGGAGTCGGCGCCGTCTGTTCTTCTGTCCCTCGCGGACAGTCTTCAGCGGATCGCACACCGATATCAGCTGATCATCATCGATACCCCACCTGAGAATCCGCTTCTGCTGGAGCTGGCCCTGTGCGCCGCGAGGTTCATCGTGGTGCCAATGAAGACCGAGCTTATGTCGCAGTTCGGGCTCCGTGAGCTGGCCGGCGAGATCCGCAAGATGCGGGAGTACAACGAGTACCTCATGCTGCTCGGCGTGTTCGCATTTGCGTCAGGCACATCAGCCACGAAGGTGAGAAAGGAGATGAACGAGCAGATCGGGCGCGACCTTGGCGCCGACAACGATGTGATGATGTCGGCCTTCATCCGGCATTCAGAGGCCGTCGCCAACGACATGACAAAGTACGGCCGCGTCGCCCACGAGCTGGAACAAGAGATCGCCAACAACCCGAAGTACTGGGAACTGCGTAGCGGAACCGCCAAGAGCACTGCGGTAGTGAGCAGTACGTCCAAACCTGTAGCCCGCGATTTCGCCAAACTGGCGAAAGAGATCCTCACCCGGGCTGGCGCTCGACGCGCCGAAATGATCGAGCAAGGAGTGTGGCCGTGAGCAGCAAGCTGAAGCACCAAGACATACCCTCAGAGGACCTGTCGGACCTCGGCAGCCCCGCTCCCCGTGGGTCAGGACTCAGCGGATTGCTCGGAGGTTCGCCAACTCCACCCCTGCGTGAGCCGGCCGGTGAGACGCGAGTCGCCGCAGTTGAGCCAGGCGTCGAGGCGGAGGAGGGCCCTCGGGTGACAGCACCGCCCCGGACGGTCCGATCCCCGCGCCAGTCGAGCACACGGTCGCGTACGCGGCCGACGACGGCGGTTTACGTGAGCCAAGGCGTCAAGCAACGCTTCGAGGATTACCGGCACAAGGAGAAGAAGACGAATCTGCAGGTTGTCCTCGAAGCGATCACCGCCAAACATGCAGACCTCGCAGACATCATCAAAAAGTCTGAGGTGAGCACTGCGCCAGTTGGCGGTTCACTGTTTCCTGCCGACCCGTCGGCGGTGCGGTATCTGGGTGGCGGCAGTGTCCAGATCGGATTCAGTCCTACCCCCGAGCAGGAAAACGTGCTCGACACCCTCGGGCGCGAGCTCGGGTTCACCACGCGTAGCACCTGGATCGCCCCGGTCCTCAATGCCTTCCTGCCCGGAAAGAAAGACACATAGCACCCCAATGCCGGAACGCCGGCCGTCTGAGGCAGCACAACGCTTCCGCGTAGTCCCGGCCGTTGGTCTAGCCTCCGCGGGTAGTTAGGTGCGTGCGCCGTCGGTCCGAGCTGTTAGACGGGGGGACCGCACAGAGGGAGGCCGTCCGGGTATCCGTCCGGCTGCGACCCGCCGCGCCTTGCATGCCAGTCGTCCTCAAATGAGGTGTTGCGTGGGGTGCTCGGTGGCGGCGTGTAACCCGTCGGCCAGACGGTGGTTCTGTCGTCGTAATGCACGCCAGTCAGTGTTGAGGGGGCGTCCAGGTGTGCGCCGGTCAGATCGGCGCCGGACAGATCCGCTTGAGACAGGTCCAGGCCGCGCAGGTCTGCGTCACGCAGTTTTGCGCGGTTGAGCCACAGCAGTGGGACGTTGGGGGAGATCCCGTTGGGGACTAGATCTGGCTGCGAGCCCGGCAAATTGAACGCTGATAGGCGGGCACCTGTGAGGTCGGTTTCGCGCAGGTCCAGGTAGGCCCACATTCTGAGGCCGACGAGGCTGGCGTTCCGCAGGGATGAATCCGCCAGTGAGGTGAATCCCACCGTTGCGCGGTCCAGGACCGCGTCGCTGAGATCGGCGCCCGTCAGCAGCGCCAGGCTTAAGTCCGCGCCGGTCAAGTTCGCTCCGTCGAAGCGGAGTCTGGTGAAGTACTTGTCACCGTCGCCTCCTTCGTACCGGATGCAGTCGCTGTTGCGGCGCCGCACGTCCCGCAAATCTGCGTCTTCGAGATGGCTATACGAGAAATCTGCCTGGTCGATGTTGGTTTCCTGCGGCAGCCATGTCGAGAACCGGGCTTGACGCAGGTCAGCGTAGGACAGGTTCGTGGCACGTAGATCCGCGCCCTGCAGCTGTGCCTCCTTCAATCGTGCTCCAGTCGCGTCGACATTGACTAGGCATACTGATTGAAGATCGGGCGGGTTACCGCCGCTGTCCCACAGTCGACTTAGTTCGTATTCCCCGAGTTCAGGGATAGCCCTCGCCGGGTTTGATCGGGATGGGTCCGACGCCATCAGAGGATAGATCGGATCGGCAAGAATGGTCATCGCTACCCGCACGTCCTCTGCGGGACGTACCGCGTAAAAGTCGGAGTGAGGCAGGGCCCCGGCAGGTGTTCCAGCGCAGCGCGAGTCCGACAGCGGTGAATGGGTGCGTACGTACGCTGCAAACAGGTTCCGAGCCGCTTTCCGGTATTCCGGTGATTGGCGGGCTACCGATTGCAGCGCATACAGGCCACCAAGTCGAATGTCCAAGGTGGGATTGCCAATCTGGCTGACCGCCTGTGTTGGCGTCGGGTGAACACTGACCCCTAATCGTCGGCCGAATTTGGACCCCTCGGTTGATTCTGAGGATGTGATGTCAGTGGAGGATTGGGCTGAGATCCGCCGGTTGCACCGGTCGGAGGGGATGCCGATTAAGGCGATCGCCCGGGTGTTGGGCGTGGGCCGCAATACGGTGCGGCGAGCGTTGGCTGCGGAGGGGCCACCGAGGTATCAGCGCCCGGCGCAGGGCTCCAAGGTTGATGCCTTCGAGCCGGCGATTCGCGAGTTGTTGGCCGCGTATCCACGGATGCCGGCGACGGTGATCGCTGAGCGGATCGGCTGGTCGTGTGGGATCACGATCCTCAGGGATCGGGTGAGGGAGCTGCGACCGTTGTATCTGCCGCCAGATCCTGCTGGTCGCACGCAGTATGTGGCCGGCGAGTTGGCCCAGTGCGATCTGTGGTTCCCGCCGGTGGATATCCCGTTGGGGTTTGGTCAGGTGGGCCGCCCTCCGGTGCTGGTGATGGTCGCCGGGTATTCGCGGATGATCACCGCGATGATGCTGCCCAGCCGCCAGTCTGCTGACCTGTTGTGCGGGCATTGGGAGCTGCTGCAGCGATGGGATTGTGTTCCGCGGGCGTTGGTGTGGGACAACGAGTCTGCGGTCGGCAAGTGGCGGTGCGGGAAACCGGAACTGACAGCGCCGATGAACGCGTTCCGCGGCATGCTCGGGATCAAGATTGTGCTGTGCCGGCCGGCGGATCCTGAAGCCAAGGGGCTAGTGGAGCGAGCCAACGGCTATCTGGAGACGTCGTTTCTGCCTGGCCGGTCCTTCACCTCGCCGGCGCATTTCAACAAACTACTAACCACGTGGTTAGTAGTTTCCAACGCGCGAACCCATCGCAGTCTGGGCTGCCGACCCGTGGACCGGTGGCCCGCTGATGCTGCGGCGATGATCGATCTGCCACCCACACCACCGTCGGTGGGCTGGGCCTCTACGATACGGCTGGGTCGCGACCATTACGTGCGCTTGGACGCCAACGACTATTCGGTGCACCCGGACGTGATCGGCCGCAAAGTCACCATCACCGCCGATCTGAATACCGTACAGATCCACTGCGACACAACGCTGGTCGGTCAACACCAGCGTTGCTGGGCCAAGCACCAAACGATCAGCGACCCAGCCCATATCAGTGCCGCGGCCGAACTACGAACCCGCCGCCGGCTGATCCCGGCCGCACCTTCGGAAGACACAGGGGTCACCTACCGGAACCTGACCGACTACGACCGCATCCTCGGCATCGATGGCGAGGTCGCCTCATGACCACCAAGTCGGCCCCGACGATCAGCCGCGACATCGGCGCCGAGCTGGCGTTTTTGACCCGCGCCCTCAAAGCCCCATCACTGGCCGATGCCATCCCCAGGCTGGTCGAACGGGCCCGCGCAGAGAACTGGACCCATGAGGAGTTTCTCGCGGCATGCCTGCAACGCGAAGTCGCCGCCCGAGAGTCCCACGGCGGTGAGGGCCGCATCCGCGCTGCCCGGTTCCCCGCCCGAAAAGCGCTGGAGGAGTTCGACTTCGACTACCAACGTTCCCTCAAACGTGAACAGATCGCCCACCTGGGCACGCTGGACTTCATCGCTGGCAAGCAAAACGTCGTGTTCCTCGGCCCACCAGGGACCGGCAAAACCCACCTCTCGATCGGACTGGGCATCCGCGCCTGCCAAGCCGGACACCGCGTCGCCTTCGCCACCGCCGCACAATGGGTCGATCGCCTCGCGGCCGCCCATCACGCCGACCGACTGCAGGACGAGTTGATCAAACTCGCCCGCCTGCCACTGCTGATCATCGACGAAGTTGGATACATCCCCTTCGAACCCGAAGCAGCCAACCTGTTCTTCCAGCTGATCTCCGCCCGCTACGAACGCGCCAGCCTCATCGTCACCTCAAACAAGCCGTTCGGCCGCTGGGGCGAAGTCTTCGGCGACGACGTCGTCGCTGCCGCCATGATCGACCGCCTCGTGCACCACGCCGATGTGCTCTCCATGAAAGGAGACAGCTACCGACTCAAAGACCGAGACCTCGGCCGCGTCCCAGCGGCCACAACCACCAAACAAACCTAACGAGAGGGGTCCACTTTCAACCGACGAAATGGGGTTCAGATTCAGCCGACGTTGACAGCCTGGGTGAAGCGGTCAGCGGCCTGACCTTGTTGGGCAAGGGTGAACTGGTTGCTTGCCGCTGTCTTGGTGGCGTCGTTGGCGTCCCGCGCAGCGAGGAGAGCGCCGAGTGAGATCAGCACCGCCACCGTGGCGGTGCCTTGTCCAAGCGAACCGATCCATTCGCGGATCTCCTTGCGCCGTTCAGCCTTGGCGGCTTTCTCGGCCGCCGTATCAGCAGCCGCGGCCGCAGCTGCGGTCGCCGCCGCGGCCGTCTCGGTGACGTGTAGACGGCCTGCGGTGAGACGTCGGCGCTCTGCCACGTGCGCTGGAGGTCGCTTTGGCCGTCTGATCATGGCGATAGCGTTTCGTAGCCGCGGGCGCCGCACAAGTCAGAGGGGATCCGCAAGCGCCGGGGGAGTGGACGGATGGCTCAGGGCGTTGCTCTCTACCCGAGCGTCATGAGTGCGACGTCCACCATGCATAGAGCTGCGCCAAGGTTGGTCCGCTCGTGTCGGATTCGATGGTGCTCACCAGGCGATGAGCATCGGTCGACCACGCAATCAGCGCCTGTTGTCCGTGCATCGCGCAGACCAACGTGCCGGCAATTCGTGATGGCGCCGCGTTGCGCCGCCACGGGCCGGGGGAGGCGATGTTGCCCGGACACACCACGACCTGCGCACCTGCCAGGTTCTCGCGCAGCAGGTCCTGGAGGTCGGTGTCGTTCTGGGCCAGCATGAACCGTGCGGTCGCCGGCCCTGAAAGGTCTGAGTTGGTCGTGCAAGTCAGATGGGCGACCAACGGGGGAGTGGTCGACTGCGGTCGGCATGAGTCGCCGAAGCCGGCGGGTACGAGCGGGCGCAGCTGCTCGGCTCCGTCGCCAGTCGGTGGGGGAGGCACAGTTGGCGCCGATGCCCCGGGCCAGAGCAACCAGGTGACGGCGGCCGCGGCTGCGATCAGGGAGGCCGCGGCGACTACGGCCCGCGTATTCAGGGAGTTCTTCATCCGGCGGGGAAAGGTGAGTCTCGGCCAGGAGCGGGGGGAGTGGTGTTTTGGGGCGAACTCGTAGGACAAGTCCGTCAGGGGCCGTAAGGGCCCACCACTGAGCGCCTGTGGCGGTTCCTCGTCGACGATGCGCAGCGGATCAGTGTCCTCACCGCCGGTGCCGGCGGTATCGACCCCCCCGTGCATGCGTTGCGTCCTTTCCGTCTCTCACAGCAGCTGTGCGCGCGATCGTGCGAGCCTGTAGTCGCCGCGTGGACCTGCACCCTCACGATAAGGCTCGGGCACGACCATCAACTACGCCCGAGCGTTCGGTGTTGTGTGCCGACCGGGCCCGTGATCGAGCTGCCCACCCGTCATTTCATCTGTCCTTCGCGGATCATCCGGGTGAGCGCGGCATCCCAGCGTGAAGTCTGGGCGGGGTCGTACAACGTGCCGGATATGTGCCGCTCGACGTGCGGGCGCAGCATGACCGTTCCGACACGCAGAATCAGCGGCAACATGGCCGCCCACACCGGGTCGAGATCGTCGGGTGTGAGGCCTTGGGCCGCAAAGGTGGCGCCCTGGTGGGCGCTGATCGCGTAGAGGCCCTCGAAGAGCGCATTGCCGACCTCACCGCCTTCGGTGAGTGCTCTGCCGATGTAGTCCATGACGTCGGGGTTTGTGCACATCAGCTCGGCGAACCGGCTGCCGGCATCGGTGACAATGTCGTCGGCCGTCGACACCGGGGCGGCCTCGCCTAGGGCCTCGTCGAAGATGGCCAGCACGTGCCGATCGATGGAATCGATCAGCTGGCCCTTGGTGACGAAATAGTGCTGTATCAACCCGAGGCTGACCCCGGCTGTCTCGGCGATGACTCGCAGTGATGTGGTCGCGATGCCATGTACGGCGAAGCACCTCATCGCCGCATCGCGGATCTGCTCAGGCTTCGTCGCCTTCGCATTGGTTTCCGGCGGGCGGGGGAGTGTGCCGTTATCCATCGCCATCAATCCTCCCAGACGCCGAGGGGGAGACACCCCGTATGGCGACCTCAGCGAGATCACCCGGAAGTTGCGGGCATCTGGGTAGTTATGGGGCTTTGAAGACGTCGTGGTCACCGACCCGTCGCCATCGACAGCGCAGTTCACCGTTGACGGTGGCGAATTCAAAGGTGGCGCGACCATCCGGGCTCGCGAACGACCACGTCATCTCAAGCACTCCCGGAGCGCCCTGTACTGACTTCACGCGGAGCGCTCGCGGCCATGGCGTTGAGGGATCGGTGGCGTAGGCGTCGCATGCCGGGACGAACTTCGTCTTCACCACGTTGAGGAAGGCAGCGCGGTGATCGGGCTTGAGTCGGCGCACGTCGCCGTCGAAGGCCGGGGTGGTTTCGAATTTCACGACGAGGGGGCGTCGTCGGCTGCGGCCTCGTCGGCGCGAGCCTCCGTGTCGAGCTGCTCCAGGTGGGCCATAAGGGACTCACCGTCCTCGTGAACAGTGACGCGACCGGCGGCGACGTGCTCGTCGACTTCCTTTTCGCGTCGCTGCCAGCGGTCCTCCCAGAACCAGCGCTGATCAGCGGGCACCGGCAAGGCCGGCCGAAGTTCCAAGACGCCGTCCTCGCGTTCAGTGATCTCGACCTGCGCGCCGGACTCGTCGAGATGCAGCCGACGTCGAACGTCTGCCGGCAGCGCCACGACACCTCGGGCCTGAACGGCGACGAAACCATGGAATGCCATGCCACCATGATCGCATAGCGCCGCAAACCTGTAAAGCTGCAATGCAGTCATACTGCAATACGAGCGGTTACTCGTCGGAGAGCAAGCGATCGATCGCCCGGCGTGCGCACAGTGAGAGCTGTTGACGGTAGCGCCGGGGTCGGCACTGGTGGGTGCGGGTTCCGGTACTTTCACCGGGCCTCTTCGAAGCGGATCCGGACAGTCGAGGCTTTGGTTGGTCGCGAACCATCATGGCCGGGGAAAGGCACTCGAAGCTCGCCGCCCGCTACGTGGAAACGCCCTCGCCGGGATCCGTCAACCCCTCGGATTGCGGAGCGGAAAGTGGATAGGACCCTCGTGGGCGCGGCGGTAACCCTGGTTGATCGAATCGCCCCAGAACCTGTGACAGCTCGCTTGAGCGCGCTTCGGCCTTTGCGCTCCGCATTGCCCTGCGGACGGCGGGGCTGCCGAAGACGTGCAGCTGGGTCCAGTCGGGCTCGTTATAAAGATCCTCACGTCCAGAAAGCGCCCAGGAGACCGCGTCGACATCTGTGCTGGATAGATGCAAGTTTGGGTCATTTTGGAAGGCTTCCTGGAGCGATGCCACTCTGTCGTATGCCCGCTTCCATATTCGTTCCGAGGAAAAGATTAGTAGCCTTATGCAGCTCCTCCGCGGGGGCGTAGCAAGGTCAGACCAGTCGGCTTGCAACGCTACGAATATCGCTTCTTCATCAATCGCATCGTCGAAAGCCTGCGGCTTTTTCATCCGTCGAGAACCGAAGGCACGGGCGTTCGTAGAATTGAGTAACTCTGCGAGAGCTGGCTGCGATGGGTGTCTCCATTCGGAGAGCTGTCGTATCACTTCGGTGAAGCCCTCGGGGTAGTAGCCGGCCACCTCTCCTAACTGCACGACTTCGACGTCGGCGACAATAACAAGAAGGTCTGCGGCCGACTGCGCCACGATGGGATCATTGGTCAGACTGATATCGGACGCCGCGGTGCCCTCGTGGAGGGCACTCCAGACCAATTCCATAGCCGGGTCAATTCTGTCGAGTGCGTGAAGCTTCTCAGTGAGGCGCCGATATTCGAGTGCTGCCCGGTAACGCTGGATCCGTTCGCGGTCCACGTCAGGCCTGCCCGGTGTCCGATCCGGAACTAGCTGACAGCGTGGGGGAGCGCTGACCAGCACGCTCTCATCTTGTTGCGGACGGGATCAGCCCCGGCAATCCACGACAATGTGAGAGTGTCGGAAGAAATCCAAAACGGCATGAGAGCGCCGGACGGAGGCGTTCATCCTGCCATCCGGCACGGCTTGTTGAACGCATCTTCACGGCGCTCCGCGCAGCCATCAATTCGACGGCGCGTCGCCCTGCCAGTCCTTGACCACCTGATCAATATGGTCCGAAAGCCTTGACAACTTCTCGACCTGTCCCCAGGTGCTCATGAAGTCTGGGTCGTCGCTCTTCGGGGGGTCATCAACATCACGCACGCGGACGGCGACTGGCACGCCGGTGCTGACCCCCGTGACAAGGGCATGCTGTTGCGCAAGACTAGGCAACTGGTCGAGAAGCGCGCGGGAACTCAGGGCTGTCGCGTGGCGCAATAGGCTCTGGTCCGCTTCGTGGGTGAGCCTATGTGCGATGACAGTCCCACATTGCGCTACGACAGTCTCGCTCAGTTCGCTCGGCCGCTGACTCGCTAGAAGCAAAGAGAGTCCAAACTTCCTACCCTCCTTCGCTATTCGTTCGAAGACCGCCGCCGATCGAGTGCCAGACCCACTGGGTTCTCGTCGGGAAGGAATGAAACGGTGAGCCTCCTCGAGCACCAGCAGCAGTGGATGTTCAGCCCTGGGTTCGCTCCGCACCGCGAAGTCGAACAGAATCCTGCCGAGGAGGGCTGTGACGTTCTCAAGCACATCGTTGGCGACCAGGCTTAGGTCGAGAATCGTGACTGACGGTCCGGAGCCGTGAGCGGCTACCTGTCCTCGGTAGGAATCCGTTGCCGGCCAGTCGGAATCAGTTTTCCCGCCAGTCGGGTCAACGCCCATGAGAGCCTTGAGGTAGCTGCCAAGCGGGTCGGCATGCTTCTCTACTCGCGTGATGAAGTCGTAGCGCCCGTCAGCCAGAAGGCGGCTCAGTCGCATCTGAAGCGTTGCCACGTAGCCAGCGATCTTGTTGTCGGCTGCCTGTTCCAACTGGATCCGATTGGGAAGGAAAAGGTCGCAGAGATCCTGAAGTGAATAATAAACGGGCGCGTCGAAGTCTGGGGCCGCCTGAGCACTTCCCATGCCTAAGAGGCCGAACGCTGCGCGCACATGACTGCGGATAGCGACGAACATCCGCGCAAGAACATCCCGTTGCAGTGCCGTCAACGGCGTCCACTCGACGTTCTGGACGACGGCTTGGGGTATCCCTACGTCGAGGATGCGCTTGATTTGCGTCCACTGAACTGAACAGGGGCTCGTCTGACTAGCTTGATCGTCGACCATATTCTGCAGGCCGACAAGTTGCGCAAATGCAGTGTCGGAACCTCCTCTGGTGTTGGAGAACGCTCCTTCGATAATCACCACAGAACTCAGAACATTCTGGAGACGGAGCAGCTCAGTATTCGTTGACGCACCAGCTACACGCGCGTCCGCAATCGAGCGCTGAAGAACAGGTGCTTGAACACCTTCGCTCGCCTTAAACAGCGTCAGATGCTCTTCATTGTTCATGAACCAGTGCGGAAGAAAGAGGCCGCTCGACGTTCCCGGACGCGGGCCGAGAACAAGGGGCCGTGTCTTCTTTCCTCGGCCGCTAGACGTGGGAAACGATTGGGCGTACTCACCGTTGATGTCGAAGATGACGATGTGCCCATTGGGAATAGCGTGATCGAGCAGGCCGTCGATGATGGCAGTCACCGTGCACGACTTGCCTGACCCGGTGGAACCGACGACCGCACAATGATGTCCGAGTAGCAGGTTCGCATCCAGGTAGACCGATTGCTCAGTGGCTACAGCCGACGTCCCGATCCGTAGCGCCGGGCCTCCTTTGGGATGAAATATGTTCTTCACTTCTAGGGGGGTCGCCGCCTTCACAGGGGCATGCAGGGGTGGGTAGCCGGTTAGCCCAGACTTGAAGGAGTCTCCCTCAAACCGACCTACGACAGTGGCTTCCAGTTCGTAGGCAGCCGTGTCGTCTTGGCTGAGCAGTTCGCCGCGCTCCTTCGACTCCTGGCGCCTGCTGATGTACACCGCAGTGACGATTCCTACAACGCGGTGAGCCCCCGCTGGCGCTGTGATGTAAGAGTTGACGACACCTACCGTCTGGACACCGTCGGGCCCCACCTTGGTGAAGCCCTTTGCGCCTACCTCCAACGCGACACGGATGGTGGTGCTTCGGACATCGATGACCCGCCCGATCAAGCCTACGTCCCTCACAGGGCATCAACCCCAGGGAGGGGAGGAGCAGCCCCTCCTGCTGACCGCTCCAGAGCTTCAATGAGGCTCGTAACTGCTGCGGGTGGGCTCACGCCGTGCGTGCTCAGGTTTGGCATCAACTCGGCCAGCTCTGCGAACTTTCCGAGATCACCGGTGAGGACAGCGATGCGCGAGTCGGCCGCTGTCGCAAGTGCTGCGATCGCCGTCGATTTCGGGCTCGCACCGGTTTCAATCAACGCCTTACCGAGGTTATCCGCATTGTCTGTCACCGCCAACAGATTCTCATCGCTTAGCACAGCCTTGGGGTCGGCGACGAAGACGTTAAGCGCAGGATTGCTCGCAAGACTTCGCAACAAAAGTCGATTGATGTGGGGATCGGCGAAGCCGTATCCCACTGCAAGGACCGCAGTGTCGTCCTGTTGGACGGCGTCTCCGAGTAGGCGCAGCAGATCTGAATACGGATATGCCAGAGAGTCAGCCTCCTTGGCGGCCGTTGGATAGATAAGAACGAGGTCGTCGCTCGCAGTCTCAGCGGCGCTCTGCTTAACTTCCAACGATTCAAGACCCGTAGCGGCGTCCCGCTCGACGGATGAGCGCCAATTGAGACTGCCGTGGACCTTGTGTAGGTATACGGCTGCCTCTGCCCGCGCAACGACCGCCTGTGTGGTCGTTTCTACCCGGTGAAAGTCCAGGCCGTAGTACGCCAAATTCAATCGACGATCCACAGTGCCGCTGAAGCCGTCGATGTACGGATAGCCGAGTTGATCGAGAGCTCGTTCAACTACCAGATCGTAATTAGTCGTGAAAATGCTGGGGCGCGGGAGGTTTGACCGGCGACTGCGGACCATCCGTGAAAGGAAGGTCCGGTGGGCGCGGAACGGGTCGACGTCGAACGGCGGTTCAAGTATCGCCGACTCAGACGGTAAGCGACATGCTTCTGCCAGCGCCCGGTTGATACTGTGGCGGAGACTTTCGACTTGCTCCTTTGGGTAAGCCCTGGCGGCTTGTCCGGAGCCAATTGAAACCGAGCTTTGACCTGCATGCCTTGCCAGTGAGCTAGCCAACTGCAGCCCGTTGAGCAGCTGCTCTAGGTCACCGCTGTCAGTGGGGTTGATGATGCTCAGTAACTCGGAGTCGACATCACTAGGCTCACCGCCAGACTTCGTGATCAGTTCGAGCACAGTCTGATTCGTGAGGTTTCGGGTCTGTGGCGAGCCAAGGTGGAACGAGGCCCCCGATCCGAGGAGAATGACGAGGTTCTTGACCTGCAAAAGCGAACTCAAATATTCGCGCGCGAAATGCGCATCACGAGTCGTGATGAGCTCCTTGATGACACCGCCGACGAGAAAGAGCCCGCGAGGAGACCCACCTATTATGCCCTGGTGGTCCTGCACCGACTCGTCCTCGGGTCTCACCGGGACTGGCTCCGCGATCTCTGGAGATTCAGACATGGCGCTCGCCTGGCCCCCGGATGAAAGCGCCCCCTGTAAGCGACGAGTTGGCTGAGGTGCTGACGGCGGACGCCGATATCGAGCTCATCGCCGGATTCGTTCCGTAAGAAGTCGGGGCCCGCACCGGCTTCTCGCGGGCGACGAGCCCAATCACTGATTCCTCGCTCGTTGTTCAGCGATCGAGATCCGCGATGCGAAGATTGCTAATTGCACCCGATGTCCGAGCGCCTCACCAATCGACAGATGATCGAAACCCAAATCAACGATCTGGGCGCTCCCTACT
>NZ_JCALDM010000022.1:0-53366 GCF_059812845.1 Mycobacterium sp. NGS34
TCAGGTGACGTGCCGATGACCCTCGTTTCTCAGTTCCGCAGCTTCGACATGCCCAGCCGAATGCTGATGATCAACCAGTTCGGCATCAACATCGGCTTTTACATGCTGATGCCGTACCTGGCGGCCTATCTCGCGGGCCCGCTCGGTTTGGCGGCATGGGCCGTCGGTTTGGTCCTGGGTGTGCGCAACTTCTCCCAGCAGGGCATGTTCGTCGTGGGTGGGACACTGGCCGATCGGCTTGGCTACAAACCCCTGATCGTGGCCGGCTGTCTGCTACGGACCGGCGGGTTCGCGTTGCTGGCGGTCGCCCACTCACTGCCTGCAGTCCTTATCGCTTCGGCGGCAACGGGTTTCGCGGGAGCGTTGTTCAATCCGGCAGTGCGCGCGTACCTCGCAGCCGAGGCCGGGGAACGCCGCGTCGAGGCGTTTGCGATGTTCAACATCTTCTACCAGGCCGGTATCCTGCTCGGCCCGTTGGTGGGACTGGCGCTGATGGTGTTCAACTTCCCCATCACCGCGGCGGGCGCGGCGGCGGTGTTCGCCGTGCTCACGGTCGCGCAGCTATTGGCGCTGCCCCAGCACCGTGCCGATCCGCCACCGGAGAAGACCTCGATACTCGACGACTGGCGCGTCGTCGTTCGTAATCGGTCCTTCCTGTTGTTCGCCGCGGCGATGATCGGGTCCTATGTGTTGACGTTTCAGGTCTACCTGGCCCTACCGCTGCAGGCCGCTGTGCTGGCACCGCACTCGCAGAGCGCGCTGGTGGCCGGGATCTTCGTGGTGTCGGGGATCGTGGCCGTCGCCGGGCAGTTGCGCATCACCCACTGGTTCGCCGCGCGTTGGCGCTCCGGGCGCAGCCTGGTCATCGGAATGGCGATACTGGCGGCGTCGTTCGTGCCGCTCGCACTTGTTCCCGACGCTCAGCGCTTTGGGATTTTTGCAGCGGTTGCCGCGCTTTTCGTGTCAGCGGCCATGCTCGCCGTTGGTGCGGCGGCGGTGTTTCCTTTCGAGATGGCCACCGTGGTGTCGCTGTCCAGGGGCCGGCTGGTGGGCACTCATTACGGGTTTTACAACACCATTGTTGGCGTAGGGATCCTGGTCGGTAACTTCGCAACCGGCTCCGTCATGGGTGCTGCACGACAGCTTGGCCACAGCGAACTCGTCTGGGGTGGCTTGGTTCTCGTCGGCATCGTTGCCGCGCTGGCTCTGCGTCGTCTGGACCGCGGCCATCACCTCGAGGTCCATGACGCGACCGCTAGAACGTGAATGTACGGCACCACCGCCTGCAGTCGCAGATTGTTTTTCGAGTGCAGTAACAACGGCGTTGTTCGCCAGATTAGGAGCCAACCAATGGCAGAGCGTGAGCAGGTAACGACAGACACCGCCGCCACGCTCACCTTGGGTTTGGGTCTATTGGGCTCTGGCCCTGACAGGCATCGCGGTCGGGATTTTCATCGTCGCCGCTGGGCTCTGGCTGCTTTTTGCACCCGCAAGCTGGTACAACGCCCGGACGAACGGTTGTGCCTCGGTGGAAGCCGACATGAAACAAATGATGGCCGAGATGAAGAACCAAATCAAAGGCATGCAGAACATGCCCGGCATGAGCCCGATGCCCAACATGCCGATGCCTTCCCGCTAGCCATCCGGAGCCGTACTCATGGTGAACAGGATGTTTCGTGTAGTGCCTCACGTAGGTGGCGATCGGTTAGCTCGTCGATGCACTGGCGGCAGGCCATACCACCGGACTACTACCGTATGGCTGGGTACTGGAAAGGAATGATTGTGATGGGCCGTTATTCTGCATCGGTGTCGCTGTGACCGAATCGCCTTTTGATCCAATGTCTTTGAACCGCCGGACGTTCGTGCTCGCTGCTATCGCCGGCGGGGTGGCATTGTCCGGTTGTGGTCGTTCGACAGACTCGGCGGAGAAGAGGATGAGCGCCGCCATCGCCGCTGCCGAAGCCGCGCGGCCCCACAGCGGACGCACCGTCACCGCTACCCTGACCGCGCAACCGGCGACCGTCGACGTGGGTGGCGTGCTTGTGCGTACCCTCGCCTACGGCGATGCGCTTCCGAGCCCCTTGGTCCGCGCCAACGTTGGGGATGAACTGGCGGTCACCGTCAAGAATCGGCTCACCGGCGCGACCTCGGTGCACTGGCACGGGATCGCCCTGCGCAACGACATGGACGGCGTGGATCCGGCCAGCCCCAACATCGCCCCAAATGGGGATTTCACCTCCCGGTTCTCGGTGCCTAACCCCGGCACTTACTGGGCCCATCCACACGTCGGCCTGCAAACCGACCACGGGCTTTATCTGCCGGTGATCATCGACGATCCCAGTGAGCCCGGCAATTATGACGCCGAATGGATCGTGGTGCTCGATGACTGGACAGATGGGATCGGCAAGGGCCCCCAACAGATCTACGACGAGCTCACGGCGCGGAAGACGTCGGCCCGCGATGGAGACCCCGGCATGGGTGAGATGCCCGGGACGACCGCCGACAATGACAGCGCGCTGCTCGGCGGGGACGCCGGTGACGTCGCCTACCCCTACTACCTAGTCAATGGGCGTGTGCCCGCAGCGCCGACCACCTTTAACGCCAAGCCCGGGCAACGGATTCGGATCCGGTTCATCAACGCAGGCGCCGACACCGCCTTCCGGGTCGCCCTGGCCGGGCACGTCATGACGGTCACCCACACCGACGGTTATCCGGTGCTACCCACCGAGGTCGACGCCCTGTTGATCGGGATGGCTGAACGCTACGACGTCATCGTCACCGCCGGCGACGGAGTCTTTCCCCTGGTCGCCATGCCAGAAGGCAAGCAGGCAGCGGGCGGGCGGGCCTTACTGTCCACCGGCGCCGGCGGCGCCCCCGAGGCCAACTTTCGGCCGCCCGAACTCAACCGTCGGATCGGCACGGTGGACATGTTCATCGCCACACCGGCCGCCACGCTGGGACCGGCTAAATCCGATGCCACCCTGGGCGTCGAACTGACCGGCTCGATGACGAAATACGACTGGGGCATCAACGGCAAGCGCTATCCCAAAACCTCGCCGTTGACCATCACACAAGGACAGCGCGCCACCCTGACGTTCACCAACTCCACGTCGATGTATCACCCCATGCATCTGCACGGCCACACCTTCCAGATGATCAAACCCGACGGCAGCCTGGGCGCACGCAAAGACACCGTCATCGTGTTGCCCAAGCAGAAACTCAGCGCCGTACTGGTCGGCGACAACCCCGGCATCTGGATGATCCACTGCCACAACGGTTACCACCAAGAAGCCGGAATGATGACGAGCCTGAACTACACCTTCTGACGGCCCGGGTGGAACAGTTCGCTGTGTGACTTTGTCAGAACATCGTTGGCTCGCGTCACTTCTGGATAAGGCGTATCAATCCAACTGAAACATTCGAGCACCTCATTCACGACGGCGCAGAACCCCGCACGGCCGGTCGAAACGCTGCCCGCCCACCGAGCGCCACGCCGACGCGCTAAGTGATGCAACGAAACCGGTTATGCAAGAAGTGGCCAGATCGCTCCGGCCGAGATGCCCAGTGCGAGACTGAGAATCGCGGCGATTACCGCGGTGCTCGAGGACCATCTGATGGGCGCGAATATCTCGCCAGTTGAGGTATCTGCGATTTCTTGGAATGACGGGATGATCCACCGCAGGTAGTAGAAGAGGCTGATGAGGCTGTTGGCGAACACCACCACTGCAAGCCAGGCCTGACCACCGTCCCAGGCCGCCACGGCCGTGGTCAGCTTCCCTACAAATACCGCGGTGGGTGGCGTGCCCACGAGCCCGAGCAGCGCGACGACGAGGGCACCAGCCAGCCAAGGCCGCGCGCGTGCCAGGCCGCTGTAGTCGGCGAGGTTGCGCCGCTCCGGCACAGCCGAGGTTACCGCGAAGGCGGCGCTGTTCGTGAGCGTGTATGCACCGAGGTAGAACAGCAGCGATGGGCCCGCGAGGTCGGTGTGGCCGATCACCGTGATCGGAACGAGCAGGAATCCGACTTGGCTCACCGTCGACCAGCCCAGCAGCCGCCTGGGGTCTTGCTGCCAGTAGGCCGCCAGGTTGCCCAGCGTCATACTCGCCACCGCAAAAACCGCAACCAGCAGCGGCCAATGGATCGTGCCAGGAAAGGTAGTGGCCAAGCGGTAGACCGCAATCAGTGCCCCGATTTTCGGCACTGTGGTCAAGAACATCGCCGCGGTTCCGTTGGCACCTTCGGCCGCGTCGGGCACCCAGAAGTGGGCGGGCACGCTGCCGGCTTCGAACATCAGGCCGGCGAGGACGCCTACGACCCCGGCCGCGACGGCCGCAGCCGGTGCCGCGCCGAGGCGTCCGGCGAGTTCGTCGTAGCGGGTGGCGCCGGTGACTCCGTAAAGCACCGAGATGCCCAGGAACAACACGATTCCGAATAATGCGCCCATCAGGTAGGCCTTCATCGCCGCTTCTGCTGCCTTCGCCGAGCGCGTCAGTCCGATCAGCCCGTAGAGCGGGATGCTGGTAAGCAGGAAGCTGGTGGCTAAGACGAGTAAGTCAGCCGCGCCCGCCATGAGCAACACGCCGGTACACGAAAACAGCAGCAGCGCATAGGTTTCGCTTTCGCGCGGTGAGCCGCGCACCTCACCGGCGGCCACGGCCAGGGTGAACAGGGCCCCGGCTGCGGCCAGTGTCCGTGCGACACCGGTGGTGGTGTCGACGACGAAACTGCCCTCGAACGCCCCTTGATTCCGACCGGTCGCTTCGACCACGGCGGCCACGACGGCCCCGATCAGCACCGTGGCGGCGACGACGCCGGTCCACCACTGACGCCGCCGCGGCAGGAAGGAGCCGCAAATCATCACCGCAAGTCCGCCGCCGAACAGCAACATCTCGGGCACCATCAACAGTGGCCGCATCCGGCCCTCGGTGTCCATGACTATCTCCCCAGCAGCGCGACGAGCCCGTGGGCGGCCGGTTCAATGACGTCGAGAAGCGGCCGCGGGAACACACCAATCGCCAGTGACAGCGCGAGAAGTATTCCCGCCGAGAATAATTCGGAAACGTGCACGTCAGCGAAGCGCCCACTGAGGCCACGCGTTTGACCGGTAAAAATGCGCTGCAGTGCGCGCAGGAAAAGGGCGGCGGCAATCAGAATGCCGGGCAGCGCCATCGCGGCCACCCAGGTTGCGGCGATGCTGCCGGCGAAGACCTGGAATTCGGCGATGAAGCCCGAAAAGCCCGGCAGTCCAAGGGAAGCGAATGCTCCGACGGCGAACAGTGCCGCGAGTCTCGGCGCCGGGCCGGCCAGCCCGCCATAGGAATCAATGTCGTAACTGTCTGCCCGGTCGTGGAATACACCAGCGACCAGAAACAGTGCGCCGGTGATCAAACCGTGACTGACCATTTGGGTCACGGCGCCGGTGACCGCCACCCCGCGGACGTCGGCGGAACTGCCACCGACCAGGCCGGCAGCCCCGACGGCCAGCACGATGTAGCCCATATGGTTGACGGAGGTATAGGCGATCATCCGTTTGAGGTTGCTCTGCGCCAAAGCAACAAGTGCCCCGTACAGCACGGATATGAGCCCGACGGCGACGACGACCCACGCCCAGTGCCGCCACGCCTGCGGCAACATGGGCATCGCGATCCGCACGAATCCATAGGCGCCCATTTTGAGCAGCACCCCGGCCAGCACCGCGGAGCCAATGGCCGGGGCGTCGGTGTGCGCGGGTGGCAGCCACGTGTGAAACGGCACCGTAGGGGTCTTGACCACCAAGCCCAGCAGAATCGCCGCCAACACCAGCCCGCCGGCTAGCGGCCGTCCCGAAAGCGGTGTGCTGCAAGCGATCTTGGTCATGTCGAACGTGTGTGGCTCGGCGGCGACGTAGAGGCCGATGAAACCGACCAGCAGTGCCAGCGAGCCCAAGAAGGTGTAGAGAAAAAACTTCAGCGCCGAGCGCCCGGCGTCGCCGTGGCCCCATCCGGCAATCACGAAATACATTGCCACGATTGACAAATCAAAGAAGACAAAGAACAAGATCAGGTCGGCCGAGACGAACAGGCCCAGGCTCACCGTCTGAAGAGCCAAAAACAGCGCCGCCCGCGGGCGGGGCCGGTCACGGCCCCGCAACTCATGCAGCGCGCACGCGACAAAAATCACCGCGGTCATCGCCACCAGGGGCAGCGACAGCCCGTCGACGCCAATGTGGTAGCTGCTGTTTAGCCCGGGGATCCATTTCGCGCGCTCCTCGAATGCCAGCGCATTCGACGGTGGGGTGCGGTAACGCGCCCACATCACTACGACCAGCGCCAAATCCGTCACAGTAACGGCGACCCAGAACCATTTGGCGAAGGCGCCGCCAACGGGCGGCACCAGCACCACCAGTGCGGCTGCCAGCGGCAGGACGACGATCAGGCTCAGCACGCTTACCTCACCGTGGCCAAGAGCAGGACAAGGGCCACCAGGATCACAATCCCGGCAAGGTAATAACGGTGCAGCAGGCCGGCTTGCGGTCTGCGTGCCAGCTCACCGAGCCGACGCATCGCCGCGGCTACCGCTTCAACAGCGCCGTCGATGCCGCGACTATCGATCTGTGCCAGCCCATGGGCAAGGCTCAAGGTTGGACTGACCACAAGCACCTGCGTGACCCGTTCCAAACCGAGCCAGGCGCGGGCCCAGCGCGGCTCCGGCACCCGCCAGCGCAGCACCGCTGCCACGACGGCGATCGCCAGCACGGCCGATCCGGCAAGTTCGGCAGCCGTCGCATGTGTGGTTGCGGAGTTGTTGAGGGCACGGCTGAGAACCGCGCCGAGCGGGGGTAGTGCCAGCACACCCAACACCGCGGCACCGCCAGCGAGGACAACAAGCGGTGCCTGCTGAAATAGGTTGGACCGCTGCATTTCATGGCCACCACCCTCGGCCGGTGTCCGCCAGATGACAACCAGGACTTTTCCGGCATAGCCCGCCGACAGGACCGCGGCCAGCAAACCAACCAGGTAGAGCCAGAGCGAATGTTCCAGGGCCGCAGCCAAAATGGTGTCCTTGGTCGCCCACAACGACAGCGGCGCCACCCCGGCCAGGGACAGCGCCCCAATAGTGGCACACCAACCGATCACCTTCTGACGGCGTGCGATTCCCCAAAGGTCATCGAGTTGTTTGGTGCCCAGCAACGACAGCCACGCCCCTGCCGCGAGAAACAACCCGGCTTTGGTCGCGGCATGCGCCACCAGCTGCGCCGCACCATTACTTATCGCACCCAGACCGGCGGCCATCACCACGAACGCCAGCTGCGCCACCGTGGAGGCAGCAAGCAATTGTTTGAGATCGCGCTGGGCCACCGCGACGGCACCAAGCAGCACAGCGGTCACCGCGCCGGCCCATGCCGCCGCCGTGGCCGCCCAACCCGTGGCCGCCAGCAGCGGCTGCACCCGCAACAGCAGGTATCCCCCCATGGCGACCATCGCCGCCGAGTGCAACAGGGCGCTGACCGGACTCGGGCCCTCCATCGCCCGTGAAATCCAGAACGAAAATGGGAGCTGCGCCGCCTTGCCCAGCGCGGCGACGAGGACCCCCGCGGCCACCACATGCCGCCAGCCCCCGGTCGTTGCGGGTAAGCCCGCCAACGTCAGTCGCGTACCGCCGGCAAGCGCGGCGCCCGCGGCGAGGTAAAGCCCCAAGTCGGCCGTGCGGGTCGTCACGAAAGCGCTCAATCCGGCCGAGACCCGAAACTGGTCGCGCCACCAGAAACCAATCAGCGCATACGAGGCGGCCCCCATCACCTCCCAGGCCAACAACAAGGCGGGCAACGTCGCCGCGGTCGCCGTCAACAGCGCCGCGGCGGCAAACAGCAACATCAACCCGTGAAACCGGCCCTGCGCCACCCGGATGTCCCCCACGGCGAACAACAGCACCAGGAACGTCACAGTTGCGATGGCCGGGACCACCGTCGCCGCCAATGCATCCGCCCGCAAGGCGAAATCTGCGCCCGCCATAAACGCCACACCCACCGCCGGTCGGGTGAACGCCACCACGATCGACAGCCCCACCACAACCGCCGACGTGCTCACCGAAATCGCCGCGGCCACCCGGCCCGCGCGCGGATACAGCAGTAGCGCGCCGCCAACGAGTGCCGGGACACCGACCAACAACCACAGCGACGGCTGAGCTATGGGCATCATCGCCTGACTCACCCTGACAGGTCCGTTGCCATGTCGGTCATGTCAGTGCCGCGGTCACGGTGCAGCAACGTGGCTATCGCGAAGCCCATCGCCATTTCCACCGTCATGGCCCCGATGACCACCAGCAACAGCACCTGCCCCGTTGGGGCAGGCATGACGAACCACCAAAAGCCCGCAGCCGCGAGGATGACCGCATTGATCATCAATTCCAGGCCCATCATCACCATCACGACGACCTGCTGTGACAGCGCACCATAGAGCCCCACACTGAACACCGCGGCCGCTACCAGCAGCACCGTCTGCAGAGTCACCGTCCGACACCTCCCGGTTGCGGATCGGCGGGCCGGCGCTTCAGGTCGTCACCGAAGCGGTCATAACGCGTTCGAGAGGCCGCCAGGACGATCGCCGACACCATGGTCGCCACCATCACCGGGCTGAATACGGCCATCACCAGCATCAGCGGGCCCATCAATGCTTTACCGAGCGCCACGGTGACATCCGGGGCCGGCGCTCCGTGGCGCGACGGCCAGTCGATCAGCAGTATCCCGGCGGCTAGCACGACGAATGTTGCCGCCGCGGCCGCAAGCGCCCAACGTTTGTC
The DNA here is from genome assembly GCF_059812845.1 of Mycobacterium sp. NGS34. NCBI lineage: Bacteria > Bacillati > Actinomycetota > Actinomycetes > Mycobacteriales > Mycobacteriaceae > Mycobacterium > Mycobacterium sp. NGS34. Next base: position 8,779 of record NZ_JCALDM010000022.1, read on the forward strand.
GTGCACCATGCTCATCGGCAACAGGGCCGGGTTCATCCCCATGAACATGACCATGTAGACACCCATGACGGCCATTTCCATCACCATCATCAAGATCGTGACCACCCCGATGTAGTTCTGCTGCATCAGCAGCACCGCCACTCCGACGGCCACAAACGACGCCGCAAGCGCGTAGGTGGCGCGCGCCATCGAATTGACCCAGAACACGGCAGCCCCTGCCAGCACGGCAATCACCCCGACGATCCAGAACACGATGGCCACGACCATGTATTAGCCCCTCCAAACGGCTATGGCGGACACGACAAGGTCCTGCAACACGACGGCCGGCAGCAGCACCATCCAGCCGAACTCCAGGAACTTCTCCGGGCGAAGGGCCGGCACTCGCCGACGCAGCCACACCAGCACGGTCAGTACGGCCACCGTCTTGACCAGCACCCATAGCCAGTCCGGCAGCAATGGTCCCGCCCCGCCCCCGAGGAATAACGGCACTGCGAAGGCGGCACCGGCACTAAGAACCATGTAGCGCCCGGCCTGGAAAACCAGACGGTCGACACCACTCGATTCGGTGAGCACTCCCCCGGCGATATCGGCGCCAAGTGCCGGGCTAAACGGGCCCCACACCGCAAATGCGACAACCCCCAGGCAGTAGCAGAAGAAAGCGACCGGCATCCACACCGCGAACCACAATCCGTGCTGAGCGGCGACGACGGAGCCCACGCGCAGGCTTTGCGCCGCGATCGCCGGGGCGACGAGGGCGAACATGAGCGGGAGCTCGTAGCCAAGACCATGGGCAAGAAAGCGATAGCCGCCGATGAGCGAGTGCACGGAATTGGGCCCCCACCCGGCCAGCCACACCAGCGCCCACACCGTCACATCCATGGCGTTGAACCAGACGATCCCGACATCGAGGTTGACCAACGTCCAATGTCCCAGCGGCACGACCGCGACCTTCAACAGGGCCACGACGATCAATCCGGCACCGCCGACCCGCCACAGCAGCGTGTCGGCGGCCACCGTGGCGCGGCGGCGCTGCCGCAGCAACCGAGCGCCCTCCAGCAGCGGTGTGGCCACTGCCCCAGTGGCCACACCGGTAGTTCGCGCGGCGAGCACACCGTCGATGCTCGCGGCGTAGAGACCCAGCAGGCACAGCAACACTGCACCCACCGGCGCCCAGACACCCGAGACCACCGTTGCGGCGTCAGACATGGCTGACCCGACCCACAGGCGTGATATCCACACCCAAGCTCGCGACCACCAGCCTGGCGGTGGCTACCTCCAGCCCCCGCACCAACTCCGGCAACGCACCGATTACGTTCGATGGATCTGCACGAAATACGCTGGGCGACAACGACAAACAAGCCAGCGCATTGTCGACATGCGCCAGCAGCCGATCATAGGTATCGCCGCCCAGCGGCCCCGGCAACCGACGACGCTCTGCGTCGGCGACATCGAACGGCGCCAGGTCCCGCAGTGACCAGCGCAGCAACCATGACCGGCGCAGCTTGCGCAGCAACTTTTCCAGCAGCAACTGGGCGCGGCCGACCGCAGCAGGCTCATCCAACAGCAAGTCCCTAATCTGCCGGGCCTGATCCGCCGCCGACGACCACCCCGCCAACGCCAACAGGCTAGTGACGTGGTCACACTCCCGTGCCGCCTCCAGTGGCGCAGCTCGCTTAGCCGGTGCCCCTGACGTACCACCGTCACGCTCAGCGTCAACGACCCACGCGTCGGCATCGGTGACAACGTCGCCCTGCAACGAGCATTTCAGCACCAGTCCCGACGGCCAATACGCAAGAACCGGACCAAGACAGACGTGTAGCACATCCATCTGCAGTCCATCTCGGTCCTCGGCGCCCTCGGCGAGCGGAATCCCCCCGGGCGCCATCGCCATTCTGCCGTGGTCCATGTGCTGGTGGTCACCGTGGTCCATGTCGCCGTGGTCCGAATTACCTTGAGCCTCATAGGCTTCGGATGATCGGGATCGATCGGCAGGACATCGGTTCACCGCCTGACCGCGCTGCGCCGCATCGCGTCGATGCAAACCCGTGTCGAGCAGTTCCGCGCCCCCACGCGTCAGCGCCGAATCCACCGACTGAAAATCCTGGATCTCGATGCGGACCCGCGGTCCCGGCATCTGATCCCAGATCAGATCGATGATTTCGGCGAATTCGGGTCCTGGAGCCCCGCATACCGCCAAGATATCGGCATCGGCCGGTGACAGCGCCGAACACCATCCGCGCCTGAACAGCGACCGCTCAACAGACGCGCGCAATTCGAAATGCCCCGGCACTTCCGCCAGCAGGACATGGGCGCGGCGGCAAGCATAGCTGGCGAGCAGCGCACCTACGCCCATCGCAGCGCGCCCTCTCGCCAAGCCCACACAACGGCAAGCAGTAGAGCCGCCAGAAACAAGAACATCTCGGTGATCGCACCCGCACCGTCCCGCACGACAACCACCGCCCACGGATACATGAACAGCATCTCCACGTCGAACGCCAAAAAGACCAGTGTCGCTACATACCAGCGTGCGTGATAGCGAGACAGCGCGTGCTCCTGTGGCGGCCATCCCGAGCCAAATGGCAGCGACGTCAGCGCGTCAGGTGCTACCGCGGTGAACCGGTGCATGACATAGACCACCAAAATGCCTGAAAGCGCGACCAATAGCATCGATGCCACACCGGCGTACACGGCAAGCTCCTCTCGCCACCAGCCATCGCACAATCAAAATGGCTTGCACCGACGCGCGATCACAGGACTAGCCTCATCATTATCGGGCTAACCCACCCCTACCCTGCCGGGGTGATCCTGAAACCTCGCCCTGCCACGCGCAAACTCGGTGCGATGCGCGCCTTGGCTTTGATCGCGAATCTGAACGTCGATTGATCGCGTCGTCACTAAGACCTGAGTGATGGTGATGTGATCGCGAAATTCAACGTCAGTTGCGGCAGCTAGTACCGCCACCGCCGTCTCACTGCTAGTCGTGAAGTGGTCGGTGAGCCACGTGCATGAACAGCGCGAACCCCCACCAGCGGATGCAGCCGAACCTGATCAACGGCGACGACACCCCGTCAGTCACATCGGGCGCGCTCGCCGGTGAGTGTGCCGGGTGGGTGGGGGTAACCATCACGACCTCCCCGACGGGTTGGTGGCCGGGATGCGGGGGCAGCAGTCCAGCGCGGCGGCGTTGTCGGCGGCCAGGGCGCGGGCGAGGACGATGAGCTCCGCCACGCGGGGGTCACCCACGGAGTACAGCAGGCGGCGGCCGTCTCGGCGGTCGGTGACATACCCGCAGTCGGTCAGGCACGCCAGGTGTATCGACACCCGCGGCTGGGTGACCCCTGCATGCGCCACACAGTCGGCGACGGTGCGCTCACCAGCGAGGATGTATTCCAGCAGGGTGAGCCGGGTGGGATCGGACAGGGCGCGAAAGAACCGCGCCACGGTATCGGTGTGCGGACATGCACCCGCATCCACCGTCGTGGTGGCGCGGTCTGCGACGGGAACCATGGAGAGCCTCCGAACACTTGGAGCTATTCGCTAGAACGAATATTATGCTGGAGTAGATCTATTCGGCAAGACGAATATTGATGTGGGTTGCGGCGGTGCCGACCGGACCCCTGGATCGGGAGGAGACCGAGCTCATGACAGGTGGTTGCGGCTATGACCTGGCGGTGATCGGTTCCGGCGGTGGCGCGTTTGCCGCCGCAATCGCCGCGCGTCGCAAGGGAAACAGTGTGGTGATGATCGAGCGCGGCACGGTCGGCGGCACCTGCGTGAACGTCGGCTGTGTGCCGTCGAAAGCACTGCTGGCCGCCGCCGAGGCCCGCCACGTCGCGGCCGCACAAGCGTTCCCGGGCATCACCACCGATGCCGGTCCCGTCGACATGAAGACATTGATCGCGGGCAAGGATCGCCTGGTCGAGGGCCTGCGAGCGCAGAAGTACCTCGAACTGGCCGCCGACTACGGGTGGGAGATCGTGCGCGGGAACGCCCGGTTCGTCGACGGACCAGCCCTGCAAGTCACACCGCCCGACGGCGGGTCGAGGCGCATCGAGGCGCAGCATTTCCTGGTGGCCACCGGGTCGTCGCCGTGGCTGCCGCCGGTCGACGGGCTCGCCGACGCCGGGTATCTGACCTCGACCACGGCGATGGAACTGGATCGGGTGCCCGAATCGCTGCTGGTGCTCGGCGGCGGCTACGTCGGGCTCGAGCAGGCGCAACTGTTCGCCCGCCTCGGTTCCAAGGTCACCGTCCTGGTACGCGGCGAGCGGCTCGCGAGGGCGGAGGAGCCGCAGGTCAGTGAGGTGATCGCGGATGTGTTCGCCGACGAGGGCATCACCGTCGTCACCGGCGCGCAGCTACAGCGGGTGCACCGCAGCTCGGGCGGGCAGGTCACCGCGACCACGGTCGTCGCCGGAGCCGAGCGCACCTTCTCCGCCGAGCACGTGCTGGTGGCGATGGGCCGCCACCCGGTCACCGAGGGTCTGAACCTGCCCATGGTCGGGGTGAAGCTCGGCGATCGCGGGCAGGTCGTGGTCGACAAGTACCTGCGCACCGACAATCCGCGGATCTGGGCTGCCGGGGACGTCACCGGATATCCACAGTTCGTGTACGTGGCCGCCGCGCACGGCAACCTGGTCGCCGACAACGCCCTCGCCGGCGCCGAGCGCACCCTGGACTACACGGCGCTGCCGCGGGTCACCTTCACCACCCCGGCAATCGCGTCGGTCGGGCTCACCGACGCCCAGGCGGTCGCGGCCGGGTACCGGTGCCAGTGCCGGGTCCTGACCCTCGAGTATGTGCCGCGTGCCCTGGTCAACCGTGACACCCGCGGCCTGGTCAAGATCGTCGCCGAGCACGACACCGGCCCCATCCTCGGGGTGCACATCGTCGCCGACGGCGCGGGCGACGCGATCCAGGCCGCCGTCTACGCCGTGTCCTCCGGCATGACCACCACGCAGATGGCCGGCACCTGGGCGCCGTATCTGACCATGGCAGAAGCACTGAAACTCACCGCGCAGACCTTCACCAGCGACGTGTCGAAACTGTCGTGCTGCGCCGCCTGACCCCACCCCTCGCACGGAGAGGAATACGATCGTGACCACCCCAGCCGATGAACTTTCTGCCCAGCTCGCCGCCGCGTTCACCGGCGGCGGCGCCAGCGCCCACCCCTGGCTGTGGCGGCCCCTGCTCGAACTGATCGCCTAGGGCCGGCCGGCCTCGATCGGACCGCCGCGGTCACCCGCCGCACCCAGACCGAGATCCGGGCGGCGCTGAACGCCATGCCCGACAACGAATAGGACGCCGACGGGCGGGTCGTCGGCGCGGGCCTCACCCAACGCCCGACCCCGCACCGGTTCGAAGTCGACGACCGCGTGCTCCACACCTGGTGTGTGCTGGACACTCTCATCTTCCCGACCGTCCTCGATCGGCCCGCCCGCGCCAGCTCCACCGCCATACCACCGGTGCGCCGATCCGGTTGACCGTCACCCCGGACGCGGTCACTGGCGTCGCCCCCGCCACACCGTGGTATCGGTCCTCACCCCCGACGCCCCGGCGTCGATCCGGGCCGCGTTCTGCAACCACGTCCACTTCTTCACCGACCCCGCCGCCGCGCAACCCTGGCTCCGATCCCCACCCCGAGGCGACGGTTGTGCCGGTTGCGGACGCCTACCAGCTGGACAACCCCTCACCGCCGCCATGCTCGACGACACCACACCGCCCGCGTGTAGCTGCTGACCAGCGCCATGACGGCAGTAGTCCACTCGCCGGTGAGTACTGCCTTCATCAGGGGCGACCGCATCACCGGATCCGAATCGCTTAACAGGGAAGGACTTTCGGCTATGAGCCCAAATGTGGATGTCGACGTCGTCGTGATCGGCGCAGGTCCCGGCGGTGAGGTCGCCGCGTCGCGGCTAGCGCGGGGCGGGTTGTCGGTGACGCTGATCGAGAAACAACTCATCGGCGGGGAATGCGTCTACTGGGCGTGTATCCTGTCGAAAACCCTGCTGCGGCCGGTCGAGGCCCGCGCCGAAGCCACCGACACCGCCGGTCTGTCCGAACCCTCTCTGGATTGGGCGGCGTTGTGTGACTACCGCGACTACATGATCCGCCACCTCGACGACACCGCCCAGATCACCGGCTACCAGAACCAAGGCGTCACCGTCATCAAAGCCGCCGCCCGGCTGGTCGGCCGCGACCCGTGGCAGGTCCAGGCCGCAGACCAGCTGATCACCCCCCGCCATGTCGTGCTCGCCACCGGCTCGGCCCCGGTCCGCCCACCGATCCCTGGACCGGGCACCGGGACGGTGTGGACCACCGGGAGGCCACCACCCTGCGTGAGATCCCCGACCGAGTTGTGATGATCGGCGGCAGCGCCGTCGGCGTCGAACTCGGCCAATTCCTCGCGAGCATGGGCGCCCAGGTGACCCTCGTCCAGCGCGGGTCCCGCCTGCTCGACCGCGAAGACCCCCGCGTCGGCGAACTGGCCGCCGCCCAGCTCGGCAAAGACGGTCTCGACATCCGCACCGGCACCCAGGTCACCGCCGTGCACCCCGACAATCGCGGCAGCCGGGTCGACCTCGACGACGGCAGCACCGTTGTCGCGGATGTGATCGTGCTCGGCACCGGTCGCCGCCCCCACCTCGCTGGTCTCGGCCTCGACACCGTCGGTGTCACTCCAACCCAGTGCGGGGCTGTGCCGGTGGACGAGCCTGTCGTGTCACCTCTGACGGGTTGTGGGCCCTCGGCGACGTCACCGGTGTCGCGCTGTTCACCCACGTCGCCATGTATCAGGCCCGCGTGGTCGCCGACACCATCCTCGGCACACCCCGGCGAGCGGACTACACCGGTATCCCGCGCGTGGTGTTCGCCCACCCTGAAATCGCTGCCGTCGGCATGACCACCGACACCGCCCGCACGGCGCGGATCGACGTGATCGGCGCCGAGGTCGATCTCGCCGAGGCCATCGCCCGCCCCTGGACCTACCAAACCCACCCCGTCGGCACCCTCGGCGTCCTCGCCGACCGCGACCAGCGCATCCTGGTCGGCGCGTGGGCGGTCGCCCCGCTGGCCGGGAATGGATCCACACCGCGGCTCTGGGGCCGTGCGTGCCTGCATCCCGATCGACACCCTGCTGGACACCGCGGCCCAATTCCCCACCTACACCGAGGCATACCTCGCCGCCCTCGAACGCCTCCAGCTGTGACCCGTCTGGCCGGTGTGATTCTGATCGCCAAGAAGTGTGCCATTGCCACCGCCATGGCCGCACTCAGCCCGGGCCTGTCTGAACCGCGATCACAACCACGCGCCTCGTCCCTAGCAGCCTAATGGCGGCTTGCCGTCACCATCGCGGAGAGCATCGACGGCCGGCATCATCACCCTCAGCGACAACATCAGGTCCTACTACATCCCCGGCGATGCAACTGCCACCCGCAGCCTCTACCAGCCCATCAGCACGCCAGACGCCGCGGATCGAGCCCGTTTCGGTAACGCGTCTGGAAGACTTCGTAGCCCATTGCCGGACAACAGCTCCCACCCAGCTGTCAGGTTCCCGCAGCGGGAACGACGACTCCGGGACGCGCTAAATTCGATGCCGTTGATGCCATGGCTTGCAGCAAGCACGGGTACGGATGACGCCCTGGAATAGCCGTACCGGGCGGGCGGGCAATTTGTCACACGATGCTCAAAGCCTCGTTGGGATCGAATACGCAGGGGCGGGCACGCTGATCAGCAACCCCTAACGCGCGCCATGACCAAAGGTCCAGGAAGTGACGTCTGCCAACCGTACGCGAAGCTGGTCATGCCGGTAGACTTCGCCGCTACTCCGGCGGCAGGTAACCCCAGACAAGTGCATGTAGTCGTGCGACCCACCCCCATTTGGGCAATTTGGGCAGGTGCCATCAACCGGGTTCTGGTGGTGGTGGTCGACGCCGACCGTTTGAAGGTAGCCGAGAAGTTTCTGGTCGAAATACCAGCAGGGCTCGATGCTACCCATCACAGTCCCCCATGGGAGGTACAGTGTCACGTCGACATCGACCCCCGGTCTCGACGGGTTGGTCTCGACTGCGTTGATGATCAGATGAAGTGCGCGGTCGGTCGTCTCGGATGCGCCCAGTGCCTTGGCTGCGGTCACGCTTTCTCCCTTGGATTTGCGGGGTCCCTCTCCCGCCGTAACCGGACCGTCGCTCGTACCTACAAGTTGGCACCGACGACGGCGATCTAGCAAGTTTCTACTCTAATCCCCAATGACGACTCCGGGCCGGCCGAGATGAGAGTAAACACCTGCCTTCTACCCCTTTGTCTGTTCATCGAGCACCCCTGCAGGCATGTGATCCAGCCAAGCGTCCTGTTGCACGCTGAGTCACGAACGTCGTCAGAGCGGTCGACCAAAGTGATTGAAGGCGTAGGTCACTCGAATCCCCCGGCCGCCTCCCTGCGCACTGGGCGGCCCCCATACCTAATCGGCAACGACCACACGGCGTTGACCGAGCTGCCCACGAACAGGATGCGATAGTCGCCGACGCACGCGGGCGCGGTCGCTGCGGGTTCGGACCACCCCGCGCCACCTTCCCGAGAATGGGTGCAAGCGTCTCCAGGCGATGCTAGCCGGTGCTGTGTTCTTGCGATTGCTGCTAGCGTCGACCCAGTTGGTCTCGTAGGTGCAAACATCCAGAAGTGTGTTTGGATCGTCGCACTGCAGGCAGCATCCCGCAAAATGCCTTACAGCTACTTGGCGGCACGCCGCGTGGCGGTACTGATCGCCAATGGGTAAAGGTTGTTCACCATGGATCAAGACTGCGGTCTACTTCTCCCATGACTGAGCGGTATCTCGGATTCCTCCAATGCCCCCGGTGCGGCATTCAAACACCAGAACCCGAGGCACCTTTCGGATGTCGCCAATGTGCCCACTCCGGCGTGGGCGTCAACCTCGCTCCTGCCTACACGCTGACACCGGGCCCGTTGCCATGGAAGTCGTCCGAACCGGGCGTCTTCGGCTTTCGAGAGTTGCTGCCGTTGACACCCGACACCGTCCCGATCAGCCTCGGAGAAGGTGCGACACCGGTGGTTCCTTTGCACCGTTTGGGGCCTCAACTGGGCCTGCCCCGACTCATGCTCAAAGACGAAACCCGCAATCCGACGTGGTCGTACAAGGACCGGCTTGCGGCAGTCGCAGTGACCAAGGCGGCAGCCTCGGGCGCCTCCACCGTCATCGTCTCCTCGACCGGCAACCACGGCGCCGCCGTCGCCGCATACGCGGCCGCAGCGGGTCTACGCTGCGTGGTCCTCACCGTGTCGTCCGTGCCGCGCGAGATGAAGATTCTGATGCAGGCCTACGGGGCATCAGTTGTTGCTTACGAAAAGGGCCCAGACCGCTGGTCGGTGATGAGGGCAGCGGTCGACGAATTCGGCTGGACTCCAATATCTGGGCCCATGAGCCCTCCCGTCGGCTCCAATCCGTTTGGCATTGAGGGCTATAAGACGATCGCCTACGAGCTGTGGCGGCAACTCGGCGAAACACCCGATGCCATCGTGGTCCCAACCGCGTACGGTGATGGCCTCGCCGGCATCCGCCGAGGGTTCGCCGACCTCATTGCGCTGGGTCTTACCAACCGCATGCCGAGGTTGGTCGCCGTCGACCCGTTCGGCGCCTACGCACGCGGGCTGCAGCCTGGGGCGGAAGAGCTACCGCCGATTCTCAAGAAGCCCTCGATGGCATTCTCCGTCGCTGCCACCGTGCCCACCTACCAGGGACTGGACGCCGTCCGGGCCACCAACGGGACTGCGGTCGCCGAGCCCTCCGATGATGCGATCGCCCGGATGCAACTCGAATTAGCTTCGGCGGAGGGCCTTTACGCAGAAGGTGCGTCCGTTTTGACCGTCCTCGCCGCTAAACAACTTGCCGAGCGACGATGGCTCGACCGCGATGAGAACGTTGTGCTGTTGTCGACGTCAACCGGCTTGAAAGATCCCAACTCGACCGCAACACACCTGCCCGACCTACCGGTTCTCGAACCCACGCTCACCGCGTTAGCGGCTGCGCTCCCCGCGGGAATGAGACAATGACTCGGCCAGCCGACCTGCCGAGCAATACAGTGGCCCCGAATCCTTTGTAACGCTGCAAACGGCCGCTACGAGAGTCGTTTGACGTTGACCCCAAACTCATGTCGCGCACCGGGAAACTGGCCACCCCCATTGTCGTGGGGTCAGTGTCATGGGTCGACCCAGATCCTGTGTGCGCGATTGCATTGCAATCCGGGACACCTTCGAATTCACCACGCGATCGATCATGTCGCAAATCCCACCGCCACTTAGAGGCCTGGTTGCCCTACACGCGTGGGACCTAAGTCCCTACCCCATGGGGGTATCGGCACGCAACATTGGGAGTTGCGAGGACAACATGACCAAGAACGGAGACTCTGATGAAATCTCAAACAAAAACGACGATCGCGCTGTTCGGCGGAGCAGCAGCGCTGCTCTTAGCAGTCGGATTCGGCCGCGGCGAATTGGCAAGCAGCACGACCACACCGATTGCGACCCCTACCTCCACCGTGACGCCAGCGCCCGCCACAGCCGGTCCCGGTCAGTCCACCAGGGACTTTGAGGCTCCCGGTGGTAGCGACGGAGCGGGAGCACCCACCGGCATAATCGTGTCGCCGCACCCTACGCCGCGCACACACCGAACGCCCTGACCGCGCACGGTTGTTCGGGTAGTCGTATACGACCGTCGCCATAATGGCGACAACATGCTTAGCTGATCAGCGGCGGTCGTGGTTGAGCCAGCGCCAACGGATGTTTGTTGCCCTCGATGTCGATGTCGATGTGGATGTCGATGCGCCAGCGCTTCGGTCCAGCATGGTGCGCGCATTGGCGCCGCCAGTGAAGGCGTGCTGACCGGTGACTTCATCGTCCGCCACGATATCGAACTCTACCGGTGACCCATGTACGCGTTCGCCGTGCGCGGCGTCACCGGATTGATGCGCCCCAGAAGCCCACACGAGAGTTTGCCAGGCGTGGCATAATAGTGGCATGAACCGCATACGCCTGAGCACTACTGTCGACGCCGCGCTTTTGCGCAGTGCACGCGACGTGCAGGCAGGAATGACTGACGCAGCTCTCATCGATGAGGCTCTCAGCGCATTACTTGCTCGTCATCGATCGGCTGAGGTGGATGCGAGCTACGCGGCCTACGACAAGCACCCGGTTGATGAGCCCGACGAGTGGGGCGACCTAGCGTCGTGGCGGCGGGCGGCTGCAGACTCGTGAGCGCACTTCCGGCACGCGGAGAGATCTGGTGGTGTGAGATGGCCGAGATCGGCCGACGTCCAGTCGTTGTGCTGTCGCGCGATGCGGCGATCCCTCGGCTTCGACGCGCACTCGTCGCGCCCTGCACCACGACCATCCGGGGACTGGCCAGCGAAGTTGTTCTTGAACCCGGTTCCGACCCGATCCCGCGCCGTTCCGCGGTGAATTTGGACTCAGTCGAAAGTGTCTGGGTCGGGGTGTTGGTCAATCGGCTTGGCCGCCTCGCCGACATCCGGATGCGCGCCATTTGCGCGGCTCTCGAGGTCGCGGTCGACTGCTCGAGATGACACATCAGCAAACCAGCGAGAATCCGAGCCGGATTCTGACGAGCGCTTTCGAAGGGCTCCCCGCCTCAACGAGCGAGACGGCTCGTGGCCAAGCAATACGCAGAGGCCCGAATACGCCCGGAATCGATTATGCGGCTTTACCGGTAATCGGACTGGCCGGAGACCCGTGCCAACCACGTGGGCGCGCATCATGGGATCTGCGCGGAGCTTGCGCCACCGCAGCCGCCACTGCCGCAAAGGTGCCCGGCCGGCGGCGACAAGAAGAAGAACCAAGGTTTTCATCTGATGAATCAATTTGCTCTGGTTGGTTTTCGGAGTGGATAGTGGGCGCTGCCGGCGACGGTAAACGGTATCGATCAGCGGTACGCGTCGCTGCGTTTGGCGACGACGAACAGGTTATGACTCCTGCAGCATCGTCGATGCTGTAAACGGTACGGATGCATCACACGCTGGAGCCCCGGAATGGCTCACCGCTATCTACTTGGTTTCACCATGTCTGTTGCGGCCCGGCGGCGGCAGCATCGCAGCGAAGAACACAACACTACAAGTCCAACGCGCTGAACTCGAGATGACACAGCATGTGTCGAATCCGCTCGCGATCGGCACCCGCAAAATCCCGGGATATCGTGTAGCACCGTCCATGCGATCGCCCGTGGGGTCGCTCGTCGAGCAGGAGCAGCGGCTACGCGCCGAGTACGGGGCCGACGTGATCGTCAACTGTGCTGGCCTGGGTGCCCGCAAGTCGGCCGATGATTCGGCCATCGGTCCGCATCGGGGCGCCCTGCTTCGGATAGTCAATGATGGCACTTCCCCGTCATGGGTGACTGCCGCCCACGTGATCGGAAGCAGTGCAAACGCTGACACCCAGAACATGATCGTTAACGTGCCGCGTGGAGTCGACCGACTCCTCCTGGGGTGGGGTTGCGGCCATTTCGCCCCGGTGGTGTGCGGTTGGAAACCCAGCCCGGCACCCGGATCGTGACAACTATGGCCATGGCGACGCGGGGTCACTTTGTCTTGGGGTTGCGCGCAACGAGGTTGCCGACTTGGGCTCTGATGTGCTCGCCAAGGCGTTGCAATGGTAGTCAGAGGGCGCAGTGCTCCTCAAGAACGGACTCCATCGACGGTCGGAAGCAAGGCTCGCCGATGGAGTTCAGGATGGTTGAGCGCGCCGGCCTCATTGGTTAGTGGTGTGCCCGCGGGGCGAAGCCATCGAATCCATCGAAAGACAGCCAACGGCCAGACAACCCACAGGGAACCATGGTGTGCGCGAAGCTGTTTCAGCACAGAAAACTCGGGTACAAGTCCGGCTTAGGTTGTCGGGAATGCCATCGAAGGGGCACAACGTCTGTCAGGGCGCTTCGAAGGAAGGCAAACGTAGCAAATGGCCATGCCTAAGCGGGAGAATCACCCCTAACAGGCGTTAGCTGGCACCCAGCAAAGGAAAGTCCCGTGGCACGTATCAAGCAAGTGCGGACCCGCTACATTGAGCATCATGCGCGACGGGCGATAGCCCACCGGCTTGGTTGTGCCGTCCCCCGAGCGGTCTTCAGCGTCACACGCGACAACCCTGTAGCGGGGATGGTGATCGTGCTTGTCAACTCCGGAGCCAACACACGCGCCACAAAGAGACATCGGCGATGCGTTGGATACCGCGTGGAGCCGACTCACTATGACCCGTTCGCGGCGGGGCCCTACGGAATGCAACTGCGGGTTGGGCCCGTTACGACGGCCGCCCAGGAAACGTAGGGAGTTACATGTGACTGTTGGACAGGCGGCCGCGGCTCAATCGCCGGCATCGGCGACGACGATCACGGTTCACACCATGGGTGTGCATTACCGTTGGCAGATTCCTGATGTCGTGCGCCGGCAGCTGCGGCTCGCTCACAGTCTGCGCGAGGATCTGGTCAGCCTGCAGCTGGCCTACGACGAAGACATTAAGCAGATTTGGTCATCGTATCCGGGGGTGGCTAGCGCCGAGGCGCAGGTGGCGGCAGCAGCAGAAGACGCGGCTGCCGCCAGTGCGGGGGTGAAAGCAGCCCGGGTCGCCGCGCGCGGCAAACACGTGGATCCGGCGATCACGCAACAGCTGCGCGAGACGCGCGCCAGGCTCAAAGCCGCTCGCCAGGCCCGGCGTGACGCCATCGCCGAGGTCAGAGATGCAGCCGCACAGCGGCGCCGTGATCGGGCCGGCCGGCTCGCCGCCGATCAGAAAGCCCTCTACCGCCGCTACTGCCAGCAGGGAGACCTCTACTGGGCGAGCTTCAACACCCTGCTTGACCAGCACAAGACCGCGGCGCGGCGCGTTCAGCAACAGCGCGCCGAAGGTCGGCCAGCGACGCTGCGCCACCGCCGCTTCGACGGCACCGGCACTATCGCGGTGCAACTGCAGCGACAGGCTGGCCTGCCGCCGCGTAGTCCAGCTGTGCTGGCCGATCCTGATGGCCGCTACCGCAATGTGCTGCACGTGCCGTGGATCGACCCAGACCAGTGGGCGGCCATGTCGCGCGCCGAGCAACGCCGCGCTGGGCGCGTCACCGTTCGGATGCGCTGCGGATCCGTTGAGGGCCAAGCGCAATGGGTCGACCTGCCTGTACAGGCGCACCGGTGGCTGCCCCCCGACGTCGATATCATTGGCGCCAAACTGACACTCACCAGAGTCGGGGCCGACCTGCGGGCACGGCTGTCCATCACCGCGCGCCTCCCGAGCGAGACGGTCGCCGAGCGCCATGAGCGGCCCACTGTGGCAATACATTTGGGCTGGCGCGCCACCGAGGTCGGCACCGTGGTCGCGCATTGGCGCGCCAACCAGCCACTTGTGATCCCACGCAAGCTCGCCCACGTGATCGTGCCTATCGCCGACGCACTGTCGGGCCATGTCGTCGCACCGAGGTCGATCGCGGCGCGGCTGCAGCGCCACGCCGAGACAGCGTCGGTACGTGATTTGGCATTGGACGGTATTCGAGCCAAGGTCAGCGACTGGCTGCGCGAGCACGGTCCGCGCCCGCATCCCACCCGCCAGGGCGAGCAGATCACCGCCGCCGATGTGGCGCAGTGGCGCTCACCGGCCCGGTTCGCCGCACTGGCCCGGGCCTGGCGAGACAGCGGCATCGAGGTCGCCGGCCCGTTAGAGTCCTGGCGGCGCGCTGACCGGTTGCTCTGGCAGCAGCAAGGCCACGGCCGTTCGCGGGCGCTGGGCTACCGCGACGACCTGTGGCGTCAAGTCGCCCACACCCTGGTCACCCAATGTGGCCAAATCGTCGTCGATGACACCAACATGTCCACCCTGATCCGAGGCGCCCTCGAGTGCAGCGAGCTACCCACCGACCGGCAGCGCGAAATCGACCGCCGCCGCGACCACGCCGCCCCCGGTACGCTGCGGCAAACCATCGTCGCCGCTGCAACGCGTAACGGGGTGCTGGTGACCGTGGTGCCGGCCGCCGGATTGAGCCGCATCCACGCCGGCTGCGGCCACGAAAACCGCGTCGACAGCCAATCCCAGCAGCGACTAATCACCTGCAGCGGGTGCGGGCGCACCTACGACCAGGACCTCTCGGCGACCGTTCTCATGCTTGCGCGAGCACTAAACTCCCAGCCCAACACCCCGGCACCGGTCGATCGATCATGACCGGTGCCGATGCGCGTTTTCGTCTGCAGCCCGACACAGCAAGACCTATAATTCAACATGAGTGCTCGCACACAGCGCCGAACCCGCAGGCCAAGTCCGCCTTGGCACGCCCAGCGATCCGGGTCAAAAGGATCGATCACGTCAAGATCGACGGATACCTGTGCCAGTCGTCTGACACGCCCAGCGATCCGGGCCAAAAGGATCGACGGCAACATGGCTCTGTCCGGCCTGGCCTGACACGCCCAGCGATCCGAGCTAAAGGACAGGCTGGGCCGCTGACCGCTGATTGGGGCCGCGGCGTTCACTCACTGCGCCGGATGAGCGCTTATGACTGTGGCAGCGTGAGTTTAAGCTTGCCGTTTTTCACGTGTACGGCGTGGGTGCCCGGTTTTTTCCGCAATTCGGCGAGCAGGCCGTCGAGGTTGTCGGGATCGGTGTGCCAGTGCTGCACGCTGTCCGGATTCTCCACCATCTGGGCCACGACGCGCTGCAAGTTCTCGGGGGACTCGCTGTCTTTGAGACTT
Source organism: Mycobacterium sp. NGS34 (assembly GCF_059812845.1). Classification (NCBI taxonomy): domain Bacteria; kingdom Bacillati; phylum Actinomycetota; class Actinomycetes; order Mycobacteriales; family Mycobacteriaceae; genus Mycobacterium; species Mycobacterium sp. NGS34. The sequence goes on from NZ_JCALDM010000022.1 coordinate 24,522, forward strand.
GTGCCGCCGTTAGCCGAGGCATCGCGCCGCTGAACGCCGATACCGGATACGGCACGGGGAACGGCCGCGCCGAGCACGCCTCCGGCCATACCCGCCACGGCCATCCCGCTGTAAAAACTGCCCTGGCTTACCGCGGCTGCCCCAATGGCACCCTCCGAGGTGCCCGACAACACCGCAGCGACCGTCCGGATCGCGGGGGTGGCCACGGCCCAACTTGGCGGAACCGCCAGCCCGCCCACCAACCCGGCCTGGCCGACACCCGCCGACACCGCTGACCCGGCCCCGGCCAAGCCCGCCGATCCCAGCGCAGGCGCTGACCCCAGCCCCGCCGCCACAGAGGACACCGCACCTGCGCCACCTGCAACGGACGCAATGTCGTTCAGGTGCTGCGTCGCGATGTTCAGACCCGAGATCAGACTGACGAAAGTGTCGTTTGCCACCAGGATCTGTTTGCCGAAAAGCTCGTAATACCCCAGGACTTGGGTCAACGGGTCCGTCGGGCTGGTGATGTTGCTAAGTGCAGTAAGCAACGACGACGGAGGATCGGCTGGAGCGGTTGGTACTGCGAGGCTTTGCAGCGCGCTCGGTGTCGCCGATGTCAGCTGCGACAACGCCGACTGGGTGTTCGCCCCGGCCGAGGTACCGACGACCCGGGTAACCGCAGCGGCTTGACCCGCAGTGCCAGCCGGGTTGGTGTTTTGCGAGGGCGCATCAAACGGCGTCACCGCGGCGGCAGCCGCGGATTGGCCGGCGTAGCCATACATCGCGGCGGAATCCTGAGCCCACATCGCGGCGTATCGGGCTTCGTTGGCCGCGATCGCCGCAGCGTTCTGACCGAGAATGTTGGCAGAAATCAGCGCCGCCAACTCAGCGCGATTCGCCTCGATCACCGGCGGGGGCACCGTGGCCGCAAACGCGGCCTCGTAGGCGGCTGCCGCCGCCCGGGCCTGGTTGGCGGTCAGCTCGGCTTGCGCCCCGGTGGCGGTCAGCCACGCCACATACGGCGCGGCCGCAGCCCTCATACTCGCCGATGACGGGCCCAGCCACGCCGCGGTCAGCCCCGAAACCACCGAGGAATACGAGGCTCCGGTCGAGCGCAGTTCGGCGGCCAGCCCATCCCATGCCGCGCTAGCGGCCAGCATCGATCCCGCCCCTGGACCAGTATACATGCGAGCGGAGTTGATCTCGGGAGGCAAGGCGCCGTAATCCATTGCTAGACTCCTCAATTGGCGGCGATCGTGTTGGCGGTTTTGGTCGTGCGGGGCGATGTCGCGCTCGCGGTGCTCATTCGCCGGCCTCGTGGATCACGAAAATGTTGGCTGTGGTGGCCTCTGCGACCTGAGCGGCGCCCCCGATGCCCGCGGACCGGGCAGCGGCCCCGCCGGTTCCGGCCATGGCCCGTCCGGCCAGGCCGGACAGCACCATACTGCCGAACATGCTTCCCTGACCATCCGCTGCAAGCGCCGCCGGAGCAGCACTCAGAAGACTTTCAGGCACCATGGCGGCGAGGGCCTTGATCTTGGGGGCTGCCGACGCCCAGCCTTGCGGCACGGACAAGCCTCCGACCAGGCCCGCACGGCCCATGCCGGCCACCACTGGTGCGCTCGCTCCCGGAGCGCTCAGTACCGGTGTGCCCACCATGCGCAGACCCGGCCCGCCCCCCGCGAGTGCCCCACCGCTCGTAGATTGCACTTTGCTAAGCGCGTTCCCGTAGTTGTATCCGGCCTGCGGAGTCAGGTAGTAGTACCAGCCGAACAAGTAGGTGGAGCCCACCGGGGCATACAGCGAGAACGGAGAATACGTCCCGGTTGTAAAAGCTGACAAAACCGATGTCAGCGTTGAGGCCGATGGAGGATCAGCCGCCGCCGCAGCGGTGGGCGCTGCGGGCGTTGCGAGGCCCCGCAGAAACTGTGGCACCACGGACATCAGTCGCGGCAGGTGCGTCGCCTCAACGCCGGCCGCCGTGCTAGTGGCTTGGGTAACCGCGGAAGCCTGTGCGGTCGTCCCGGCCGGGTTCGTGGTCTGCGGCGCCGGGGTGAACGGCATCACCTGGGCCGCCGCCGCCGAGGAGCCAGCATAGCCGTACATGGCAGCGGCATCCTGCGCCCACATTTCGATATATTCGGCCTGGGTCGCCATGATCGCCGGGGTGTTTTGCCCGAAGAAATTCGTCGCGATCAGCGCCAGCAACCGCGCACGGTTGGCCGTGACCGCCGCCGGCGGCACCGTCGCCGCGAACGCAATCTCAAATGCGGCGGCCGCCGCCCTAGCCTGGATAGCGGTCTGCTCGGCCTGCACGGCGGTCCCATTCATCCATGCCGCATATGGCGCGGCCGCAGCCGTCATCGACGCCGACGCCGGACCCCGCCACCCCGCCGTCAGCCCCGAGACCAGCGAAGAGTAGCTCGCCGCCGTGGCGTGCAGCTGCGCGGCCACGTCGTCCCAGGCCGCTGCCGCGGCGAGTAGTGGCCCCGCTCCAGGACCTGTATACATGCGAGTCGAGTTGATCTCCGGCGGTAAGAGCCCGAAATCGATTGCCACGCAATACCTCCTACCTAAACCGCCGCATGTTCGCGGTCTCGGTGAGCCGTCGCGGACGGTCGATCCGCCACAAGTCGGGTCAACGGCTTCGTCATGTCCTTCCAGGACCAAGCCTTCCCGGAATGACCTCACATACACTGAGAGTTTGCGTACTAAAACCTGACGAAAGGCTGTCAACACCGTCGGGTGTGTCTGCTACACTCGTTGCTGCAAGCCCGACAGCGGATCGACGAAACAGCCTGCGTCTCTACCCTTTCCGATGCCGTCGACTAACCGTGCAACTACACTCTGCGCAACATGAGCCGCCGCCTCCTTGGGTCCACCGAACCCGATGTCGGCGGCTACCCCACCCACCCCGATTTCCGTCGCCTGCACCGCGGCCATCCGAGCGCCGGTTGCCCCGATTCAGCATGATGGCGGCCCCACGTTCCAGCAGACCGTGGGGCGGGCCGAGCTGCCCGGCGACGGTGGACAACAACCGTTGCCGCGCGCCTGTCACGCCCCGCCCCACGGCTGCAGCAACAACGCCCGTGCAGCTGCTGATTCACGTCGAGGGCGACAAGCGTCACCACCGCCACCGGAATGAGCAATCGCGCTGGCATGTGCACGTCCAGCCAGCGACGGCTCGACCAGCCGATCGCGGCCCGGAGCGCGAGCGCGACGGCGGCGAGGACAAGCATGGGGCCGGCTGGGTTGTAGCGCACCGCGTCGCGAAGATGGCCGCGCAGCGTCCGGTACACCGATCGGGTGCCGCCGCAGAACGGGTCCATCACACCGAGGTAATGCAGCGGGCCATGGATGTCGAGATGTGGCATGCCCAATACCGCCAATAGCAGCCCACCCAGCAAGCCGCACAACGCGATCCGCGTCCAAAGCGGATGCGCGTCATGCCGCCGCACTAGCGCGGCCGGCCTCATGGTCGACCGGGCGTGAATCGAATCGGCACCATGCCTCCCTATAACCGCAGAACACCGATCGTAGGCCGATTGCCCAGAGGGGGTCGACCAACGGTGGCGCCTGCAGTTATATCAGCCAACACTGTACTGTTCTATGAATGCTGACGTATAAGGTGCGGGAGGCGGCGCTTGCCCGGCTTGGCCGGGCGCTGGCCGACCCCACCCGGTGCCGGATCTTGATTGCCCTGCTCGATGGGGCAAGCTACCCCGGTCAGCTGGCCTCCGAGTTGGGGCTCACGCGGTCCAACGTGTCCAATCATTTGGGGTGTCTGAGGGGCTGTGGCCTGGTGGTGGCGACGTATCAGGGCCGCCAGGTGCGCTACGCGCTGGCCGACGTGCAGCTAGCCCGGGCGCTGCGCGAGCTGGTGGAGCTCGTGCTCGCGGTGGATCCCGATCAGTCGTGCGTCGATGACGGCCGGCCGGGCGCCGCGACGATTCCGGCGGGGCTGCGGTCATGAGCGAGGACGGCGGCCGTCGACTCCCCCTGTCGTTCACCACCCCGTCGAGCGAGCAGCCCGCGAGCCCCGACGAGTGCTGCGCGTCCGCACCCGCAGCCGTCATCGATCACGTTGGTCAGCGACGTCGGACCGTGCTGACGCGACGGGTGCGGCTGCTGGTCGCGGCGACGATCGGCTACAACATCATCGAGGCGATCATCGCGCTCGCGGCCGGCGCGGTGGCCTCGTCGACCGCGCTGATCGGTTTCGGGCTCGATTCGGTCATCGAGGTAGCCTCGGCCGCCGCCGTGGCGTGGCAGTTCTCCGGCGAAGACCCCGAGGCGCGGGAACGGCACGCGCTGAAGGTGATTGCGCTGTCCTTCTTCGCATTGGCCGCCTACGTCACCGCCGAATCGGTGCGCTCGCTGCTCGGCGGGGACACCGCCGGGCACTCCCCCGCCGGGATCGTGCTCGCCGCAGTCTCGTTGGTGGTGATGCCGGTCCTGTCATATGCGCAGCGTCGCGCGGGGCGCGAGCTGGGATCGGCCAGTGCCGTCGCGGATTCCAAGCAAACCCTGCTGTGCACTTAACCTGTCCGGCGTCTTGCTCGTCGGGCTACTGCTCAACTCGCTGCTCGGATGGTCCTGGGCCGACCCGGTCATGGCCCTGGTCATCGCCGTGGTCGCGGTCAGGGAAGGCCGCGATGCCTGGCGCGGCCAGCGCTGCTGCTGATCCGATGTCGGCCGCGCGTCGCATCACCCCCACCCGGGGCTGATCTGCTCCAGGAAGTGGCCGGGCACCAGTCGGGAGCGCCCCCGAGCGTCGAGCACATTATTCGGGCTCGGTTGCTGGGGCACGTCATTCGCCGCGACGGAGCGGGCCCGACGTTTGTTGCGGCAGCAGCCAAGGCGCGAGGTCAGGGCAGCGCGCTGCCCCTTAGCCACTGCTGCCAGGGCATTGTCCAGTCGCCGTTTTGCCACAGTTGGAGCGCCTCGCCGCCGGTGTTGCGGACCTCGACGATGTCGCCGAGTTGGGAGAATTCGTAGAACCATTGGGCGTTTTCGCGGTTGAGGTTCAGACAGCCGTGGGTCACGTTGGTATTGCCCTGCGCCCAGACGGTGGCATCGAGCTCGTGCAGGTACACCCCGTCGGTGCTGATCCGGGTGGCGTACTTGATGGTTTCGCGATAACCCAGCCGGGAGTTGATCGGTAGCCCGAAGGTGGAGGAGTCCATGATCACCGGATTGGCCTTGTCCATCACGGTGTAGGTACCGCGCTGAGTCCAAAACGAGATAGCCCGCCCGCCAATGGTTTCGCTACCACCCATTCCCATAGACGTCGGCATCGTTCGCACCAGCACGCCGTTGTTGTACACGCTGACCTGTTTGGTCTGATCGTCGGCGATCGATACGTGGGCATCTCCGATCCGAAACGTCACACGGCTATCTTCTTGACCGTAAAGGCCATTGCCCAAAGGGATTCCGTAGACATTGGCCGCCGCGGTGACCACGGTGCCCGGGGCAAAGTACTGCTGGGGTCGCCAGTGCGCATTCTGGTCATCAATCCAATACCACGATCCCGGCACGGGCGGCGATGTGGTGATCGACAGCCGGCGTTCGGCGGCGGCGCGGTCGGGGATCGGTTCGTCGAAGTGCGCGACCACCACGGTGCCAATTCCGTACGTGTCGCTGTCGTGCAATGGGGTTGCGGCGGTGGTTGTCAGGTAGACCTTGGTCTGATTGTGCGGGGTCAGCGTCGTGAATCTCGACACCTGCCTGGCGATGCTGCCATCGGTGCCGGTGGCGGTGATCGTCAGGGTGTAGGTGCGGCCGTAGCCTAGCGCGACGTCAGGCTTCCACGCGGTGTTGTCGGGCGTCATGATCCCCGCGATGCGGGTGCCGTCTTCGTTGGACATCGCCACCTCGGTCAGAGTCCCGGTTGTCGCGGTCACCAGCACCTCCCCGAGCGGGTCGACGTCGCTGGCTTCGGGCGGCGGGGTCACGGTGATCCTCGCTGCCACCGGCGATGGCGCGCGGACCGGTGACGGTGGGGCGGCGTGGGCGGGTGGACACCGGCGCGTGCACTCCCTCTGTGAGCTCACCACCAACGTTCCAGACGCGCCGATCAACACGAGCACCGCGCCCAGTACGGTTGCCGCTACATGCCGGCGCCTGCGCAAAGGCCCCTCCTCGAGTCGATTTCGGTGCCGGATCCACGGCTCGCTCGCACGCCCGCTCAGCGCTGATGGGGGAACGGACGATGTTGGGCTTGCCGTTGTGAATGATCTGTTGTTCGACACGGCGCTCACCTTTCCTACGCAGGGCCGGCGGCGTATGCCCACAGCTTACCTACGATGTCCGTACGTAGATAGTAACCGTGTTAGGGGGCGCAGCTACGTGGCGCTCTGATCGGCCACCTCACGTGCCACCAGACGATGCTTACGGACACCGGCGCGAAGCGGCCGCTGCGCCGCCGCACGCCGCGAGATCAGCCCGCAGCAATAGCCTGCCCAAAAGCCCCCATCGGGTTGCACAGCCCATATCCGATCGCGACGTGCACCCCGACGACCAGTGGCACCAACACCACCAGCAACGTCATGGCGCCGAGCATCAGCCGCGTGCGCCATCCCGCCACGGTGGGTGTGGCCAATCGCTGCGCGCGGGCCAGCACATCGGTACCGGTCGCCGCGGCCGCACAGCTGGGAATGGGCGCCTGTACGGACAGGGCCAGAAGCGCGCCGAGCACGGTGTCGGGGCCGTGCCGGCGCGCGGCCGCGTCGTCAGCCGCCATTTCGGTAAGCCCGGCGAATTCGCGTGCGCCGATGGCGAACAGTGCAACGCGTGGCAGGGTCGCGGCCAAACCGCGCGTCAGGGCCAGCATCAGGTGGTGGCGCCCGCTGAGGTGGGCACGCTCGTGCGCCAGCACCGCATCGAGGCAGCCCTCGTCGAGCGCGTCGAGCGCGGCGCTGGTGACCACGATGGTGTCGGGGCGCCCGGCCACCGAATAGGCGAGCCGTTCGGGGGCATCGACCACGACGGCGTCCAGCCCGGCAACGCGGCGCCCGATGATGCGGGCGTCGGCGGCGTGGCGGTGGCTTAGTGCGCGTGCGCGCCGCATCGATCGAGTCAGGCGCCACCCCAGAATCGCCAGGGCGCTGGTGGCCGCCGCGGTCAGCGCGAACAGCGCTGCCTGCAGCAGCGGCCCGGAACCACCGACGGCGATCTGGCGCATCGCCGCGAAACACGTGCTCGCTAGCCGTCCTGGCTGCTCCGGGTTTTGCGCCACCGCGACCACCAGGAAGCCGACCGCGACCAGCCAGGATGCCAGCACGCTGACGATCGCGGTCAGCCATGCGGCAATCGCCAGCCATGGTGCCGCGCCCGACCGGGTCAGGCGCACCAGTAGCCCGGGCACGATCACCGCGACCGCAAAGCTATACAGCAACAGGCAAACCGCAACGCCCACTGACGCCTCCCTAGCACGCGGCTGCAACGCTGCATTCAGGGTAACCGACATCGCTGCGCCCAGGTCGGCCCGCGAACCCGCCCGGGCGGCTTCTCCGTTTCGGTTCAGGACAACGGGCGCCCACGGCCTGCGATCTCCTCTAACCCGCAACCACCGGGTCTGGTCATCACGCGCCGTCGAACGGCGCCCGACACTGCGCGTGCGACGGCGCAACAGTGGTCTACTGTGTCGGTACGTAGACCGTAGATGTTGGTGGGTGGACTGCGGCCGCCTCACAGAGAAGACATGCAGTCGGTGCTGCTGGCACTCGCGGCCCTGGCCTGTCCTGTCGGGATCGGGCTGATGATGTGGCTAGCGATGCGCGGGCACCGCCAGAGCACGACGCCGACTGCGGGGTGCAACGAGTCAACAGCTCGACCAGTGCGCGCGGAAATCGAGACGCCCAAAGCCCAACGGTCGGCGGCGCATCGGTCGGACGGGCAATGATGTCGACTTAGCTTAGCTAGCTTAGCTACTTCGACCCGAAAAAGGGTTGATGGTTAGTGCTGCTTGATGGCGGTGCTGGTCGTAATGATCGTGCCGGTGGTGGGATGGGTGTCATGCGGCCAGGGCGCTGATTTTGACCAGGTTGTGGGCGAAGACTCCGTGTCCGCACCAGATGCGTGCACCGGCCAGGGTGGTCAGTTCGGTTGCGGTTCCATCCGTAGCTGCGTTTGAGGTGGTTGATCCGGCCTTCGCATCCGGTCCGCCATTTGATCTTGGCCCGGAACGCTTTTCGATGTTCGAACTCCCGCCGGGCGGCGCCTGGCTTACTGGCTCGAGGAATGGCCACGCGGCGCACCCCGAGATGGTGCAGATCGGCTTCAACCGCGGCGTATCCGTAGCCTCGGTCGGCGGTTACCGCAGTCGGAGCGCGCCCGGTCCGATCGGTGATGCGGGCGATCGCCGGCGCCAGTTGAGGTGCGTCGGCCGGGTTTCCGACGTGCACGCTGTGGTCGAGGATGATCCCGTCGGTGTTGTCGACGACCTGGGCTTTGTAGCCGAATTCCACCGGTTTGCCGAGCCGGCCCTTACGGATCGGGCGGGCATCGACGTCGTGAAAGCTCACGATCCGGCCCGCCGAATCCGGCATCACCCCAGCCAGCCGGCTACGAGTCTGTGCGATCACCTGTCCGGTGCGCACCAGCAGGGTGGCCAGGTCGTTGATCGCCCGGTGCAGGCGACCGCGGCGCCGGCCCGTCGCGGTGCGTAGACCTCTGCGTGCGTTGCGCAAGACCGCCTCGGCGTCGGCCATTGCCGCTTCGGCGACGTCGGTCAACTGGCCGGTGATCCGCAGCACCGCGGCTTGGCTCTCTTCGCGGGCCGCCGCACCTCGTAGCCGCAGTTTGGCCGCGATCGCGCGAGCCCGCTGCCCCGCCGACCGACTGCGATCACGCACCCGGGTGCGAACGGCCCCACCGGCGGCCTGAATCCGCTTGACCGTGCCGGCGATGCCGCCGACGGCCTTGGCCAACAACCCCGAGTCGGTCGGGTACGCCACCGCTGCTTCGACCACCGTGGTGTCGGCGCGAACTTTGTCGGTGCGGATCAGTTTCGCCGCGGCGGACTTGCTCAGCAGGGCCTCGTTGAGTCCGGCGACGGCGGCCTCACCGCAGCGGCTGGTCAGCTTCGTCAACGTCGTCGGGTGCGGCACCCGCGTCCCGAACGGGATGCGGCAGAACCGTTGCCAGGAAATCGAATCGCCTACTTCGCGGCACAGCGATTCGAAGCCCAGCCGATAGCGGAACTTCAAGAACATCAGCCGCAGGTAGGTTTCCATCGGTACCGACGGCCGCCCGATCCGCGGATCGAAGTACGGCGTGAACGGGATAAAGAACGCCGGGTCATCCAGTAGCGCATCCACCCGCGCCAACTCGGCAGGCAACACCAACACCTCCGCAGGCAGGATTGCATCCCACAGCGACAACTGGTCGTTTACAGTTTTGAGCACGATGGCCTCGATCCCTTCTTGCCCAAGGGTTCGAGGCCATCATCGCGTCAGACAACCACCAGTTCAGGCACCGCCACGCCCCGACTTTTTCAGGTCGAAGTAGCTAGCGGCGGCGGCGGTCGCGCCGGTCTCGATCACCTTGACCTATTTCATCTGTGCCAGGCCCGACCTGCCAGGCCGCCGAGGCGGCGACGTTGAGTCACATAGTGAGAACCAGACCGTCGATCGCCCACCTGGCCGGCCTGCGCGACGAGCTGCGAGCGCTGCGGGAGGCTGACCATGGGTTCGCCGACGGCCGTGCGCACGGTACCCACCCGCCACCACTGGACAAGCCTGACCACCCCACAAAGTCGCGCACCGAATGAATTCCACCGATCTGGCCGATTCCGACTCACCGCTTCTGACTGCCCTGTTGGGACCCCGGCGCATCAGCGGTCGCTTATCGGCGCCCTCCCCCACACCCCAGGGCCCACACCCGGCGGGGCCCGTACCGGTCACCAACGCCGCCGAATCATGCTCTACTATCTACGTACACAGATAGTAGTATCGGCCCGCCGGGAGGTCGGTTGCCAAACGCCGTCACGGGCATGAGCAGGCACGGCACCCCGGTCCCCGCGCGGGGGGCCACCTCGTAAAACGAGAGTATGGCCGACAACCACGGCCCGCGACATGGAGGCTCACAAATGATCGAAAAGCAAGCCAGGCTCTGAGTCAAACGATGCGGCCAGGCGGCCGGGGTCTGGCATCGGCGCACGGAGGGCTACCACGAGGGCCCGCGCCGGGCGCGGTCGAGGATGGGTGTGGATCGTCCCAGCAGGAATCGTTGCGCAGATCGCCGTCTCAGTCATCGCGAAATCGGTTCGTCCTCAACATGATCAAGCAGTTCCTCCCCAGCCGAGTAACCCACCAGCCACCACTGCGTTCAGCCGCAACACATTTCCGGCGTGGAGCCCACCTCCAACCGATGCAGCGGCCGCGATGCGCGCAGCCGGGCTGCCGATGCTCAGCCACCAGGGCACCGTCGAACACATTCATGCCCACCTCGACGCGCGCGTCAACGGGCAATCCGTTGAGGTCCCAGCGATGATCGGCATCGATCGTCGGGGAATCAGCCCCGTGCACACGCACGACTCGACAGGGGTGATTCCTATCGAATCGCAAATCAAGCAAACGTTCACCCTCGGCGAGTTCGTCACAGAATGGGACGTCAGCCTGTCCACCGGCAGCATCGGCGGGCTGCAGTCGGGTAACGGAAAAACGCTGCGGGCCTTCGTCAATGGCAAATCCCATCATCGGCAACGCTGCCGCGCTGCCCATCAACGCGCACGACGAAATCGTCTTGATCTACGGCACCGCCCAACCCGCAGAACCCATACCAGCCCACTACGACCTAGCGCCGGGACTGTAGCGTCGTGACATTTCATTGCTCTTGGCGCGGGGCTCTTCTGCACCCACCCAATCCGCCGACTAGACCTCATCACTAGCCAAGCCAGGCCTGCGAGGTCTTTTAGGAAGACCGAGGCATCCGGTACCCGCTCGCCACGCCGGACGAAATGCGGGCCGCGCGGTGGAGATCGTGCAGGGTACGTGACGTGGGCCAGCAGGAGGGTGACCTCCCATCAACAACAGCGTCGAGCGGGGACACCGAGACAGATTGAAGCCCTTGTGTTATTCGCTGGTCTCATGAACGGCCAATGAGACGGCAGACCGGCTGAGTCCTGCAATTGGCGCGCCGCGTGACCCGATCTCACCGCGCGCGGCGACCTTGATGGGCGCTCTTCGGGCGTGGCAGAAGCGGTACAGCCACCGGTGGCGGTGTTGCCGGCCCGGCGCCGGTTGATTCTGTGCCGGGACCAGACGACCCGATACGCCGGGTCGGCGCGCGCCGCGCGACGCGATCAGCGGAAGGCTTTGCCGGCAGGCCGACAACGAGGAGACGCCGAACAGCGACGGCTCGGTTCCTGTCTCACGGTGCGAGCCTGACCAAGCCCGGCGGCATGGGCTCCGCCGGACCGTTACTGCCGTTGCCATCGCCGCGGCCGATACCGCCATCGCCGCCACCGTTGCCGCCGCCGCCAGGCGGAGGCGCAGCAGGAGGCTCCGCCTGTTGCGGTGGAGGCGGGGGCTGTTTTGGTGGAGGCGGGGGCTGTTCTGGTCGAGGCGGTGCCGCGATCGGCCGGGGTGGCGTCTGGATCTGCGCCGCCGGCGGCGGTGGTGGCGGAATCTGCGGCGGGTTCGGGGTGCTCTCCCCCGAGGGAACCGCTCCGATCAGCGAGGCAAGCACTGTGCCATGCGCGTCACCGTGCGACCCGTCGTCCCCGTAGCGGCCCACCACGAAAACGCCGCCGTCCATCAAGTGTGGCAGCCGCACCGCTCCCCGGCCCGTCGATTCCTGCCAACCAGCCGGCATGGTGATCATGTCCAACGCCGGCGGCGGCTCCCACAGGTCGCTTCCGCCGCCGACCGCGTTGTGCAGGTACGCGGCGACACGGTGCATCGGCTTATGCGATCCCGGCACGGGATTAGCCATGATGGAAGCTATCTTGCTTTGATCGTTCGGGCAGTAGGCCTTCACTGACGCAGTGATGAATCGGGTAATGGTGGTCGTGATTCGGCGGGCGGGGAATTGCGCATCGCCCGGGTCTGTGAACGATTTGTTCCTCATGTCGTCCACCACGGCGTCCACCGTCATGCCGCCATCGAGCTTGCGACAAATCCTATGGGCTGTGTCGATGAGGCTTGGCACGTTCTGAATGGCGGGGATTTCTTCTTGATCGAGCAGTGCCAGAAACCGCTCGTCCTGGTTTGGGTCGGCCACCGCTGTGCCACCGCGTAGAATTGCGCCGCCGCTGAGCACCACGATGGCGGCAATCAGGGCGCCGGCGTGGCTGGTGATGTTGGTGAACATGGCATGAGTTTCCGTTCCGCTAGTGTCAGCACCTGACGAGCGGTGGATATACGTGGATCGACATCAACGCCATACCCAACGCTGGCCAGCAGCTGCATTGCGCCTCAGCGCCGTCTAACTCCATACGCTCAGTATTTGCTTTGCGCTGCGTGAGCACCTAGGGCCATAGGGCCCCACACCGGATGACAACGAGCACCCGCGTCGAGACGGGTGCAGATGTCTACAAACAGACATGGCAACTTTTTACTCGCTCGCGGTCTATCCTCAGTGAGGATGCCGGTTTTTACTCGCTCGCGGTCTATCCTCAGTGAGGATGCCGGCGATGTCGGCAGCGTGGGCGATGGGCGCACAACGGCTTGCCCGCGACCGTATGCACCACGAAGGGATTGTCGGGTGTGAGTGCGTTGCCTTCGTTGATCATTCGGTCCGTACGTCGATCGGAATGACCTCATCGTTGCTGGTGCGGATTAGGTCTTCAGAACCCAGCCCCAGCAATCTCGAGTTGCTTGAAACTTCGGCAACGAAGATCTGCACAGGCTCGTCGGGTCGAGTCGCATAGGAAAGCCACCGAGAAACTTGGCGGGATCGATTTCGGCGGCCAGCAGACGGTGCTGAATTGCGAGCACGTCGAGGTCGCCGGTGTGGGGATTGGTTCGCGCAGCACCCATTTGGCCGGGATGGCCCAAGAATGCCCGTTGCCGGGCTTGGCCTAGGGAGCAGTCAGCGGGTGGATCGGCATACGAGAGCACCCTGGCCGAGTCGATGCAGCAGTAGACAGCTAAATAGACAATGCGTGGCAGAAGGTCCGGGTGTGGCGTTGGCCACCTGGGTCACCATCTTGCCACCCAAGCTGTGTCCGACCAAGACCACCGGGCGATACTCGGCGGCTGTTTCCACGACCCGCCGCATGTGATGGACGTAGTGATTCAGGCTCACACCGGCGACCGGACACGGCGCGGCGAGGTGCTGGTCGAGATCTTGACCAAGAATGCCACTCGGAAAGGCGGAGTCGAATCCGTGGCCCGGCAACTCCAACGGCAATGCTCGCCGGCCCGCAACACCAGTTCGCACACCAGCGGGTTCCACAGAAACGACGTGGCCCAGCGCCTGTCACTAGCACCGGGTGTGGCCTGCGCGCTTGGACCTCTCGAGTGTCGGACCCTGAAAAGGCCTCCTCCTCGACAGCATGGCGGAGTCGGGCGATCATGGTCGGCTGCGCGATCACAGATTGATGTGTTCACGCCATAGGTGCAATATTGGGGTGCCATTACGAGTCGGTGACGGCGAACCCCCGGCACTGCCTGGCCGCGTCGCACTAGGACCCGAACAAACACTCAGCAAGCGGTGGCGGGGATGACTGGGGTTGGTGTGGGCGTGTTGGTGAACGTGGCGGCGGTGGTGGCGTTTTTAGGTGTGATCATCGCCGCTGTGGTGCTCGGGGTTCGTGTCCGCGGTGAGGGGCGAAGCGATCCGCCGGCGTTCGGGCACAGCGGTTTTGCGCGGGCCGGGCATCTGGCAGCATCGCCACGTCCGCGAAACGATATCGGTGAGGATGATTTGTACCGTCGGCTGATGTAGGCGCGCGAGTTGTGGTGATCGCGCTGGGCGTTGACCGTGGACCAATGTTTGAGCTATCCGGGAGAGATCGTCACATGGGTAGGTTCACCCGGCGCGCGGCGCTGACGGCGCTGGGCGCCAGCGCGGTGGCCGGTCTGGGGTATGCGCTGCGCGGCGTGCTCGGGCCGCCGGTGCTGCGGATCCGGTTGACCGACGGCGGCACGATGGGCGCCAGCGCGGCCGACATGAGCGGCGTGTCATGGAGATGTTTCGCCGGCACACCGAGATCAGCCGCACCGTCGAAGAGATCCCCGGTGGGGTGCGTACCACCACCGAGTCCAACGCGCCGGATCTGACCGCCCAACTGCACGGCCACATGTCGAGCATGTACTCCCACCTTGACCACGGCGCAGAGGTCATGTGCATGAGCTCGAGCCTGCCCACGCTATTCCGCAACGCCGGCGGCTACCGTCGCCAGTTGACCTTGACGCCCAAAGGTGTCATCGCCGAGGAAACCCTCTGATGATCCCGCGTTGACCGACGCCATCCGTGCCCACGCCCGCGAGGTGAGCGGGTTCGTGCACCGACGGGATGCCCGCAATGATGCAAGGCATGATGGGCGGTTCCGGCGGCATGACGGGACCCGGCGGCATGATGCGACCACCACCGTAGCCGCCGGCGACCTCGAGGCCGCGTCGACAGAGTATCCCTGTAACCCAGCGGTTTTCGGCGCGCCGCAGGCAGTACCCGATAACCCTGGAATGCTTACTTGCGTCGGGTTCGTCTGGCCAGCCGCTGCAACGCCGCACGCAAACGCGCGGATTCCTCCGGGCTGATCTGTTCCAGAAAGTGACTGAGCACCAGTTCGGAGCGCCCCCCGGCGTCGAGCACCTCACGCATCAGCTGGGCACTGTGCTGCTCGCGGGTCAACGTCGGCCAGTACCGGTAGGCCTTGCCGTCACGTTCACGCGCCAGCCACCCCTTGGTGTGTAGGTTGTCCATCGTCGACATCACCGTGGTGTAGGCGATCTCGCGTTCGGCGGCTAGCTCGTCAAAAATCTCCCGGACCGTCGTCGTTTCGTCCCGGTCCCAGATGCGGTCCATCACTACCGCTTCCAACTCCCCGAACCCGCGAATCCGCCCCACTACGCCTCCGATTTGATTTCTGCACCACCACGCGCCGGACTTCGATCACGCCGCCCACGACGACGTACTGCCTATGTACATAGATCGTAGTTGGATGGCACCGTACACACAATTTGTCGCGGCATTCCGGTCGCAGTGCGTGTCATCTGCAGCCAGATGGCATCTGGCGAGACGATTCCAGGTCAGGCCCGGGCGCGTCCGAGGATGTGGGTGTGTTTTGGAAACAACCGCAGCGGCGCATAGGAAAACCGGTCGATCTGCTCGATCCCGAAACCGGCGGCCTCGAGCGCCGCGGCGGTATTCCGGTTGGGGTGACAACCGCCGCCCACGCGCGACCACAGCGGGGTAATCGCGTCCTGCAACATGCCGAACACCAGGTGGTCTGAGCGCACATGCTCAAAAAAGCGCAATTCGCCGCCGGGCTTGAGCACGCGCCGCATCTCGGCCAACGCGCCGCCAACATCGGACACCGAACACAGCACCAGCGACGCCACCGCCGCGTCGAAACTGGCGTCGTCGGCAGGAAGCGCGCTCGCATGGCCGGCTACCACCCGCACCCGCGCGCTTACCCGATCGGCGGCGGCCTCGGCCATCGTGCGCAATGTGTCGTCTGGCTCGACCGCCACCACCTCAGCGACCGTGTCGGGGTAATGGCCGAAATTCAGCCCGTTACCGGCTCCGATTTCGATCACCCGGCCCGCCAACCCGGCCAGCACCCGATCCCGGTGCTCGGAAGTTCCCCGTAGTTCCGACTCCGCGCTGATCTGCTCATACATCCGCGCAAAACGCGGATGCTGGAACCGCGATAGATCCGACATGAGTCCGACCCTCCCTTCCCTGTCTTGAACCGGGGTTCGTCGCACTTGGCTGCGGCCACGGCCTACGTCCGCCAGCTGATGTCCACCGGAGCCGGTTGCCGATCCCGCTCCACCGAACCTACTGTCTACGTACACAGATACGTAGTTTATGGGTCGCCCGGTATCCACTCTGTATAGTGCTATCCGTCGAAGCGCTCCATGGGAGATCGTCGTCACCGGTTCCACGCGAACGCTGCTCGCGCACCACGCAGGGGGAACCGGTGGCGCATCTTCAAGAGCTGGGCGCCGACGACGGTCGTCCTCGCGCTCGGCCAACAAGCGGACCTGTCCCTGCTGGCCGGCATGCCCGCCACGACGACCTTGTCATCGTCGACCCCACATTCATGACCAGCCATCCCAGCATCTTCGCCGGCGGCGACATGATTCCCGCCGACCGCACCATCACCGACGCCATCGGGCACGGCAAACAGGCGGCCCACCACATCGACACCTCGACGAATCCACCGTGCTGTTCGAAGCCCGCCGCTGCCTGTCCTGCGGCAACTGCTTCGAATGCGACAACTGCTACGGTGTATGCCCCCGACAACGCCGTCATCAAGCTCGGCCCCGGCAACCGCTACTACATCGACTAAAGCTGCACTCGCGTACACGGGGTGCAGACACACCGACCGCACCATCCAGGCGTGTCCGAAACAGTTGACTGTGCTCGATTTGTCTCCGTACCACTCGCATCGCAGCACTTGTCGCGACCAACGCTATACCCGCTTCCGCTGGCTAGTAGTGCTAGGGATGCATCGGGGTTGGTGACGTCGTAGGCGTTTGCTGAGGACCCATCGGGCCCCCGGGACCCATTCCGCCGGGTCCCATCATTCCGCCGGGTCCCATCATTCCGCCGGGTCCCATCATTCCGCCGGGTCCCATCATTCCGCCGGGTCCCATCATTCCGCCGGGTCCCATCATCGGGCAGGAGCCGTCTCGGCCGCCGTTGTAACCGTGGCGCCAGCCATAGTGGCCACCTGAGGACCAGCCCAAGAAGAGCCCCGAAAAGAAGATCGCCGCGACGACGAACACGACACCGGCCACGATGACAACCCATGCCGCGACTTGACCCAGACGACTATGCCCATCGGATCGGTTGTCGTACCGGGATTGCCCAGTCACGGTGGTCGGTTCGATCTTGGATTCAGGTGTTTCAGTCATAGTTCGAAAAGATGCCACGGTTATACTCGGCCCGGGTAGGGACTATTGGCCCTGGAAATCGGATACACGGGGGTGTCGACCAGTGATCAGAGCACTGCCGGCCAAATCGATGCCTTGACCGCGGCCGGTTGTCGGCGTGTGTGGACTGACATGGTTCCGGGGTCTGGGCAAGCTGCACCGGCCTTGACGAGCCGGCGGCTCGGCCGCAGCCTGTGACATTGCGGTGGTCACCCGGCCCGACCGGGTGGGCCGTTCCCTGCCGGAGTTCCTGGCACTCGTTGAGGATTTCACCCATGGCGGTCTGCGGTCGCAGGGCGAGCAGATCGACACCTCAAGTGCCGCAGGTAGATTGGTGCAGCATTCGAATGGCGCGCTGGCGGAGTCAGAGCGTGCGCTCATGCATGAGCGCACGACGGCAGGGCTAAGTAAGGTGGCTGCGCGACCGCGGGTCCGCGTCGACGGCGGCCGGCATGCGTCTAAGCAGCGCTCAACGCGCCCACGCGAAAACGGTGGCCGGCGACGGCACACCGGCGCGCGAAATCTCCCAGCTTCTGGGGTGGGACACTCCACGGTCTAACGGGGGCTCACCACCAAGCCCGGCGCATGACACCAGGACCAACGACCCTAGGAATCCATGCACGCGGCGCGCATCCTCACCGTGTCACTTAAGGATGGTTGCCCATGATGGACGGCTGGGACGGTTGGGGGTGGGGCGGCTGGATCCTCATGGCCGCGCCCATGGTGCTGTTTTGGGTTGCCGTCATCACGGCGATTATCCTGGGCATTCGCTACGTGTCAGCTGGCGGCAGCCACCGCAACTACACCGCTGAGCGGCCCGCCCCGACAGCCGAAGATGTGCTGACCGAACGCTTTGCCCGCGGCGAGATCGACGAGGACGAATTTCGGCCGGCGTATGACAGCTGCTTCGCGAACACCGCAAGCCATGATGGGCACCCAGCGGTGGCGGCCGATCCTACTCATCACAGACCGGCATCGCATTGACCGTGCGGCGCGACCAGCCCGCCAACCGCCGACGCCCGCCCCACCACCATCGTGGGTTCCCGCTCCTGCGGCTACCGCCGCCCCACCCGCGCAGCGCACCGGAAGGCTCTGGATCGCGCGTGCCGCGGCCGGAGTCATGCTCGTGGCCGGCGTCGTGGCATGCCAGCCCGTGTCTCACAAATCGACGCCATCGTCGCCCCCGCCTGGGTCGGCGTCGCCGCCTTCCCGACAGGTGGTGCTGCCGTTCATCGGCCACCCCACCGGTGTGGCAGTGGACACCGGCGGCACCGTCTATGTCACCGACCGCGGCAACAACCGGGTGCTGAAGCTGCCGGCCGGCTCAACCACACCGACCGAGCTGCCCTTCACCGGCCACCCCGAGGGTGTGGCGGTGGACAGCGCTCGCACCGTGTACGTCACCGACCACGCCAACAACCGGGTGCTGACGCTGGCGGCGGGGGCGAGCACCCCGACCCAGCCGCCGTTGACCGGCCTCAGCTACCCCACGGGTGTGGCGGTGGACAGCGCCGGCACCGTCTATGTCACCGACCACGCCAACAACCGGGTGCTGACGCTGGCGGCGGGCGCCAGCACCCCGACCCAGCTGCCGTTGACCGGCCTCAGCTACCCCACGGGTGTGGCGGTGGACAGCGCTCGCACCGTCTATGTCACCGACTTCTTCCACAACCGGGTGCTGACGCTGGCGGCGGGCGCCAGCACCGCGACCCAGCTGCCGTTCACCGGCCTCAGTGACCCCGCGGCCGTGGCGGTGGACAGGGCTCGCACCGTCTACATCACCGACTTCGGCAACGACCGAGTGCTGAAGCTGCCGCCCGGGTGATGGCACCCGGGCGGCAGTGTGCAGTTGGTATCCGAGCCCGCTGCGCGCACCGGCTACTCCGCTGATCGGTAACCGATCCGGCTGCCGACCATGTACCGCGGCAATGAAACCGGCCCGCCGATCACAGCCTCCGCCCAGCCACGACCGGGATCGGCGGGACGGGATCCTCACGCGGGCACCATAACCCGCCGCCAGAGTTTCCCTTGGTGAGGAGCACCCGGGTCGGCGACGCGTCCACTTGGCGCTCCGGTACGCGGTGCAGCCGTAGATATCCCTGTAGGGTCATAATGTTGTGCTCACGCTGGTTTGGCTGATCGGCATGCCGCGATGGCGATGTCCTTCTTGGTGCAAGTCTGGCGGATCAATACCTCAGCTAGCGCGGCACTTTCGCGACCGGCGACCATCCATCCGGCCACGTAGCGGGAGAAGATGTCCAAGATCACGTACAGGTAGTACCAACTCCACTTCGCCCGGCCGCGCAGCTTGCATATATCCCACGACCAGACCCGGTTCGGCTCGAACGCGACAAGCTCGGGTATTACCGTCGCTGGGTGGGTGGCCTGGTGGCGACGCTCCTTGCTCTCACCTGCTTGGCGCAGCAGCCGGTAGAAAGTCGAGATCGAGCCGAGGTAGCGGCCTGCATCGAGCAGCGTGGCCCACCCCTCGTGACCTAGGTACGCTATACCCCGATACGGCGAGCGACCTTTTAATGCACGAACGAAGCCCAACCTTGCCACTGGTAGATCCACTGGCGGTTGCGCATGCGCCCTCAGGTCTAGTGGGCATACTGCGGGCAATACACACGTATACTGAGGCCGGTAAAGTACCCGGCACGATTAGCGTCCAGCTTACTGTTTTTCCTCACTTCACGCGCAACCCCACGCGGCGTCCTGCCGTGATCAAGTTGTTCGCAGACGGCGTGAGCGGCGTTGAGCGCGCCTGTCGTTGACCCGAAGCTAATGCCCTGGGACCTCAGTGCTGCCAGGAACGCGTCATCGTTAGGGTCGGCATAAGCGGTCGGAGCTGACACTCCCAGAGCGGCAAGTAGCGCAACCGCCAGTCCAAGGCGGGTTGCCAATCGTGATAGCCCGTGGTTGGGCGAGCGTACCGGGGTGGCTATCACTTTGGGACCTCCCTTTGAGCAGAAGCGCCGAAGGGCTATGGATCTCCTGCGAGGACGGGCCGGGATGGCGCATCGTCGTTGGGTCTGCATCGCGCACTTGCCTTTTCGTTCGCCCAGAGTGCGATCATCGGGTTCCTTCCCCGAACTAGCTTGATCGGCCACTCCAGCTGGTCAGGTAATGAGAATGGCAACCAGCGTGCGCGACGCAGCTCTTTGGTGCCATATTGCAAATCCTGGGTGCTGTTTGCGGTGTCTTCGACGTCGCATCCATCAAGCGTTCCGCCTGACATTGCAAGTACTCGCATTATTGACCCCTTGGAATCGCGGTTTGAAGTTCGAGGTGATGACCACGATCGAGCCTGTGTAGTGCCAGCGCGGCGGTGATGCCAACCAGAACCAGTCCGCCCCAGACGAGTTCGCTGGCACCAACGTGTCGCGCGGCGCCCATGATCGAGCCGGTTGCCAAGTTGCCGATTAGGATTCCGACCCCGACGATGGTGTTGTAGAACCCGTAATGGGTCGCTACCAGCCGGCCCCCGGCCAGGGCAACCACGGTGTCCATCTCGAAAGGAAAGACTGCGGCCGCGCCCACGGCCAGCATGGCCGCCGACGCCAGGAGTGGCGGCGATCGCCGGAATGATTCCGAGGCGCTGACCGTCGGGAACCTGTGTTAGCGGCAAAAACGATGCCGCCAGGATGGCCATGCCGATGACCAGGCTTCGCCCGGAGCGCCAGCGTGCGGCGAACCAGGGGGTGATGCGCAGTTGGCCGACGATGGCCACGATCCCAGACACCATGAAGATCCCCGCTACCACCGCGGTCTGCGAGTGCGGCGCCAGCAGCGAGGCCTGCAGCGGCAGGGCCAGGTAGACCTGGAATGTCAACACATACGACCCGATCATCGCCGCGGCAAACAACAGAAAGGGCCGATTACCGGAGACGACACGCCAGTCATCGAGTATCGAGGTTTTCTCCGGCGGCGCATCGACCCGGTGCTGGGGCAACGCCAGTAGCTGCGCGACGGTGAGCACGGCGAACACCGCCGCCGCACCCGCTGCGGTGATCGGGAAGTCAAACACCATCAGCGCCAGCCCCACCAACGGGCCGAGCAAGATACCGGCCTGGTAGAAGATGTTGAACATGGCAAACGCGTCGACGCGGCGTTCCCCGGCCTCGGCTGCGAGGTAAGCACGCACCGCCGGATTGAACAACGCTCCCGCGAAACCCGTTGCCGCCGAAGCGACAAGGACAGCAGGCAGTGAGTGGGCGACCGCCAGCAACGCGAACCCGCCGGTGCGCAGCAGACAGCCGGCCACAATCAATGGCTTGTAGCCCAGCCGATCGGCCAGCGTTCCCGCCGACAACGAACATGCCCTGCTGGGAGAAGTTGCGCACACCCAGGACCAAACCGACCGCCCAGGCCGCCAAACCGAGCGGGCCCGCGAGATAGGCCGCCAGGTACGGCATCAGCATGTAAAAGCCGATGTTGATGCCGAACTGGTTGATCATCAGCATTCGGCTGGGCATGTCGAAGCTGCGGAACCGGGAAATAGGGGTCATCGCGTCACTGCGGCGGGGTCGACGACGGTCAACCACCGTGTCCATGACTGCTCCCACCATGTCATCGGAATGCGTGTTGACGGCTGGCTCATCGGGTGGAAGGTGATCGAGCAGCTCGGCGTAATCGGGTCGCCGGCAAGCGATAATCCGTGTATGCCACGACACGGCGACCGCAAACACGACACCACGCAACGGGCATCGGCCTGACCCCGCACGCGCCTCATACCCTCATAGGGTACGCGGGTGGACTTCGTCCGACTGGTGTCCTGATCGGACGTCATCAACCATCCCGCCACGTTGCACACCCGGCTGTTTGCCAGCCGAAGATCAGGCCTGCAACTTCTTGAGGTCCTGTGTCTTGCACTCGTCGATGTGATATGGCCGGGCGAGCTGAAATGCATTGGTAGTGCACCCTTTCGCTACCCGATTTCCGACCACCGCGGCACCATGGGGGGGCGGATCAAGAACCGGGTATCGGCCAGGGCACCGGTGACGCCGCGCCCGGCCGTACCCGCCAAGGGCAATCCGCCCAGCATGCTCGCCGGCGCGCCTACCTCGGCTGAAGGGGCGGCATTCAGGCTGGTGCCGGACAGCGCGGCGGCGCCAGGGCTGATCGCTGCTGCTCCCGTGGTCCAGTTAGGCGGCACCGACAAGGCCCCGACCAAGTTCGCCCGGCCCATACCCGCAGTCGCGGCCGCACTAGTGCCAAGGCCGGGCGCGCCGGCTGACGCGAGCACGTTCGTCGGCGAACCCAGTCCGCCCAGCACCGGCGCCAGCGCAGTTCCGGCCTCGCTGGCGAGGCTGGCCTTGGGGACCAGACTCTGCAGCTGGTTTGCATTCGACAGGAGAGCACTTGCAATCCAACCGGTCGAACTAGTCATCGACATGACCGTACTCATCGAGCTTAGCGACGCCGACGATCCCGACGATGCGGGCGAGGCAAGTCCCTGCAGCGTCTGCGGCACGGCCAATATCGCCTGTGACAGCATCGCCTGAGTGTCGGGGGTGGCGGAGGTTGCGGTCGCTTGGGTAACAGCGGTGGCCTGGGTGGCCAGCGCGGTCGGGTTGGTGGTTTGCTGTGGCGGGGTAAACGGCGTCAAGGTCGATGCGGCCGCCGAGGAACCGGCGTAGCCATACATGGCGGCCGCGTCCTGGGCCCACATTTCGCCGTATTGCGCCTCGGTGGCCGCGATCGCCGGCGTGTTTTGACCCAGAATGTTGGTCGCAATCAGCGCCATCAACTGCGCGCGGTTAGCAGCGATGAACAGCGGCGGCACCGTCGCCCCGAACGCGGCCTCGTAGGCGGCCGCCGCAGCGCGGGCCTGGGCGGCGGTCTGCTCAGCCTGGGCTGCGGTAGTCGTCAGCCACGCCACATGCTGCGCCGCGGCGGCGGCCATTGACGTCGACGCCGGACCCTGCCACGACCCGACGGTCAAACCCGAGATCTGCGATCCGTAAGAGTTTGCCGCCGAAGCCAATTCGGTGGCCAGCCCGTCCCAGGCGGCCGCGGCGACCAGCAACGGCCCCGATCCAGGACCGGTATACATCCGGGCGGAGTTGATCTCCGGGGGTAATGCTCCGAAATCCATTTCTTAGCTCCCTCGACTCACCTGGCCGACATCGCATTCGCGGCCTCGGTGGCCGCATACGAACCGGCACTGGCTCCCATGGCCACCACGAACTGCTGATGAACCTCTTCGGCCCGGCGGCTGACGGCCTGATACAGCTGTGCGTGCGCGGCGAATTGCGCCGCTGTTAACGCCGACACCTCATCGGCGGCGGCCGGAACCACGGTGGCGGTCGGCGCTGCCGCAGCCGCGTTCTCGGCGCTTAATGCCGAGCCGATGCCCTGCAGGTTGCCCGCCGCCGCCGTCAGGGCCTCCGGCTGCGTTGTCACAAACGACATTCGTTGTGTCCCTTCATGTCTCTCACGGTTCTCATTTCAAGCGGAGTCAGGCCTGGTATCAGCACAGAGCTGGCCGATGGGCGATGGCGAAATTTGGTTGGTGATTGGTATCTGGCTGGGCGTTTCGACGCTGCACAACTGCGCAACGAAAGTCACGACGGAATCTCCGCGGCCGGCAAATGCCTGACCCGAGGCACCGCGCACCGGCCGGCTGGCCACGGGCCGGACGGGGGGCCTTTCATGCTGCGCACGGGTCGAACCCGTCGAGTCTGGCCCGAAAAAAAGTGGTCGGCGGTGCTCAGTGACGTTGAGGCGTGCAGCGCTACCGCGGTGCCGGCCAGGGGCTTTCCGACGGCGATAGTCACCGAGGACGGTGCGGCGTCGACCGGGGCGCCGTGTCTCCTCGCGGGAGGCGGTCGCCCGAAGCTGGCGCAGCACCAAGGTGTCGGCGGACACGACGCGATTCATGGGATGTCGCTTCAGGATCGAGGCCGCAAGCCTAGGGCGCGGCAGCTAACGTGGGCCAGCGGTCACCAGCCGTCGCAATAGCACAACGGCCTGACGCTGACCGATCAGCGACGAGCTTGACAGTACCGGACCAACTGGTCTTGTCCGGTGAGGGCGGCGGTGAGTCCGCGTGGCGGGCCTCGGCCAGCTGGCACCACAAGCAGCGCCGCTGAAACCGCGAGGGCGACCAACGCCAGCCCAATGCTGAGCGCAACCAAAATACTGGCCGTCCGCACCAGCGGCGCGGTCGCCAACACCCGGACCGATTTGCAGATCGATGAGGCGTTGACAAGATACGCGTTGTCGATGTTGGCAACGAACTCACTGCCGTTGGCTGAAACCACCGGGTGCCATGGAGCAGGCGTGTGGAACTGCAAACGCGGCGGTCCGCAGGGGCCGACGATAGCGAGCAGCCCGACTGCGACCGCTACGGCGACGACAACATGGCGCCGCGACGGTTTGGACGCGGCGACGTGTCGGGCACCCACCGATACCCGCACATTCCACATACCCCCAGAGAGTACACTGGTGCGGGCGCTCTGCAAACGATGGCTGCGGGTTCATTGCGGTGACGGCTTTGCATCGAATCCGTTCGATAGCCGCCATATCGTGCGGCACCGACTCGATTGCGGCCGCCGGCGGCTGCGGTCCTACGCTGCATCGGCAACCGTGTTCTGCTACCAAATCTCATCCCCTGTCGATCGGTACGTCGAAAGCGCCGGATCAAGTATCCAGTCGGGGTGCCTCGATGCCGGGCATGGACATGGCTGCGACGAACACGCCGGCAAGCAGCGCGCCAGCAAGCAGCGTGCCGGCAAACAGTGGATCGCCTAGATGGTTCAGCGCAGTGAACTGGTTCGGTACCATCGGCTTCGCCCTCGCAGCGGTTTTCTGGACACGCAGGCCAGCACGACACAGCCCGCTTTAGGTCGCGGGTGACCTCGGTCAGGCGATGATGGCCGCCGGCATGACAGTCCTGTTCCTCGCCACGCTAGTTCGGATCTGAGCTAGTACCGACTTGAGGCGCGCAATAATTAGGACGACCTGTCGCATCACGTGACCGTCGACAGTTTGGACGGCCATACCCGGTGCGGGCGCACCGCGCAGTGTTTCGCGACCGAAATTGCGGCGGCGTGACCGGCGGGCTAGGGATAGGATGTGGCGCAATCCGCCGGTGCCGCTAAGGCAGTGGCCGACCCCGAATGGCTGTGGAGCCTAGGGCCTTGGAGTCCCAGTCGTGAACCGCCGACCACCGCGCGGTTCGCCCAGCCGGGTGAGCAGAGCAGTACTGCGACGACGATGAGCTGATGCCGATATCGCACGGCACCAACAATTTTCACAGAATCGAATGTCGGGGTCGCTGATTTCATCACGTGCAAGACCCGCACCGCGATAGCGACCGATCCACCGAACACGGCGGCCTCGTTTTCGGTTGCGGGGATGCGGCGGGGCGGGACCGCAGCAGCACGAAGAGGACGAACGCCGATCATCTGAATGACTTTGGTCTCTATGTCCGTCGTGACCGGTGCTCGAACCATAGAAGGCGCGAGATAGCCAACCGAAAAGAATCACCATGAGCCACGCCGACGGCGATAACCGCGACAGCCCGCGTGATAGGTCCAGTGACAGCCAGCCAGCTCTGAGCGACCCCAAGCTGGTTGACCTCGCTGATCGTCCGATGGCCGATGGCCCCCAGCCGGACTACCGCACACCGACAGCAACCGTCATCGCGACGATCCCGTTTGGCTGCCCAACGGGCGACGTGGCCATTAGGGATACGTTTCGTGCATTTGTGGCCCTGACCACCTCGATCGCGGTGATCAGTTGCGAGAACGACAGTCTCGGGACCATTCCGATCAATACACATCCGAAGAGCATGACGATCAGCCCCGACGGAAGCCGGATCTACGTCACCAACTTCGAAGGCTCGATTTCAGTTGTCGACGTCGCCGACCACCAGATACATGCTATTGGCGGTGCGTCTTACGCGCGGGAGGTCATCACCTCAGATCGGGCGTTCCTCTGCGCCGCATACAACGCGCGGAATGACGGTCGTTGCGCCAGATGGGTTTCGGTGAATGACACCCAGACCGCCACGCTCGCAACCATTCCCGGCGTCGATACTTACCCGATCGCCGACCTTGCAGCCAAACCCGGCGGCACTCGCGTGTACGCCGGGTTGTCTCAACACAGCTCCTACTACCAACACCGTCGCCTCCTGGGAGTGATCGACACCGCAACCGACGCCGTGATCGACGCCGTTAACCTGGGCGCCTCGCCGGACACCATCACGGTCAGCCCCGATGGGTCGGCGATGTATGCGACGCACTACGAGACCGAATTCGTGTCGGCGGCGAACCTTGTCACGCACCGCGGTAGGTCGAAAATACCCGAACCTAATTCCCAGGCTCGCTGCAAACCCGCTAACGACGCTGACAGTGTGATGGATTGCCATCGGCATCCCTCAGTCACTCAGTATGTCGCTGCATCCAATCCAAAGTCCTTATGCCGCTGGGTGTTTGACATGACACGTCACCCAAATAACCTGACACGTCAACCAGGCAGGGGGTCGCTGAAACAACAACGTCATCCACACTCTTTGAAACAACACGACTCTGAAGGAGCGAAGAAAATGTCTTTCGTAATCACACAGCCCGAAGCGTTGAGCGTCGCGGCGAACAAGCTGCAGGGTATCGGCTCTGCAATGGCCGCCCAGAACGCGGCCGCAGTCGCGCCAATCACGGGCGTGATTCCTGCAGCCGCCGATCCGGTATCAGCGCTGCAGGCGGGAATATTCTCCGCGTACGGCAGCCAATACCAGTCGCTCGCCGCCCAAGCCCAGGCGATTCACGAGCTGTTTGTGAGCACCCTGGGCACCAGCGCCGGTACCTACGGCGCCACCGAGGCCGCCAACGCCGCCGCAGCCGGCTCGGGGTTTTCGATCATCGGTCAGCTGACCCAGTTTGGACAGTTTGGGCTCATCCCCGGCGCGCTCAATAACAGCAGCCTGATCGGAATTCTGCAGATGAATATGTTCGGCGCCGGGGCATCGGACCTGCTCTCGTGGATCACGCTAGGAGGCGCCGGTCCCACCACTGGCGGCGCCGAGGCTCTGGGCGCCGGGAGTCTCGGTTCGGGCAGCCTGGGCGGACTTCTCTTGGCGGGTGCGGTGGGGCCGGCGGGCCCTGCCGGCCTGGGTGGGGCGCCGGTGTTGGCGGGTATGGGTCAGGCATCCTCGGTCGGCGGGATGTCGGTACCGGCCAGTTGGGCCAGCCAAGCCGCCCCGGCGGTCAGCCCTGCCCCTGCCTTCTTGGCGGGCGCGGGCTGGACCAGCGCCGCGCCACATGCTGCGCCGGTGACAACCATGCCGGCCGGCATGCCGTCGGTGGCCACGGCCGGGAAATCCGGCGGCTTGGGTGCGCCGCGCTATGGCGTCAAACCCACCGTGATGCCCAAGCCGGCGGTCGTTTAGGGCGCCAGACGGCCAACGCGGCCGGCTAAACCGAAGCGTAATCGTTCAATTAACAAGGGACAGGATTAGTGAAATGGTTTTCGATTTCGCAGCGTTACCCCCGGAGATCAATTCGACATGGATGTACACCGGGCCGGGGGCGGGGCCGCTGATGGCGGCCGCGGCGGCATGGAACAGCCTGGCCGCCGAATTGGTTACCACGGCCGCCTCCTACGAGTCGGTGATCTCAGAGCTGGCCGGCGGGCAGTGGCTGGGTGCGTCCTCGGCGGCGATGGCCGCCGCGGCCGAGCCCTATATCGGGTGGATGAACTCCACCGCCGCGGCCGCTGAGCACGCGGCCAGTCAGGCCATGGCATCTGCGGCCGCCTACGAGACAGCGTTTGCGATGACGGTGCCCCCGCTGGTGATCGCGGCCAACAGGGCTCTGCTGGCGGGCCTTGTCGCGACGAACTTCCTGGGCGTCAACACGCCGGCGATCATGGCGGCCGAGGCCCACTACGCCGAGATGTGGGCCCAAGACGCCGCCGCCATGTACAGCTACGAGGGCTCCTCGGCGAGCGCCGCGACGTTGAACCCGTTGACCTCGCCGGCACCGACCACCAACCCGGCCGGGCCGGCCGCCCAAGCCGCCGCAGTCATCCAAGCCGCCGTGCAACGGGTGGAAGGCTTTGCCCAATCGTCCGCGCCGGGCCTCTCGTCCAGCTCCAACGGTTTCCTGAACGACCTCATTGGCTCGGGATCGAACATCGGGATCTGGAACGACGGCTACGCCATCGCCGGCCTGTTAGGAGACATCGGGTCTTGGAACATGTTCGAGGCCGTCGCCGGCGGGGTCAGTCGTGCTGTGTCGCAAAGTGCTGCCGCCGCCGGGGTCGCCGCTCCGCAGGGCTGGGGAGCGGGCCTTGGAACGGTCCTGGCGGGCACGGCAGGGCCAGCAGCCGGAGGTTCCGGTGGGGCGCCGGTGTTGGCCGCTATGGGCTCGGCGTCCTCGGTCGGCAAGTTGACGGTGCCAGCCGCATGGTCTGCGGCCACCCCCGCGGAGACTGGTGCTGCGACGCTGGCGGGCTCGGGTTGGACCGCCCCCGCAGAACAGGGCACGGAGATGACAACGGTGGCGACCGGTATGCCGGCGGTTGCCTCGGCCGGTCGCGGAGGCTACGGCATCGGACCGCGTTACGGTGTCAAACTCAAGGTGATGCCCACACACACGCTCGTCTAACACAACGACGCTAACAGAGGCGATGACTCTCGTCGCGACCGCCAAGCGGTTTCACTTCGCGAACGGTTCACCCGTCGAGTGTTCGCTTGGTCTGTGACCTTTGGCCCATCGGCTCGGGGCAAAAGTCCTCTTGGCCCATAACGTGACCCGGGCGAGAGTGGGACCGGGATAAATAGGGCCTGGGGGTATCGGGCTCT
>NZ_JCALDM010000023.1:0-44897 GCF_059812845.1 Mycobacterium sp. NGS34
GTTCAGGACCCGCTGACGGCCTTGGTCGATTTAGCCCAGCCCTTTGGGATCTTCTCGCCCGTCAAGACGCTGACGGGGCGCCCGCTGTTCGGCAACGGCGCCAATGGGGCCCCCGGTACGGCAGCCCACCCCGACGGCGGTCCCGGCGCGCCCGGCGGATGGATTAGCGGCAACGGCGGCGCCGGCGGGGCCGGCTTCAGCCCCGGGTCCGCCGGACAGAACGGCGGTAACGGCGGGGCGGGCGGGATGGCAGGTCTGTGGGGTGCTGGCGGTGCCGGCGGTGCTGGCGGTGCCGGCTTCGAGGCTGCCGGCGGTAACGGTGGAATCGGTGGGGCAAACGGGCTGATCGGCGGCGGGTCCGGCGGTGCCGGCGGGGCCGGCGGGAACGGCTTCGGGCCGGGGGGGCCGTACGGCCACGGTGGGCGCGGCGGTGACGGTGGTGCTAACAGGCAGCTGTTCTCACTGAATGGTCATGGCGGGGCCGGCGGCCAGGGCGGGGCCGGCAGGGACGGTCTCGATGAAATGTTCGGCTATAACGGTGGACTCGGTAATGACGGCGGGGCGGGCGGTAACGGCGGGGCCAACCAGGCGCTAATCGGTGGGACAAGCGGCGCCGGCGGGATCGGCGGTCAGGGCGGCCAGGGCGGCCAGGGCGGCGCCGGCACCACCGGTGTCGGCTTTAACAGGGTCGGTGGTGACGGTGGGACCGGAGGGACCGGCGGGAACGCGGGGGACGGTGGGGTCGCTGGCGCCAACCAGGCGCTGTTGTGGGGGAACCAGGGCGCGGCGGGCCATGCGGGCATCGGCGGTACCGGCGGTGCCGGCGGCACCGGTGGAGAAGGGGCGGTCGGCGGCGTTGGCGGGATCGGCTTCCACGGTGGGGCCGGCGGGGCGGGCGGCCAGGGCGGCAGTGCTCCCGCCGGCGGCATCAACGGCAGCGGCGGCGCCGGCGGCATGGGTGGCCAGGGTGGTCAGGGTGGAACAGGCGCCGCTGACACCGGCTCCGGGGCCGGCATGGGCGGTACCGGCGGCACCGGCGGGTCCGCGGGTGCCGGCGGGGGGGCCGGCACCGGAGCGGGCGCTCCAGGCACCGCGGGCATTGCGGGCACCGGCGGCACCGGCGGTACCGGCGGCACCGGTGGTCAAGGGGCGGTCGGCGGCGTTGGCGGGATCGGCTCCGACGGTGGAGCCGGCGGGGCGGGCGGCCAGGGCGGCAGTGCTCCCGTCGGCGGCATCAACGGCAGCGGCGGTACTGGCGGCATGGGTGGCCAGGGTGGTCAGGGTGGAACAGGCGCCGCTGACACCGGCGCCGGGGCCGGTGCGGGCGGCACCGGCGGTACCGGCGGCGCGGCGGGGGCTGGCGGGGCGGCCGGCACCGGTGCGGGCGCTCCCGGGACCGCGGGCAGCGGCGGTGTCGGCGGCAGGGGCGGCCAGGGCGGCACCGGCGCGGACGGCGCGGCGAGCACCGGCGACGCCGGTGGTAGCGGCGGCATCGGCGGTGGGGGCGGAGCCGGGGGCGACTCCGGCGGCGCCGGCGGCACTGGTGGCACCGGCGGCACTGGCGGCACCGGCGGAACGGGCGGCCATGGCGACACCGGCAACAGCGTCAACAACAGCGTTGGCGGTCAGGGCGGCAACGGTGGCCGCGGTGGGCTCGGCGGCACCGGCGGCGGCACCCCGGCCGGTGGAACCAACGGCAGCGGCGGCGCGGGTGGCGTTGGCGGCACCGGCGGCGTCGGCGGCTTCAACAGCATCGACATAGCCTCCGGCAGCACGGTCTTTGGTGGTGGCGGCGGCGGGGGCGGTGCCGGCGGCACCGGGGGCACCGCCGGAACCGGCACCGGCATTGGCGGCATCGGCGGGACCGGCGGGACCGGCGGCACCGGCGGGATCGGCGGCACCGCCGTCACCGGCCAGGGCGAGGCCATCGGATTCGGCGGCCGCGGCGGCACCGGTGGCACGGGTGCCGCCGTGACTGGCGCTACCGGCGGCACCGGTGGCGCTGGCGGCGGGGGCGGGGCGGGCGGTGCGGCGGAGCTCAGTCGGGCCGCCGGCGGCGGCGGTGGTGGTGGCGGTGGGGCCGCCTCCACGAGTGGCACCGGCGGTAAGGGCGGCGCGGGCGGCAACGTCAATACCTCAGTTCCGCCTCTGCTGGCGAGCGGCGGTGCCGGCGGCACCGGCGCGGCCGCCGGTGGAGGCGGAGGCAGCGGTGCCTTCATCGACCCCGCCACAACCCCTGCGTTCGTGCTCATCGGTCACGCCGGCGCCGATGCCGTCGGCAATTTCGCGGGTGGAGGCGGCAATGGCGACGTCGGTTTGCCGAGCAACAGCGGAGGCAACGGCGGTTTCGTCAACACAGGCGGCGCCGGGGGCGTAGGCGCCAACGGCCAAGGCAACGGCAGCGCCGGCCAGCACGGCTAACACCGACTAACACCGGCGACGACCGTTCTGCCTACGCAATATCGCCGCCGATACGCTCGGCCGATTCGCCGGTCCGGGCGACTGGGGCTAGACCTTAAGTCCGGCGATACGGAGTTTAAGTACTCAGCCAGCCCGCCGGTTGCCGAAAGCACGTAGTCCCTTACTCATACCGATCCCCCAGGAAGAGCGCATCCTGGGTGGGCGGCCAAGGAGGTGGCGAGATGTCCTGTGTGATTGCGGACCCGGAGATGATGACGGCGTCAGCAGGGGACTTGGCAGCAATTGGCTTGAACGTCAACGCGGCCCACATGGTGGCGGCGGCTCCAACCGTCGCGGTGCTGCCCGCCGCCGCCGATGAGGTGTCGACGAGTATCGCGCATCTGTTCTCAGGTTATGGCCAGGAGTATCAGAAGCTGGCCGGGGAAGCGGCTGCGTCTTATGAGCAGTTTGCCCAGCACTTGACTGCCAGTGCGGGCGCGTATGCAGGCGCTGAGGACGCCATCGCCGCGTTTTTGCAGGACGCCAATTTGTTGTTTGCGAGCGCTACCCGGATGTTCACCGATCCTGCCACGTCGCCTTTACTTCCACTGCTATTCCTTTTGCTGATACTAATCTTATTCGCTATTATAATTCCACTTTTGCTCGCTATTTCCATTCCACTTCTTGGTATTGGGTTGCCACTCGTCTTGGCCGTTGGACTGCCACTCGGCATCGCCACCATAGCGTTATTAGTCGGGGCGCCCATTTTGGGCGTGCTTTTGGCGGAACTTGGTGCGGCTCTCTAGACGGGTGTCGCGGATCGCGACCCACCGGCCATTCAAAGCCCGCGCAGAGAATAAGGGCCGAATGACGGCCCAGGACGCAGGCCGACGGTTCCACAGGCTGATACTTACGCTTCGCCCGCCATCGCGGCATAACAGACTTCGGGTATCAACGACGATACCCGCCAGGCTTTCGTGCCGCTTATCGACGCCGCTCCTAACGGACCCGCAGAGATAACCGACAATCGTCTGGTATGTCGCTAATCTGCTACATCCCGTCGTACTACCCGGCGTACCGCTGGCAATTGGCCAACAAGGCGCAGTGGGAATCCGCCCGGCACGCCCGTCGAGTGCGGCCAAGCCAGCCTCGGAGCGCGGGTAGGTTGTTGATTCTCTTCCGCCGCGTCAACTTCGAGACGTGGGCGGCATCCCAGGACAGCGCTCTATATACATGTTCTCTCCAATAGGTTGCGCCACCCTATTGCATCGATATTGCCTGACCATTGGTGAGTAGTTCTAAATATCGCCTACGAAATGCGAAAGCTGGTGCGCGATACTGGGATTGAACCAGTGACCTCTTCCGTGTCAGGGAAGCGCTCTCCCGCTGAGCTAATCGCGCCTAGGGGGTCAAAACTTTGGAGGTGGAGACGGGAATCGAACCCGTGTGCACGGCTTTGCAGGCCGTTGCCTCACCACTCGGCCACTCCACCGCTGGGGATTGATGCCACTTGCACCTTCGAGCGGACGACGGGATTCGAACCCGCGACCCTCACCTTGGCAAGGTGATGCGCTACCAACTGCGCTACGTCCGCGCGCAACGGGCGAGATCGTCGCCCGTCGCGAAGGACGACGATAGTCCACCTGAGCGGGCGCACACAAATCTCTTGGTTACGTTGCGGCTCTAGGCTAGCGCGCCCGCAGACGCACGCGGCGAGTTAGGCGCTCCGCGATTCGTGCTACCCTTCGACGTCGTTCGCCCCTCGGCGCCGGTCCCGTGGCTCAGTGGAAGAGCGTCCGCTTCACACGCGGAAGGTCGCTGGTTCGATCCCAGCCGGGACCACCCTGCTGACCTGCACAAATACGCTTGTGCAAATCTATGACTGGTTGGATTCGTCTGGGTCTCGGTACACCCCCGATCCTTTGGCGGACAAGACAATCCGTTGCCGCCCCAGACGCCGATGCAACCACTATCGAGATTCGATCACCGACACCGTGTTGTCGCCGCCGTTGGTGACGTAGACGGTATGGCTGCCCGGATCCACCGCCACCCCGGCCGGGTGTTTGCCGACCGGCACGGTGGTGGTGACGGTGCGCGTCGAGGCGTCGATCACCGACACCGTGTTGTCGTCGCGGTCGGCGACGTAGACGGTGTGGGTGCCCGGATCCACCGCTAGGCCGGCCGGGTTCTTGCCGACGGGCACGGTGGCGCTGACCCTGTGAGTCGAGGCGTCGATCACCGAGACGGTGCCGTCGCCGCCGTTGGCGACGTAGACGGTGTGGCTGTCGGGATCCACCGCCACCCCGGCAGGGCGCTTGCCGATAGGCACGGTGGCGGTGATGGTGTGCGTCGAGGCGTCGATCACCGACACCGTGTTGTCCGTGACGTTGGTGACGTAGACGGTATGGGTGCCCGGATCCACCGCCACCTCGTGTGGTTGCTTGCCGACGGTCACGTCGGCGGTGACGGTGCGAGTCGGGGCGTCGATCACCGAAACGGTGCCGTCGTAGTCGCCGACGTGGGCAGCGGCCGTTCGAAGTCGACCGACGTAGACGGTGTGGGTGTCCGGGTCCACCGCCACCCCCGCCGGGTTCTCGTCCGGGCCCGTGCTGACGGGCACGGTGGCGGTCACGGTGCGCGTCGAGGCGTCGATCACCGACACCGTGACGCCGTAGTTGGTGACGTAGACGGTGTGGGTGCCCGGGTCCACCGCCACCCCCTCCGGGCCATAGAACGGCTTGCCGACGGGCACGGTGGCGCTGACGGTGCGCGTCGAGGCGTCGATCACCGACATCGTGTCGTCGTCGCGGTTGGTGACGTAGACAGTGTGGGTGCCCGGGTCCACTGCCACCCCCGACGCCGACTTGCCGACGGGCACCGTGGCGGTAACCCGGTAAGTTGGAGGCGTCTTACTGCAGCCGGTGACGCCGATGTCGGCAACGGCGAGCAGCACGAGCGCGGCGGTGGCGGTCGCGATGGAGAGCGCCGCGATTCTTGCGTTCTTCATGATGCTTTCCTTTCCGCCGAACATGTCCGCGACTGGGTCGCCGGGCGCGGCTGTTGTGGTCGGTCACACCAAGGCTGCGGCGGGCGCCTTGCGTGTTTCTTGCTTGGTTCTTGTGCCGGTCCGCTCTTGGGTCGGAATTGTCGCGCCCGCCGGGCTTTTACGAAGCCTAAAGACGGTCAAACACATTGCAGCGCGGGCAAATATCTCAGGACACCGCCAGCTTCACCACACGTTGCAGCTCGTCGGTGACGTAGAGGTTGCCGGCAGTGTCCACCGCTACACAGAATGGGAGGCGGAGGCCGGTGAACGGCAGCACTGTTTGGTTATTCGACCCGGGCGCCAACCCCACCACGCGGTCGTGGTTGCGGTCGACGACGTAGACGGTGCCCGCGGTGTCCACCGCCACACCGGTGGGGGTGTCGAGGCCGGTGAACGGCAGCACCGTCTGGGTGTTCGACCCGGCCGCCAACGCCATCACCCGAGCATCAGTTCCACGCTTGCCCATGTCGAGCACGTACACCTTGCCGGCGCTGTCCACCGCCAGACCGGAAGGGGTGTCGAAGCCGGCGAACGGCAGCACCGTCTGGGTGTTCGACCCGGCCGCCAACTCCACTACTCGATAGTGGTGGGGGTCGGCGTTGCTTCCGCCGTCGACGACGTAGACGTTGCCGGAAGCGTCCACCGCCACACCGGAGGGGCCCTCGAGGCCCGTGAACGGCAGCACCGTTTGGGTGTTCGACGCGTCCGCCAACCTCAGCACCCGATGGTTGCGGTAGTCGGTGACGTAGACGTTGCCGGAGGCGTCCACCGCCACATCGCCGGGGCGATCAAGGCCGCTAAACGGCAGCACGGTCTGCCCGCCCGACCCGGCCGCCAACTTCACCACATGACCGGGCGAATTGTGGTAGCCGCTGGCATAGTCGACGACGTACACGTCGCCGGCGCTGTCCACCGCCACACTTTGGGGGTTGGTGAGGCCGCTGAACGGCAGTACGGCTTGTCGGGATGGCGACGGCGTTGGCCCCGTCGACGGATCCGTTGGTCCGGTAGGCGCGCTCTTCGTTGCCGTTGCATGCGGGGACGGCGGCGTCTTAGTGCATCCGGTGACGCCGATTGCGGCAACGGCGAGCAGCACGAGCGCGGCGATGGCGGTCGCGATGGAGAGCGGCGCGATTCTTGCGTTCTTCATGGTTCGCTTTCCTTTCCGCCGAACATGTTCGGGCGGGGATGCCGCGACCGGCGGCTGTTGTGGTCGGTCACACCAAGGCTGCGGTGGGCGCCTTGCGTGTTTCTTGCTTGGTTCTTGTGCCGGTTCGCTGTCAAAGGCATTGCAGCGCAGGCAGATATGGCGAACCGGCACTTGGACCCGTCAGTCCGCCGCCAGCTTCACCACCTCGGCGTTATCGCGGTCGGTCACGTAGACGGCGCCCGTCGTGTCCACCGCCAGGCCCTGCGGGTCGCCGAGGCCGACGAACGGTAGGACCGTTTGGGTGTTCGACCCGGCCCCGAGCTTCAGGACCCTCTTGTTCATGGAGTCGGTGACGTAAACGGCGCCCGCCGTGTCGATCGCCACGTTCCACGGGTCTTGGAGGCCGTTGAATGGCAGGACCGTTGGCGTGTTCGACCCGGCCGCGAGCTTCAGGACCTTGTCGCCGTCGACGACGAAGACATCGCCTGCGGTGTCCACTGCCATGCCGTTCGAGCTGGTGAGGTGAGTGAACGGCAGGACCGTTGGCATGTTAGACCCGGGGGCCAACTTCAGCACCTGACTCTTGCGGTAGTCGGTGACGAATACATCGCCCGCGGTGTCGACCGCCACAGCCCGGGGGGCGACGCCGGAAAACGGCAGCACGGTCTGGGTATTGGAGTCTGGCGTCAACTTCAACACTCGATTGGTTTTGTTGTCGACGACGTACGTGTTGCCGGCGGCGTCGACCGCCACGCTCTCGGGGAAGCCGAGGCCGGTGAACCGCAGGTAGGTTTGGGTGTTCGACCCGGCCGCCAGCTTGATCACCCCGCTGCGGTTATTGCCCGAGATGTTGTTGACGACATAGACATTGCCGGCGGTGTCCACCGCCACCGCCCACGGATCGTCGAGGCCGGTGAACGGCAGCACCGTCTGTCGGCACACCGGCGGCGCCGTTGACTGCGTCGACGAGAGCTTCACCACCCTGTTGTTTTGGCCGTCGACCACGTACACACTTCCGGCGGTGTCGACCGCCGCACTCTCGGGGCCGGTGAGGCCGGTGAACGGCAGCGCCGTCTGGGTGCACGATCCGGCCGCCAACGTCACCGCGGCGTTCTTGAAATAGTCTGTGACAGAAACCCTTCCGGCGGTGTCGACCGCCACCCCGATGGGGCCTTGGAGCCCGTCGAATGGCAGTACGGCCTGGGTGGTCGCCCCGGCCGCCAGCTTCACCACCCGCTTGCTGCCGAAGTCGGCGACGTAGACGGTGCCGGCGCCGTCCACCGCGACACCGCGCGGGAGGCTGAGGTGGGTGAACGGCAACACCGTCTGGGTGGTCGACCCGGCGGCCAACTCGACCACCCGAGCATTGAGGTAGTCGGCGACGTAAACGGCGCCGGCCGCATCCACTGCCACGCCATCCGGGCCGTTGAGGCCCGTGAACGGCAACACCGTCTGGGTGTTGGACCCGGCCGGCAGCTTCACCACCCGGTTGTTGTGGTCGTCGGTGACGTAGACGGCGCCCGCGGCGTCCACCGCCACGCTGTCGGGGTAGTTGAGCCCGGTGAACGGCAGCACCGTCGGGCTGTTCGACCCGGCGGCCAACTTCACCACTCGTTTGTTGCCGCTGTCGGCGACATATAGCGCGCCGCTTTTATCCACCGCGACGCCGGCGGGGTGGTTGAGACCGCCCAGCGGCAGCACGGTTTGTTGGGCTGGCGTCGAGCGCGGTGACGAGTGGCACGCTGCGACGCCGATGACGGCGAGGGCGAGGGCGAGGGCGACGGCGACGGCGTTTCGGCGTTGCCGCCACCGCCGCTGGTGCGGTCGCACGCTACTTCTCGCCCGGGTAAGGCACCGCGCTGATGACCGCGCCGCCGTTGAGCGGCGGTCCCAGCAGAACGTTGGTGGTGCCGGCGGCGGGGTCGTACTCGAGCAGCGACTGGGCGGGTCCGCAACCGGCGACCGTGGCTTTGAGGTCGAGGTTGCCGCCGTGGACGCCGATCACGTAGATGCTGTGACTCGGATCGACGTTGGGCACCGCCACCTTGGACACCGTGCCATCGGGGTTGAGCTTGCCGAGGTGGATGGCGCCGCATCCGCCCGCGTACTGGACATAGGTGCCGGCCGGCAGTTGCCATGCGCTGATGTCGCCGGTGTCGTGCGACGCCGGGTCCGTTATCGGCGCGGTCAGCGCGGTCGGCGCTGAACCGTCGATGGGGACCAGCCAGAGCCGTCCGCGCTCGTTCGGTGCACTGCAGTTGGCGAGGACGGTTTTCGCGCCGGCGTCCCACCATCGCACCGGTGAGCAGCTCCCGCCGGCAGACGACAGCTCCTTACCGACCGTTCCGTCATTGCCCATCAGAGCAAGGCCGGAGGCGGTACCCAGCACCAGCTGCGTGCCGTCCGGGGTCGAGAGGTACTGACCGTTGAAGGCGCTCGGGAGCTTGTCGGTCGGATAGGTCAGCTGCGGATTGCCGGCCAGGTCGACCCGCATCAGTTTTTTGTCCACTGTCAGCAGCAGCGCCTTGCCGTCGGGGCGCGTGAAGCGAGGGGCGACGGACGAGCCGTTAACGGTGAACGTGCTGTGGGTCCCGTTGTGCAGGTCGAGCTCGGTGATCACCGTCGTCTTTTCGGGGCCCGCGGCGGCCCAAACGGCGTGGCTGGCGTCGCCGGACCATTCGATCCCGTTTGGTCCACCCTTCGGCGGGAAGGTGGTGATCGCGTAGCGACCGCCCGCCGGGTCGACGAGGTACAGGGTAACGGGGACCGTGTCGGGGGCGGGCGATCCCGGAGGCGGCGACACGCCGGGAGGCACGCTCACGGCCGGGCTCCAGGTTGCGAGCATCCAGCCCGGACCGACTTGCGACCAGGGCACCTCGCCGATCGACTTCTCGACGCCATGAGCCGCCATCTCCGCAGCCGCGGTCGGCGTGGAAGTCGTGGGGTTAGCCGGCGCCTGGTGTGACGCGGTCGCATCGTTCGACGAGCACCCAGCCGCCAGAAATGCGGCCAGTGCGACGAGGCCTGCGCGCCGTCGCCATTTGGTGTGGCGCGAACTCGTGATCATTGCGGTTCCTTTCCCGCGAGCGGTAAGCAATTGCGGCAACCATGTCGCCGATACCTTGCGTGATTCTTGCGCGGTTCTTGTGCGGGCGGCCGACAACTGCGCGTCAACGCCGACCTCGACGATGTCGCGGACACTTTGGCCCACGCCGCCGTGTCCGGTTTACGTCCGATCGCCGGACCAACTGAATGAGTCAGCCCAGTTCGAATATCGGGATTCAGCTCTTCCCGCCGGGCGGTGCCGGCGCTGGGCTGGGTGGGGGCTTCTCGGTGGGTGCGTACTCGGATTCGCTTGTCGTCTCATTCCCCGGATTCAGTTCCTCAAGTTTTCTTTCCGACTCGCGGTTCGGATTCGGTTTATCGAACCGTCCAGCGGTACCGAAACGATATGTGATTATGGGATATTCAGTGCCCACATCGCTTGGATTATTGAGCCAGGTGGTCACTTCCACGGCCGGATGGTTAGCTATTAATTTTTCGATGAAATTACCTGGGGCGATGTCGAATTCTCGACAGAAATAGTGGGCCTGCGAAGCTTGCAGCTGTTGTACCTGCCGTACCTCTGATGCAAATTGCGCGAAATCCGCATATGCCGAAGCGTGTTTTCCGGTGCACGCTCGAATATCTTCGATCCTTCGGTCGGTGAGGAGTATAGCGGCGGCAGATAAGCGAACCAGCGAAACCTTTCCGGAGTCTATATCCACGTCTCTTTGAAAGATATCCGTCTCGCCCGGAACCAAATAATCAGACTGAAGAGTGGTGACGTAAAGGAGTTGGCTACCTGAAGGTGGAGTGGGAGTGAAAAGGCCGGTTAGAGTCGGATTGACACGGAAATCCAGGTCCATTGAGCTCCCCGAGGGATCTATGCCTCGCGCCAGTCCGCACCAGCCTTCGTCCCGACCTGACGTTTCCACGCACTTATTCCAGTAGACTTCGGTGTCTAGGTCTTTCGGGTCTTTCGAGTATGCAGTCACCCTCATCAGCGAATTCGCGATGTTAACCCGCGTGGTACCGCGATTATGAATTGTGACCTTTGCGGATAAATGGACGATCGGCCCGGACCAGCCTTGTGGCGATAGCTCGGTCGTGATATCGACGAGGGGCAATGAGGTTGAAGGCATGTAGTAGTTTTGCAGCCAGAACTGCAAAAGTCCGGCGAGCGGAAAGAGTGCCGTTACAACTAGCGCGGGCTTTGTCCATTCGAATCTGGCCTTTGGCACCAGAAGAAGAAGCCATAGGAAAGCGGCGCCAGCAACCAATCCTGCAGTTGCCATCACATACCAGTTTCGTATCGCGCTTCGCTGGTCAGTTACGATTATGTATCCCGCGAGTAATAGCACGAACATTTGAGCGATGAAAGCGTCTCTTGCCGATGTTGGAGCCGCCCGTCGAACGGAATTGAAAGCCCAACCATTCGCGACACTTATTGCGAGCTGAATAGTGGCTGCCAGCGTCGCAAAGATGGTCAGGGGCATCGAGAATTCACCGACGGCAAGCGCGAGTGCCCCTAGGCAGTCCACTGCCAGTGTGAGCAGGAGGCAGATGCGAAGAATCTTCGAGAAGCGCCCAGCTTGTGTGGACGATTGGTCGTCACCGATTACAGGCCGCTTGAGCCCAAGCCTGCTCGAACCCTGTGCGTAACCCCTCATTACTTCCCCTCTCCAGGACCGAGCGTTAGGGATCGCGTGCTTGAAGTGGCTGGAGCCCGACCAAGCGGTATGAAGCGATTGGGTGGACGAACCGATTGTGTGCGGCCGATCAGCGGTTCAGCATGCGTAGTTTGGTACTCCATTTGGAGTCTGTGATCGGGGCTGCTAGCGCGGCCCGCGACTTAGGGCGGCGTGCGCGGCGATGCGGTAATGTCCTGACCGACCGAGCATGGAACTTGCGTTCCGCGTGGGTGCGGCTCGGTGTGTCGACCTCGGCGGTGGCGGTAGGGAGGAGATGGCGGGTGTATCGGCTCTTCAAGAAGGTGTGGATCCCGCTACTTCTCGTCGTCGTCGTCGCGCTCGGTTCGTATGTCGTGCTGCGGGTCCGCGCCAGTTTCGGTGCCACCGCACACGCCTCCAGCCACGACGCCAACGCCGACGACACGAAACCGTTCAATCCGAAACACATCACCTACGAGGTCACGTCGCCCTCGGGGGGCAGCGTCAGCGCCAACTACCTCGACGAGAACGGGCAGCCCCATCTCGTTGAACACGCCCCGCTGCCATGGTCGTACACGATCGTGACGACCCTGCCGTCGATGTCGGCCAACATCGTCGCCCAAGGTGACAAAGGCCTGCGGAACATCCGATGTCGGGTCGTCGTCGACGGCCAAGTCCGCGACGACCGCACCATCGACGAATACGAACCCTTCATCTACTGCTTGGTGAAATCCGTATGAGTAACGAGCCCGGCTCTCGCTCCCGCGTCGCCCGCGCGATCCGCGTCCTGGCGGTGCCGATCATCCTGCTTTGGCTGCTTGTCGCGCTCGGCACCACGCTGTTCACGCCCGCGCTCGGCGACGTCGCGGGCAGGCACTCGGTGCCCATGACCCCGCGGGACGCGACCGCATTCAAAGACATGATGAACATCGGCCACAAGTTCCAGGAGTTCGACACCGACTCCACGGCGATGGTCGTGTTGGAGGGCGACGACAAGCTCGGCGACAGCGCGCACGAGTTCTACAACAAGATCGTCGCCAAGCTCAAGGCCAGCAAGCACGTCCAGTTCCTCCAGGATTTCTGGAGTGACCCGCTGACCGCCGCCGGCTCCCAGAGCCCGGACGGTAAGGCCGCCTACGTGCAGGTCTTCCTCGACGGCGCGCAGGGCACCACCCCGGCCCACAAGTCGGTCGCCGAGGTCCGCAAGATCGTCAAAAGCGTCCCGCCGCCCCCGGGGGTCAAGGCCTACGTGGCTGGCAACACCGCGCTCAATACCGACACGCTGATCGCCGCGCACAACAGCATGGAACTGATGACGATGGTCACCATCGGCGTCATCTTCGTGATGCTGCTGATCATTTATCGCTCGCTGAAGAACGCGATCTTGGCGTTGATCCTGGTCCGCTTCGAGCTCTATGCCGCGGAAGGCATCGTGGCGACCGCC
Source organism: Mycobacterium sp. NGS34 (assembly GCF_059812845.1). NCBI lineage: Bacteria > Bacillati > Actinomycetota > Actinomycetes > Mycobacteriales > Mycobacteriaceae > Mycobacterium > Mycobacterium sp. NGS34. The sequence goes on from NZ_JCALDM010000023.1 coordinate 12,753, forward strand.
GGGAATCTGGACATCATCGGTCTGACCCCGTACGCCGTCAGCATGGTCACGATGCTGACCATCGCCACGGGGACCGACTATTTCATCTTCCTGCTGGGTCGCTATCACGAAGCCCGATCCCGTGGCGAGGATCGAGAGCAGGCGTACTACAGCGCCTACAACGGCGTGGTGCACGTCATCCTGGGGTCGGGTTTGACGATCGTGGGCGCCTGCCTGTGCCTGACCGCGACCAAACTTCCGTACTTCCAGACGATGGGCATCCCGTGCGCCATAGCCCTGGTGGTGACGATGCTGGCGGGCCTCACGCTGGCTCCCGCGTTGCTAGTGGTCGCGTCCAGGTTCGGTTTCTTCGATCCGAAACGTCAAGTGTCGGAACGAGGTTGGCGCAAGGTCGGCACGATGGTGACGAGGTGGCCGATACCCATCATCGTCGTGGCGTCCTTTGTCGCGGTGATCGGTTTCATCAGTCTGACGACCTATGTCCCGACTTACAACGACAGGAAGTTCACCCCGCCGGACATCGCGGCGAACGTCGCGCAGACGGCGGCCGAGCGGCACTTCAGCCCGGCGCGCATGAATCCGGAATTACTGATGGTCGAAGCCGACCACGACCTGCGCGATCCGGCGGACATGCTGATCATCGACAGAATCGCGAAGAGCGTCTTCCATGAACGCGGCATCGGGCGGGTGCAGACCATCACCCGTCCGCTGGGCGCGCCGATCGAGCACAGCTCGATTCCCTTCGTGATCGCCATGAACAGTTCCAGCACCTTGCAAACCGCGAAATTCATGAACGACAGCATGGCGTCGATGCTCGAGCAGGCCGACGAGATGGGCAGAACGATCAGCGTCATGCAGCACATGTATGGCGTCATGCAGCAGATGACCGCCACGACCCACAGCCTGGATGGCCGAACGCACGACCTGGTGAACACCACCAACGAGCTGCGGGACCGCATCGCGGACTTCGACGACTTCTTCAGGCCCATTCGCAGCTATTTCTATTGGGAGAGACACTGTTTCGACATTCCCATGTGCTGGTCCATGCGCTCCATCTTCGATGCGCTCGACGGCATCGATGAGCTTTCCGACAAATTCGCCGGCCTCACAGTCGATTTCGACGCCCTGGACCGGTTGATGCCACAGCTGCTCGCCGACTTTCCCAAGACCATCGAGTCGATGCAGAGAATGCGCGACTTCATGCTGTCCACGCACAGCTCGATGGCGGGCATCCAGGCGCATATGCAAGAGAACGCCGAAGGCTCGACGATGATGGGGAACTACTTCGACGAAGCCAAGAACGACGACAGCTTCTACCTTCCGCCCGAAGTCTTCAAAAACCCCGATTTCAAGCGTGGGTTGAAGATGTTCGTCTCGCCCGACGGTAAGGCGGTCCGGTTCATCATCACCCACCAGGGCGACCCCGCCTCGGTGGACGGGATCCGGCACGTGAAGGGCGTCAAGCAGGCGGTCGCCGACGCGGTCAAGGGAACCCCCTTGGAGTCGGCGAAGGTGTCGCTGGCCGGCACCGCCTCGATGTACAGCGACATGCAGGACGGCGTGAAAATCGACCTGACGATCGCGGGCATCGCGACGCTGATCCTGATCTTCTCGATCATGCTGCTGATCACCCGGAGCCTGGTGGCGTCCCTGGTGATCGTCGGTACGGTGCTCGCGTCACTGGGCACCGCGTGCGGTCTGTCCGTGCTGCTCTGGCAGGACATCCTCGGGGTGGGCCTGCAATGGATCGTGCTGCCGCTGACGGTGATCATCCTGCTGGCCGTCGGATCCGACTACAACCTGCTGCTGGTCTCCCGCCTGAAGGAAGAAATGCCGGCCGGCCTCAACACCGGCATCATCCGGGGCATGGGAGCCTCCGGCCGGGTGGTCACCGCGGCCGGCCTGATATTCGCGGCCACCATGGCGTCGATGATCGTCAGCGACCTGGTGGTGATCGGGCAGTTCGGCACCTCGATCGGGTTGGGTCTGCTCGTCGACACGTTTATCGTGCGGGCATTCATGACGCCGGCGATCGCCGCCGCGCTGGGCCGCTGGTTCTGGTGGCCGCTGGACACCTTCGCCATGCGCAAGCGGCAGGCCCCCGAGCCGGAGCCGGAGGGTGACACCGCGCCCGTCCCGCAACTGACGACGGTGTGACGCAATGGAATCGAAGCTTCGCCAGCGCACGGACGGCCGCCTGGACCGGTCTCGGGATCCGGCGATCCTCAATGCCGCCCTGGCCGCACTGACGGAGCACGGCTACGACGACACCAACATGGACGACATCGCCGCCCGCGCCGGCGTCGGCAAGGCCGCGATCTACCGGCGGTGGTCATCGAAGGCGGCGCTGATGACCGACGTTCTCGTCTACTGGCGGCCCGACCTGTGCACCGACGACGTCCCCGATGCCGGCAGCCTGGCCGGTGACCTGGACGCGGTCGTCGAGCGCGCGGCGCGCAATGACAGCGAATTGATCACCAACGACCTGGTGCTCCGCGTCGCCCTGGAAGCCACCCACGACCCCCAGCTCGCCGAGGCCCTCGGCGACCTGCTGCTGCTCAAGGGCAGGCGCATCATGTCGACCATCCTGGCCCGCGCCGCGGCCCGCGGTGAGATCGCCGCCGACCGCGACTGGTCCCTGGTCGCCGACGTGCTCACCGCGACGAGCTTGTTCCGGGTGCTCAACGGCCAAACCGTTGACGCGGGTTTCTTCCGACAGGTCATCGACACGCTCGTGCTGCCCGCGCTGTCCACCTAAAGCGCGAGAGCCGTAACAATTTCGTAATGAAGAAAAAAGACCGCCCCGGCTATCCGGCGGACCGGGCGGTGCGCCGGCGGAAATAATCCGTCCAAGACACGACGTCGGGATGCTGCTTCAGCAAGGCCCTGCGCTGGCGCTCGGTCATCCCGCCCCAGATCCCGAACTCGAGTTTGTTGTCGAGCGCCTCGGCCGCGCACTCCCGCAGCACGGGGCAGTGACGGCAGATGACCGCAGCCTTACGTTGTGCGGCGCCCCGCACGAACATTTCGTCGGGATCCGATTCTCTGCACAGCGCATTCATGACCCAGGCGCGATCGTCCGCCTCCACGGTGCGCGGAGCGCTGTCGACGGGCACAAGACTGGTTGGCCGCACGGCCGTTACTGATCCTGGCAACGAGGTATCCCTTCGTGCGAGCATGCTGGGATGCGCGCCACATCGTGCCCGTTGATGTGACCTGAATCCCCCCAGCAACCAAGTTAAGCGATTCGGCATCGATTGCGCAACGTTTTATGGCACATCCGTACCTTTTTATTGATCGGTCCGCTGGGCGAGCCCGTGCCGCCACCCACCGACCACTTAGTGTGCAATCGGGAGTAGACGACCAATAGATAAGGACGGTGGACGATGGCAGCCAACCAAGAGGGCATCGGCGTGCTGAAACTCGAATGCCCGCAACGCCACCCCGTGGGCCGGATCCTCAAGGAGGCCCCGCATCAGTCGGTCATGTACGACCCTGGCGCAATGGCCGGAGAACGCCGATTCTGGCCGAACGAGGAGGACCAGCCGCAGTTCAAGACGCACTGCCGCTTCTGCGACAAGCCGGTGGCGGAGGCCACGACCACCCTGCAGGGCCAACTGGCCAGCCTGGTCGGCGACGCCTCGCAGACCATCGGAACCGTCACCATGCAGTTCGTCTAGGGGCGTTACAGTCTGGGGGCGAGATGTAAGCGCGGACGCGTGAGAGGAGCCCCGTGGCGACACCGGACAGCGGCCCCCGCCCTCCCGAAGGCGACTGGCTGGGCACCCCATACCTGACCTTCGAGCGCCAGGGACCGATCGCGGTATGCACTATCGACCGCCCCGAAGCGCGCAACGCCCTGACCCCCGCGATGTACTTCGGAATCCGTTACGCCGTTGGGCGTGTCAACGAGGACCCGGACCTGGCCGGGCTGCTGCTCACCGGAACCGGTGACGTCTTCGCGCCCGGCGGCGACATGGGCGGCGGGGGAGCCACCGACAACTGGATCACGTTCGGCTCGGCGCTGGGCATGGACGTCACGCCGTTCGACGCGGTGCGCACGTCGGCCAAGCCGGTCGTCGCCGCGGTCAACGGCCTGTGCCAGGGCGGCGGCATGCAGATCGCGTTGTGCAGCGACCTGTCCGTGGTCAGCGAGCGGGCGACCTTCCGGGTGCCCGAGCTGTTCCGCGGCTTCGCCGACACCTACTACAGCCAGATGCTGGTCCGCCTGATCGGGCCGGTCCGCACCCGCGACCTGATGTTCACCGGCCGGGTGCTGACCGCCGCCGAGGCCCTCGACTGGGGGCTGGTCACCCGGGTGGTGCCCCACGACGAGCTGCTCGCCACCGCCAAAGACCTGCTGGCGCAGGTGTGCCGGACCGCGCCGCGCGCCCGCGGCGTCATCAAGGCCAGCATCGACAACTACCTCGGCCTGTACGACCGCATCGGCATGACCGCCAGCCTCAGCGACACCGAGGCCCGCGACGGCTTCCGCGCCTTCAAGGAGCGCCGCTCGCCGGACTGGGTGCATCCCGAGCTGCGCGCCGAGGGACGGTTATAGGTCGATCCACTCGCCGTGGGCCGCGACGCGCAGCACGCCGGCTATCCCGGCCTGGTCGAACGCCGCCGCGAATTCGTCGGCGCCCTCGCTGAAGTGGGCCCAGCCGTCGACGTGGGCCGGGATCACCACCTTGGCGCCGAGCACCTCGGCGGCCGCGGCCGCCCGCGCCGACGTCAGCGTCAACGGCCGGCCGTTCTCCTTCGTGGGCACGCGCGCCGCCCCGGCGAAGAGCACCGCGACGTCGATCGCGCCGACGCGGTCGGCGACCTGCTTGACCGCGCTCATCGAGGCGTTGTCGCCGCTGAGGTAGACGGTGGGCACGCCGGGCCCGGACAGCACGAAGCCGGCCACCTCGCAATTGACGTGGCCGCCGGCGTCGCGCTGCCCGTCGGCAGGGCCGTGGACCGCCGGAACAGCTTGCACCGCAAGGGAATCCGATAATTCATAGGACTCCCACGCCGGCACCCCGACGGCCGGCGGCCCCAACCGAGAGGCGGCGCCGGGATTGGTGAGCACCAGCGGGGCGGCCAGCGCCATCCGGCGGCCCTCGTCGTCGAGGTTGTCGGGATGCTGGTCGTGGCTGATCAACACCGCGTCCACCGGCCCCAGCGCGTCGGCGCCCACCGCGGGCCCGGTGAGCTTGGTCAGGTAGGCGTGCTCACCCGGCGGATCGAACGTCGGATCCATCACGATCCGTCGGCCCGCGATGTCGATCACCGTCGTCGGACCGCCGAGCACCGTGACCGCGCAGTCGCGGCGCCGCGCGTCAAACATTGCGCGCCCGGCCTTGCCAATACGGTTCGCGCAGCTCGGTTTTGAGGATCTTGCCGCTCGCGTTGCGGGGCAGCGACGGCGCGAAGTCCACAGTGCGCGGGCACTTGTAGCCGGCCAGGTGCCGGCGGCAGAACTCGATGACGTCGTTAGCGTCGACCTCCCCGGTGGCCACCACGATCGCCTTGACCGATTCGCCCCAGAAGTCGTCGGGCACGCCGATGACCGCCGCGTCGGCGATGGCGGGGTGCTCGGTCAGCACGCTTTCCACCTCGGGCCCGTACACGTTCTCGCCGCCGGTGATGATCATGTCCTTGAGCCGGTCCTCGATGTAGACGTAGCCGTCGGCGTCCAGGCGGCCCACGTCGCCGGTGCGCACCCAGTCGTCGTCGGTGATGGTCTCGGCGGTCGCCTCGGGGCGGTTGAGGTAGCCGGTCATGTTCTGGTTGCTGCGCACCCAGATCTCGCCCGGCTGCCCGACGGGCAGCTCGTCGCCGGTCTCGGTGTCGACGACCCGAATCTCGGTGCCCAGCACCGCTTTTCCGGCCGACAGCTGAAGGTGGGGCCGCTCGGGGTCGCGGTGGTCGTCGTCGCCGAGCGCCGTGACGGCCCCGCACAGTTCCGTCTGCCCGTACACCTGGACGAAGCCGGTCCGGGGCCAGGTCTGCAGCGCCCGGTTCAGTAGCGGCAGCGGCATGGGCGCGGCCCCGTACACGATGTAGCGCAGGCCCGCGAGCGCGGCGGTGGCCGCCTCGCCGGCCTCCAGGAACCGGGCGATCACGGGCGGCACGAAGAACGCGTGGGTCGCGCCGGCGCGCACCGCCCCGATCAACGCCGCGGCGTCGGGCTCGCGGGTCATGATCGTCGGCACCCCGGCGGCGATGCCGAACAGCGCATAGCCGATCCCACCGACGTGGAACAGGGGCATGGCCACGAGGTTCGCGTCGCCGGCGGCGAACGGGAACGCGGGCGCCAGGTTCGCCGCGTGATTGGCCAGCGCGCGCTGGCTCAGCAGCACACCCTTGGGTCGCCCGGTGGTGCCGGAGCTGTAGATCACCAGCGCGGTGTCGCCCTCGTCGATCTCGGCGGCCCGCGCGGATGGCGCTGCAGCGAGCAGGGATTCGTACTCGTCGTCGATCACCACGATGCGGTCCACGCCCGCGGCCTCGACCGCGGGGCGCAGTTCGGCGCCGACGAACAGCACCCTCGGGCGGCTGTCCTCGAGCACGTGGGCGAGTTCGTCGCCGGTGAGCCGCCAGTTGACGACGGTGGTCACCGCGCCGATCGACGCCGCGGCGAAGAGGATCTCCAGGCACGCGGGGTGGTTCTTGTCCAGGAACGCGACGCAGTCGCCGCGCCGCATGCCGGCGGCCTGCAGCGCCCCGGCCGCGCGCCGAATCCGCGACCCCCACTGGGCCCACGTCCACTGCCGCTCGCCGTAGCGAATCGCCACGTCGTCGGGCCGCTGCTGGGCGTGTCGCTCGACGAACCCGGCGAGCGTCTGCGTCATATCCCCTCCACGTGGTTCGAGTGTGTTCCCCCCGAGTGTGCCCCGACTCGTCTGTGCCACTATCACTGCCATGGTCAACGCCGATCGCGCCCGCTCCCGCACCTTCGTCGTGACGGGGGCGGCGTCCGGCATCGGCCTGGCCACCGCGCGGCGCCTGCTCGCCGAGGGCGGCACCGTCGTCGGCGCCGACGTCGCCGCCCCGCCCGACCTGGGGGCCGACTTCCACTTCGTGACCGCCGACATCACCGACGAGACCGCCATCGACGCGGTGCTGGCCGCCGTCCCCGACCGCCTCGACGGCGTGTTCCACGCGGCGGGCGTCGCCGGCGGCGGCCCGGTGCACCTGCTGGACCGCAAGGAATGGGAGCGGGTGATCGGGATCAACCTCACCGGCACGTTCCTGGTGGCCAAGGCGGCGCTGGCCAGGATGATCGAGCAGCCCCGCGTCGACGGCGAACGGGGCTCGATCGTCACCGTCGCCAGCATCGAGGGCCTGGAGGGCACCGCCGGCGGCAGCTCGTACAACGCGGCCAAGGGCGGGGTCGTCCTGCTCACCAAGAACATCGCGCTCGACTACGGGCCCAGCGGCATCCGCGCCAACGCCATCTGCCCCGGTTTCATCGAAACCCCCATGGCCCAGGGCGTTTTCGGGCTGCCGGGGATGGAGGGCCCGCTGGCCTCGATCACCGAGGAGCACGCTCTGCAACGGTTCGGCCGGCCCGAGGAGGTCGCTGCGATGGCGGCGTTCCTGTTGTCGCCCGACGCCTCGTTCGTCAGCGGCCAGGCCATCGCGGTCGACGGCGGCTACACCGCCGGTCGCGATCACGGTGTCGTCAAACTCTTCGGCTTGCCCGACTAGCGCCTTAAGATTCGCGAATGGTCACTCCCGACGAGGCGATTGCGGCGATTCGAGGCACCGGCGGCGCGCAGCCCGGTTGTCGCGCGCTGCACGCCAAAGGCACGCTGTACCGCGGGACGTTCACCGCGGCCCCCGAGGCGGCGGGGCTTTCGCGCGCCAAGCACTTCGACGGCTCGAGTGTTCCCGCGCTGATCCGCTTCTCCAACGGTTCGGGCAACCCGTCGCAGCGCGACGGCGCGCCCGGCGTGCGGGGGATGGCGGTGAAGTTCACGCTGCCCGACGGGTCCACCACCGACGTCTCGACGCAGACCGCCCGACTGTTCGTGTCCAGCACGCCGGACGGATTCGTCGACCTCCTCAAGGCCATGCGGCCCAGCCCGACGACGCCGCTGCGCATGGCCAAGTACTTCCTGACCCATCCCAAGCTGTTCGGCGCGCTGCCCGTGCTGCGCGACGCCAACAAGGTCCCGGCGAGCTACGCCACCATCGAGTACCACGGCCTGCATGCCTTCCGCTGGGTCGCCGCCGACGGCAGCGCCAGATTCGTTCGCTACCACTGGGTTCCGGTCGTGGGGGAAAAGCGGCCGGCCGCCGAGGGCGACGGCCCCGACTTTCTGACGGACGAGCTGAATGCCCGCCTCGCGCGCGGGCCGGTGCGGTTCGACTTCCGTGTCCAGATCGCCGGGCCCAACGACTCGACGGTCGACCCGTCCGCCGCCTGGGCAAGCACGCAGATCGCCACCGTCGGCATCCTGGAGATCGACGGCCTCGACACGCAGCGCGAGCACGGCGGCGACATCGTCGTGTTCGACCCGATGCGTGTCACCGACGGCATCGAGCCGTCCGACGATCCCGTGCTGCGTTTCCGCAGCCTCGCGTATTCGGCGTCGGTCAAGCTGCGCACCGGCGTCGACCGCGGCCCCGAAGCGCCGCACGTCTAAGGGCGACTAAGCTTTTCGGGAGTGCTGCTCTCCCATATGGTTTTGATCGCCGTGGCCGGGTTCGGCGCCGGCGCCATCAACGCCCTCGTCGGATCGGGCACCCTGATCACCTTCCCGACGCTCGTCGCCCTCGGCTACCCACCCGTCACCGCCACCATGTCGAACGCGGTCGGCCTGGTCGCGGGCAGCGTCTCGGGCACCTGGGGCTATCGCGCCGAGCTGGCCGGACAGTGGGACCGGCTGCGCTGGCAGCTGCCGGCGTCGCTGACCGGCGCCGTGCTGGGCGCCTTCCTGCTGCTGCATCTTCCGGCGAAGGTGTTCACCGAGATCGTCCCGGTGCTGTTGGTGCTGGCCCTGGTGCTGGTGGTGATCGGCCCGAAGCTGCAGACGTGGGCGGCCCAGCGCGCAGAACAACAGGGGCGCTCGGCCGAACACATCACACCGGCCCGCAAGGCCGTGCTGGTGTTCGGGACGTTCGCCGTCGCGGTCTACGGCGGCTACTTCACCGCCGCGCAGGGCATCCTGCTGGTCGGCGTCATGGGCGCGCTGCTGCCCGAGTCGGTGCAGCGCATGAACGCGGCCAAGAACCTGCTGACTCTCGTGGTGAACGTCGTTGCGGCGGTGAGCTATTCGCTGGTGGCCTTCGGCCGGATCAGCTGGCCGGTCGCGGGGCTGATCGCGGCGGGCTCGCTGGTCGGGGGACTGGTCGGTGCGCGCTATGGGCGCCGGCTCTCGCCGACCGCGTTGCGCTCGACGATCGTGGTGGTCGGGCTGATCGGCCTGTACCGCCTGCTCACCGTGGGCTGACGACGGCTTCGGCGATGACGTCCAGCACGTCGTGGCGCTCCTGCCACGCCCGCAACTGACGCATCGCCCCGTTGCCCTGTGCGACGACGCGATCGAGTTCCGTTGTGACGCGGTCGTATTCACCGAGCGCCTCCAGCGCCGGGCGCACCCGTTGCACCAGCGCGCCCAGGACGTCGCGCGCCGGCACCGCCCCGCGCCCGTGGATCAGGTCGAGCGTGTCTCCCGCGAGCCCGTCGTGCGCGGCCTTCCAGTACGCGGCCCGCAGCGCCGCGGGCGGCAGGCGCTCGGCGTCCGCGCCCCGCTCGTCGAGCGCCGTCATCACGGCCGCCCGCACCAACGTGGCCAGCAGCACCGTCTCGGCGACCGTCGCCGGCACGTCGGCCACCCGGACCTCCACGGTCGGGAAGTGCTCCGACGGGCGCACGTCCCAATAGACCATCTTGTGGTCGAGGATTACCTCGCTGTCGATCAGCATGCGCACCGTGCGGTCGTACTCCTCGGGCGCCGGGAAGAACGGCGGCGGCCCGGCCACCGGCCAGCGCCGCCACAGCACGCTGCGCCAGCTCGCGTAGCCGCTGTCGGCGTTGCGGTACACCCGCGAATTGGCCGACAGCGCAAGCAGCGACGGCAGCCACGGTCGCAGCCAGTTGCTGACCCGGATGGCGCCGGCCCGGTCGGGCACCTGCACGTGGACGTGACACCCGCAGATGCCCTGCTCGTGCGCGACCATCCCGTACGCCTCGCCGATCCGCCGGTACCGCGGCGTGTCGGTGACGGGAAACTCGTGCGGCGTGGCCGGCGGAAGGCCCGCGGCCAGCAGCTGCACCCCGGTGGCCTCGGCGGCCTCGGCGGCGGCGCGGCGCAGCCGGGTGAGTTGGTCGCCAAGTTCCGCGCTGGTCGCCGTCACGCTGGAGTTGGTTTCGACCTGGCAACTGCTCAGTTCCAGCTGCAGGGTCGCGCCCCGCCGCTCGGCCTCCTCGGCCACCGCCGTGTTGCGTGGGGCCGGTTCACCGGTTCGGGGGTCGACAAGGAGGAATTCTTCCTCCGCACCGAAGGTGGGAAGCCCACTCATTTCAGCCGATTATCGGCCGATTGGCTCGTGACGGGGCGGGATTACCAGCGAGCGGTCGACGCGAGCGCGGCTTCCGCGGTCGGGTAAACCGGCAGCAGGCGGTTCAACCCGCAGGCGTCGACGATTCGGGCGACGAACGGCTCGCAGCTGACCAGGCGCAATTCGATGCCGCGCTCGCGGGACCGTCGCGCCTCCTCGGCCAGCACCGCGAAGGCGCAGCAGCCCATGAAGTCGAGGCCGCTGACGTCGATGACGAAGGGGCCGGGCGGGATGACGATGCCGGCCGCCTCGCTGACCAGCCGGCGCCAGGTGTGCTCGTTGCAGGCGTCGATCTCACCGCCGGCGTTGATGATCACCGCCGCGCCGTTGCGGTCGGTGGTCGCCCGCAGCGTGCTGTGCGGGTCACCCAGCTCGTGGACCAGCCGCGTGCTGAGCGTCGGCGGGGGGCTGGACATCTGTTCGGCGGTAATCGGGCTCATGATGGACTCTCCTAAGCTGCCGGCGAGGGGACGCCGGGAGGGATGCCCGTCCTTCCGTCTGAAGACAGACTGTGCGCGATGTGCGCGAATCTCATTTGTATAACGAGACAGGGCGGTCTGTCTACATCGGGCCGTTAAGAGTACGGTAAGGCCTGGTATGACAAGCGACGATGTCACTCCTGTCATGAGTTCGGCCCGCGAGCGCCTCCTGACCGCGGCTTATGAGCTGTTCAGCCGGCGTGGAATCCGCGCCGTCGGCACCGACGAGGTGATCGTGCGGGCCGGCGTCGCCCGGGCCACCCTGTACCGCCACTTCCCGACCAAGGACGCGCTGGTCCTGGCCGTCCTGCAGCGCCGCGAGGAAGTCTGGACGCACGGCCTGATCGAGGAGCAGTCCCGGCAGCGCGGCAGCACACCCGAGGAACAGTTGCTCGCGATCTTCGACGTCATGCACGACTGGTTCCAGTCGCGCGACGGCTACGAGGGCTGCTCGTTCATCAACGTTTTGCTGGAGCTGGGGGCGGGTCACCCGGCCGGTCAGGCGTGCATCGCCCACATCGACCACGTCCGCGACATCGTGCGCCGCCGCGCCTTCGCAGCCGGGCTGACCGACGTCGAGGGCTTCGCGTCGTCCTGGCACATCCTGATGAAGGGCGCGATGATCCTCGCGGCCGTGGGTGACCTGGACGCCGCGCGGCGCGCACGCCGGATGGGTGTCTCCCTCATCGAGGAGCACCGGCCGGTCGAGCCGGTCGACATCGGCGAGGCGGTGGGCTAAGCCGACCGGTTGAGGGCCTTGAGTGTGAATCCTGGGCTTTCAGTGTGAGCTGATGGCGGGATCCGGACGACTTTTCCGCCCTGGACGCACGCGGAAAGCCATGGATTCACGCCAAGCCCCGGTTCAGGCGGCGTCGGTGGCTTCGGCTTTGCGGTAGTGCTCTTCCTCGAGCTCGGCGATCATCCGCGACGTGCGTTCGCGCAGCAGGATCGCGGCGGCGATTCCGCACACGACGGCGATCACCAGCCCGATCCAGGAGAACCGCTCCAGCCACCGTTCGGCGGCCATCCCGGCGAAGTACACCAGCGCAGTGGTGCCGCCCGCCCAGCAGATGCCGCCGGAGACGTTGGCCGCCAGGAAGCGCGGGTAGGGCATCTTGAGCGCGCCGGCCAGGGGCCCGGCGAAGATCCGCAGCAGGGCGATGAAGCGGCCGAAGAACACCGCGCGAACTCCCCAGCGGTTGAACAGCTTTTCGGCGAGGGCAACGTGCCCCGGGCCGAAGTGTTTGGGGAACCGCCGGCCGAGCCGGTCGAAGAGCGGCAACCCGTACCGGCGCCCCACCGAGTAGCCGATCGAGTCGCCGATCACCGCGCCGATCACCGCGGCGCCGCCGACGCCGATCGGATTGACGGCCAGGTCGTGGTGCGACGACATCAGCGCCGCGCTGACGAGGACGATCTCACCGGGAAGGGGGATGCCCAGGCTCTCGACCCCGACCACACCGCCGACCACCAGGTAGACGAGCAGCGGGGGGATCGACTGCAGCAGAGCCTCCACGTTCATGGGTCAAGGATGCCTGACCGGCGGACAAAGTGTGCCGCACTTGGCGTGGTCAGGGGTTCCATCCGCGGCCGCTTGGGCACCCTTCCGTCGGCCGACGACATGCCGCGCAGGCGCCGCCAGACCCACGGCATGAACTTCTCCTGCGCCCAGCGCAGCTGCCCGTAGGTGCGCGACCCGAACGGCAGCCGCGTGGCGCAGCCGCTCGCCTCGGCCCAATCATGGTTGCTGCCAGGCAGATCGAGGGCCTCCGCGGCCGCGGCGGCGAACAGCATGTGCCCCTTGGTGGACGCGTGCACGCGGTCGACGTCCCAGGTGTCCAGGTCGCGCATCGAGGCCGCGTCGTAGAGGTCGACGAGCCGGAAGCCGTATTGGTCGGCGGCCGCCGCGATGGCGTCGTTGATGCGGGCGAGCCGCCCGGACACCAGACGGCCCAGCGGCAGGAACTGCGCGACGTTCGGAAAGGTGGTGGTCACCACCGTCGCCCCCGAGTCGGCGAGCGCCGCATACATGCGCTCGAGGTCGGTCAGCGCGCGGCCGAACGAGTTGCCCGGCTGGATGACGTCGTTCATCCCGACGCACACGGTGATCAGGTCCGGCCGCATCGCCAGCGCCGGCGGGACCTGCTCGTGCAGCACGTCGGCCACCAGCTTGCCGCGAATGGCCAGGTTGGCGTAGTGCAGGCCCGGATAGAGCGAATCGATCATCGCCGCGAGCCGGTCGGCGAATCCGAGGAAGCCGACGGCGTCGTTGCCGTCCCACAGGCCCTCGGTCTGGCTGTCCCCGATGGCGACGTATCGGCTGTATCCGGTCTCGGTAGCCCCGTACACGATGCCGAGACTAACCGGAAACTTCGTTTCCGGGTGCTCTACCGGTGGTGTGGCGCGCGCGATCCCGCTCGCCCCGCCCGTGGGCGGCTTGTCAGCTAGCGTCATTGACCGTGGCGGCGTCGTTGAGGGTCAACGCAATTCGCGGTCGGGACCGCACGGGCGTCGCCATCGGCGTCGCGTTGACGCTCGGGGTGTTCGTGGCCGGGCTGCTGTGGGCCAAGTGGATGCCCTACACGGCCAAGGCCCTGCGGGCCCACCGGACCCATCACTGGTCGGGGTCGAACATCCTCGCCGTCGGCGGGGTCCGCGCCGGCGACGGGCCGACCTGGCACGCCGCCACGACCTTCTTCCACGCGTACTTCCTCTCGATTTGGCAGGCGCTGCTGGCGGCGTTGCTGATCAGCGCGTCGATTCAGGCCCTGATGCCGCCGTCGTGGCTGCCGCGGCTGCTGAACCGGCGCGGCGTGCTTTCGAGCGCGCTGGCCGGTGGGGCGGCCGGCATGCCGTCGATGATGTGCACGTGTTGCGCCGCCCCGGTGGCCGTCACGCTGCGGCGCAACGGTGTCGGGCGCGTCGCCGCCATCGCGTACTGGCTCGGGAATCCGTTGCTGAACCCCGCGGTGCTGGTTTTCTTGCTCTTCGTCGCTCCCTGGCAGTGGTCGCTGACCAGGGCGGTGGTCGGGATCGCCGCGGTGCTCGGCGCCGGGGCGGCCGTGGCGCTGGTGACCCGCACCGGGCAACCGGCGCCCGACCCGGTCGCCGGGGACGGGCGCCCGCCCGAGGCGCCGGCCCGCAGGTTCGTGCGGGCCCTGCTCAGGCTGTCGCTGATCCTGCTGCCGGAGTACGCGGTCATCGTGCTGGTGCTGGGCGCGTTCCGGGGCTGGGTGGTCGGCCTGGGCGGGCTCCCGCACGCGGGCCTGCTGGTCGTCGTGCTCGCCGCGGTCGTCGGCACCCTCCTCGTCATTCCGACGGCCGGGGAGATCCCGATCCTGCAGGGCTTGGCGCTGATCGGCGTCTCGTCGGGGACGCTCGGCGCGGTGCTGATCACGCTGCCGGCGGTCAGCATCCCGGGCGCGGTGATGGTCGCCCGCAGCTTCGGATACAAGGCCGTCGCCGCCGCAACCGTCGTGGTGATCGGGGCGGGACTGGCCGGGGCGATCGTCCTCAGCGCGCTGTGAGCGGCGGGTACCGTCACTGTCTATGCGGGAAAAGGGGCAGCCGGCCGCCGACCCGCTCGCGCCGCAGTATCCGATCGAGTCGGTCGACAACGCGCTGAAGCTGCTGCTGCTCCTAGGGGAGCGCCCCGAGATCCGGCTGAGCGACGCGGCCCGCGACCTGGGTGTCGCCCCGTCGACCGCGCACCGGCTGCTGGCGATGCTGGCCTACCGCGGCTTCGTGCGCCAGGACCCGGTGTCCAAGGCGTACTTGCCGGGCCCCTCGCTCACCGGCGTGGCGTTCGCGGTTTTCGGCCGCCTCGACATTCAGCGATCGGCGGCGCCGTTCATGCGCGCGCTCAGCGAGCAACTGCGGGAAACGATCCACGTCGGGATGCTCGACGGCGCCAGCGTCCACTTCGTGGCCGCGGTCGAGGGCCCGGCGGCGGTCCGGGTGGCCTCCCGGCTGGGGCGCACCCTGCCGGCGCACTGCACCTCGACGGGCAAGGCCATGCTCGCCCAGCTGTCGGAAACCGAACTGCGCCAACTGTTTCCGAACGAGGCGCTGGAACGGGTCACCGCGCATTCGATCGGCAGCCGCACCGAGCTGGAAGCCGAGCTGTCGCGCATCCGCGAGCGGGGCTACGCCATCAACCGCGAGGAGAGCGAGGACGGCGTCGCCTCGGTCGCGGTGCCGATCCCGACGCGGGCGCCGGGCGTGCGGCTCGCGCTCAACGCCGCCGCCCCGCAGGACCGGCTCGACAGCGCCCGCTACCCGTCGGTGGTGGCCGCGCTTATCAACGCGGCCAAGGAGATCGGCGATCAGCTCGGCTGAAGCCGATGCGGGATTTCCGGCTTCAGGAAGACGTCGTTGAGCGTCACGGTGCGCAACCTGCGGGCCCGGATGATGTCCACCAGTTGCCCGTAAACCCGGGTGATCGGTGCGTGGTTGAGATGCCCGATCACGATGTTCTGCGGGGTGAAGGACAGGCTGGCCATCTTGACGACCTGGTCCTCGGTCAGCACCGCGGAATCCCGCAGGTCGCCGGACCACAGCGTGGGCACCTGGTAGCCCATGTCGGCGGCCACCGCGTCGACGACGGCGTTGTGACGGCCGTAGGGCGGGCGGAAGTACGGGGTGGCGTCCACACCGTAGGTGTTGCGCAGGAACTGGTCGGTGTGGCCGAGTTCGTCGGCGACCTGGTTCGCCGGAAGCTTTGTCAGGTCCGGATGCGACCAGGTGTGGTTGGCGAGCTGAATCTGCCCGGATTCGACGAGCGGGCGGAGCAACTCGGCGTTATCGGTCCACGAGCGGAAGGACCCGGTGACGAAATAGGTGAGCCGCACGCCGGTGTCCCGGGCGAATTCCGTGTAGAGCCGAACCACGTCGGTGTCGACGCCGTCGTCGACCGTCCATGCCAGCAGGTCACCGTTGCCGGGGAGCTTGCTCAGCGCCGCGCCGCCCGGCAGCGCGACCCGCGCCGCGCGGTCCGGGGGCGACAGCAACGGCGGCAGCGCCGGGGCCGCGGGGCTCGGCGCGGGTCCGGGGACCTCGGCGCGGGCGACCGTTCCCCGGGGCCCGCCTTCCGAGCACAACGAGATGCCGGTGACCGCCACCGTCGCCGCGACCGCGACCAGGAAGCGCCGCCGGTCCAGTTCGCTCACGTCGGCCAGGTTAAGTCCCGTTGTTGTGACTAACCGGGCACGACGCGCGCCCGATATGAACCTGTGACGTTAGCCCAGCCGGGCGATTTCGTGCCGCCACGCCGCGTCGGTGTTGAAACCGGGCCCCAGGTCCGGCAGCTCGTCCCAGTCGGCGTCGTCGATGTCGCGCAGGGTGCCGCCGGCCGCGCGCACCCGCAGCGACATCCGCGCCAGGGCGTCGACGCCGATCGCCTGCAGCACCGCCCGCTCGATGGTGTCGGCGGCGCTGGTGATCCCGTGCCCGCGCAGGATCACCACCGGCCGGCCGCGCATCGCGTCGACCATTTCCTTGCCCAGCGCGGCGTTTCGGATCAGCGCGGCGCGTCCGTAGACGGGCACGCCGCCGCGCGCGAGCCAGGCGCCGGGAATGTCGAAGGCCCCGTAGATCGGCCTCAGCGTGATGCCGGCGAGGTCGGCGGCGACGACGGCGGGCGGGTGCAGGTGCGCGACGGCCTGGAGCGCCGCGTTGGCCAGCAGGGTTTCGGTGTGGATGGGTAGCTCGTTGGGCACCCGGTAGCCGTCGAGTTCGCCTGCGGCGCCGGCGGTTCCGTCGAATTTGACGAGCCGGATGTCGCCGGGGCGGGTGAACGCCACCCCGGTATCGGCGTCGCTTCGGCAGCGGACGAGCAGCCGCTCGTCGTCGACGCGCAGGCTCAGGTGACCGAGGATGCCGTCGACCAAACCGCGCGCCGCCGCGACCCGGCAGCCCTGCGCCACCAGCTCGCGCTGCTCGTCGAGGCGCGTCATCGCGGTGCGCCCAGCCCGAATCCGCCGTCGGGGTGGACGGTTTCGCCGGTGATGCCGCGGGATCGGTCGGACGCCAGGAACACGAAGCTCCACGCGTGGTCCGCGCCGGTGGGCGCGACGCCGAGCGGGCTGCGCGCCGCCATGTCGCGCGCCCGGTCGGGGGTGTCGTCGAGGCGGACGCCGTCGAGCCCCAGGCTGGCGAGGCCGCGCAGGTCGGTGTTGAGCGTGCCGCCGGGGGCCACCCCGTTGACCCGAATCCGCGGTGCCAGTTCGTGAGCCAGCGTGGCCACCAGCCCGCGAACGGCGAACTTCGACGACACGTACAGCGCGCCGCCGCGCCCCGGATGGTACGACGACGTCGACTCGGTCAACACGATCGACGACCCGCCGGCGGACCGCAACTCGGCCAGGGCGGCTTTGACGGACTGCAGGTGGCTCAGCACGTTGGTGCGAAACATCTCGTCGAACGCGGGGGACAGGTCGCCGGCGTCGATGTCGCCGATGCCCTTGTAGAAGTCGAAGATTCCGACGCAGTTGACCAGCGTGTCCAGCCCGCCGAACGCGTCCACCGCCGCGGCGACGGCGCGCTCGTTGTCCTCGCGGGTCACGGCGTCGCCGTCGACCACCGGCGCGTCGGGCACCTCGCGTCGCAA
Source organism: Mycobacterium sp. NGS34 (assembly GCF_059812845.1). Lineage (NCBI taxonomy): Bacteria > Bacillati > Actinomycetota > Actinomycetes > Mycobacteriales > Mycobacteriaceae > Mycobacterium > Mycobacterium sp. NGS34. The sequence goes on from NZ_JCALDM010000023.1 coordinate 30,399, forward strand.
CCGCTCGCACTTGCCGGAGTCCCGTTCCAGCACGGCGACTTTGGCGCCCTCGGCGCGAAACGCGTCCACCACGGCGCGGCCGATCCCCGAACCGGCGCCCACCACCAGCGCCCGCTTGCCCTCGAGCCACGCCGTCATTGCTCTTCCTCGTCGGGCAGCAGCGGACCATCGGGATTGCCGACCATGGCCGCCAGCGTACGGGTGTTCTGCCGGGTCAGCGCCTCGATCTCGAGCGCGTCCAGGGAGATCGATCGCCCGGTCTTGGGCGCGCTGATCAGCAGCCGCGACCCGTTGCGGGTGTCCACCCGCGCGATCAGCACTTCGGTGAATTCGTTGGCTATCGAGATCGGTTCGCTCACAAGAACACCGCCAGGTTCTGCATCCGCAGCACCGACTCGTCGACAAAGATGTTGCGCCGGGCCAGCTTCCATCGATCGTCACACCAGCGCAGCAGGTCCTCGCGGCCGCACGACACTAGCGCGCTCTCGTTGACGTCCCCGCGGCTGCGGAAGAGCAGCTCGGCCGACTCGACCTTCAGTTCCGTCTCGTCGTCGCCCTCGAAGGCGCGCACGTTGGTGATGAAGTGGCGCAGCCGCGACGGCGGGTCCTCGGTCCAGGCGTGCTCGGTGGCGAAGCGAGCGGCCCGCTGGCGCAGCGAATACTTGTCCTCGTCGAAGTGCGCCATGCCCGGCGACGTGTCGAACCCGGCGCCGCGCGCCGTCGTCACCCGGACCGGCATGACGTAGCGGACGTCGTCGGTCAGGGTGTCCAGCCACGCGTCGTAGCGCTGGGCGTCGAGCAGGTAGGCCTCGTCGACCAGGAACTGGTGGGCCTGCAGGTGCCGAATGTCGTTGAAGGGCAGGGGTTTTCTCATTGCAGGTAATCCGCCCACAGTTTGAGCCATTCGCGCTGGTTGTGCTCGTTGTAGCCGACCTGGGCGCGCCCGGGCCCGTGGAAGGCGTCGGCGGGCAGCGCCTGAACCACGGGGCTGCCGTCGCCAAGCAGCCCCATCCGGCTGTTCAGCAGCAGCCGCCGCGCCATCGAACCGCCCGCGGTGCTGGTCAGCGAGACCCAGTTTTCCACGTCGTCCTGTTCGAACATGCCCGTCGAGCCGAAGCACATCAAATAGGCCTTGTACGAGTCCTTCTTGAAGTCTTCGGGCGCGGCGGCGTCCACCGCGAACCAGGAACACACCTCGGTTTCGTTCTCGCTGATCGGCTGCCACAGCCGGATCGAGATGAAGGGCAACACTTCATCCTCCGCACCGTCGCGCACTTTCGGCCAGTTGTGCACGAAGCTGAGGTTGGGAAAGCACGTGGCCGCCGAGATCATGAAGCCGTCGTCGCCGACCACCCGCTGCTGGCGCGGCGTCCAGGCCTGCTTGATGCGGCCGATCATCGCGTCGGGGTAGCCGACGTAGCGCATCCGCTGATCGAAGTCGCCCGGCGGAAGTTTGTAGGTGGTGCCGCCGCCGCGGTGCGCCCAATAGGTCGCTCCGTCCTTGCGCTTCTGGGCTTTTGGCTCGCGGAACAGCCCGATGTCGACGATCGACGCGTGCGTGTGCGGCGTGTGGTACATGTCGCCGGCGAAGTTCTCGGCGCCGATCTTCCAGTTCGCCTTGATGCGCCAGCGCTGCGGCCCCCGCACCTCCAGACCGGCCGCGCTCTGCTTGGTGTAGAAGTCCAGATAGAACCGGAAGTCGCCGAGGTAATCCTCCAGCGGTTCGGCCGCCGGGTCCATGCTGATGAACAGCATCCCGTTGTAGCTCGCGAAACTCGGCGCGGGAAGCAGGCTTTGGGCGTTCCGGACCAGCCCGTCGTCGCCGCCGTAGGCCTCGCGGTGAAACGGCAGCCCGATCAGCCGGCCGTCGTTGCGATACGACCAGCCGTGGTACGGGCAGCGGAAGTTGGAGGCGTTGCCCAGCTCCGCGCGGCACACCTGCATCCCGCGGTGCAGGCACATATTGAACAGGGCCCGCACGTCGCCGTTAGAGCCGCGGGCGACGATGAACGAGTCGTCGAGAACCCGGCGCACCACGTAATCGCCGTCGTGCGGGATCTCCGATTCGTGGCCCACGAACGTCCACGCCCGGCCAAAGAGGCGCTCCCTTTCCAGCGCGAACAGCTGCCCGTCGTTGTAGATGTGGGCGGGGATCATCCCGCGCCGGACGTTGTCGAAAACGCTGCGAAGATCGCTCACTCGGTCCTCTGCTATACAGAAATACTTTCTGCTATATAGAATCCCGCACCCCGCCCACCTGGTCAAGCCCCGTAACTCGCTATCGAGGGCGCGCAAAATGCCGGCCCCAACGGCGTGTCGGTGTACGGACACGCGCGCTCGCGGCGGCGGGAGCTCGCAATGGGCGCCTGACACGGCATTCTGTCGCGGATCGGACTGCCCGACCTGCGGGGCCGTCGGCGAAATCCGGAGTAGCCTCACCGCTCATGAGCGCCAAGGATGTCGCGTCCCAGGACGACATCACGGCGGAGATGGCCGCGATCGTGGTTGACGCCCGGCTCGGGGATCCGGCCCGTCCGCGCCTCGACTATCCGCCGTATCGCAGCAGCGCCCTGCGCCATCCGAAACGCCCCGCGCTGGTCGTCGACCCGGAGGAGCTCGAACGCCACGCGCCGTGCTTCGGCGCCCAGGATGTCGACCCGCGCGACGCCGACCTGACGGCGGGCCATCCCGGTGAGCCGATCGGGGAGCGGATCGTCGTGGCCGGGCGGGTGCTCGACGAGTCGGGCAAGCCGGTGGCAGGGCAGCTGATCGAGATCTGGCAGGCCAACGCCGCCGGCCGCTACCGTCACCGGCTCGACCAGCACCCGGCCCCGCTGGATCCGAACTTCGTCGGCGCCGGCCGTTGTCTCACCGGACCCGACGGGTCGTACCGGTTCCTGACCATCAAGCCCGGCCCGTACCCGTGGCGCAACCACCGCAACGCCTGGCGCCCCGCGCACATCCACTTCTCGGTCTTCGGAACGGCTTTCACCCAACGCCTTGTCACCCAGATGTACTTCCCGGGCGACCCGCTGTTCGACCGGGACCCGATCTTCCAATCGATCCTCGATCCCGCCGCCCGGGGGCGGCTGATCGCCCGTTACGACCACGGCCTCACCGAGCCGGAGTACGCGACCGGCTACCGCTGGGACATCGTGGTCTGCGGCGCCCTCCGGACCTGGACCGCGGACGATGGCTGAATTGGCTTGCACCCCAGGACAAACGGTCGGCCCCTTTCTCGGGCTGGGGCTGCCGTATCCCGGTGATGGCCAACTGGTCGCCGACGGGCATCCGCAGGCGGTCCGGCTGCACGGCACGGTCTACGACGGCGCAGGCAAGCCGGTGCCGGACGCGCTGGTCGAACTGTGGCAACCGGACGGCGCCGGGCGCATCCCGCGACTGGCCGGCTCGCTGCGGCGCGACGAAACGTCGTTCACCGGATGGGGCCGGTGCGCGACCGACGCCGCCGGGCACTACTCCTTCACCACCGTGGCGCCCGGCCCGCACGAACCCGGGCGGGCGCCGTTCTTCGCGCTCGCTGTCTTCGCGCGCGGCCTGCTGGACCGGCTGTTCACCCGCGCCTACCTGCCTCACGACGCCGCCGATCCCGCGCTGGCCGGCCTGGTGTGTATCCCCGAAAGCGGCTGCGCGGGATACCGTTTCGACATCCACCTGCAGGGCCCGAACGAGACCGTCTTTTTGGAGTATCGGCGATGACCAACCTGCTGTGGCCCGGCGACCAGCGGGCGGGCGTCCACATGACGGACGCCGCGCTGCTGGAGGCGATGGTCGCGGTCGAATCCGCCTGGCTGGCGGCCCTGGCCGCCGCCGGCCTGGCGCCCACCGACTGCGCCGGAGCCGACCTGGCGGCCCTGCTGCGTGACGGGGACAGCGAGTCGCTCGCGGCCGGCGCCGAGCGCGGCGGCAACCCGGTCATCGGCCTGGTCGACCTGCTGCGCGGGCGAGCCGCTGCGGCCGTCGCGCCGTGGATCCACCGCGGCCTCACCAGCCAGGACGTGTTGGACACCGCGCTGATGCTGGGCTTGCGCGCCGCCGCCGACAGCGTAGCGTCCGAACTCGCACAGCAGATTTCGGCGCTGTCCGACCTCGCCGCCGCGCACCGTGGCACGCCCATGGTGGCGCGCACCCTCACGCAGCACGCGGCGCCCACCACGTTCGGCGCCAAGGCGGCGGGGTGGCTGGACGGAGTCGTCGACGCCTACGAGCGGCTCGCCGGGCTGGTCACCCCGATCCAGATCGGCGGCGCCGCCGGGACGCGGGCCGCGACCACCGAACTGGCGGTGCTGCTCGGCGCGGCGGCCGACCCCGATCGCCTGGCACAAAGCGTCGCAACCTCTTTGGGCCTGAGCAACCGGCCGCCGTGGCACACGACGCGGACGCCGGTCACCGCGGCCGGGGACGCCTTCGTCGGGTGCACCGACGCCTGGGGCCGCATCGCCTCGGACGTCGTCACCCTGGTCCGCCCGGAGATCGGCGAACTGGGCGAGCCGGCGGCCGAAAACCGCGGCGGGTCGTCGTCGATGCCGCACAAGCGCAATCCGGTGCTGTCCATCCTGATCCGTCGGGCCGCCGTCGCGGCGCCGCAATTGGCGGCGACGCTGCACACCGCCGCGGCGCTGGCGAACGACGAACGGCCCGACGGCCCATGGCACGCCGAATGGGACACCCTGCGCACGCTGGCCCGACGGACCGTCGTCGCGGGCTCGCAGTGCGGCGAACTGCTGGCCGGGCTGGCGGTGCGCTCGGAGCGGATGGCCGAAAACCTGCGCCTGGCGGACGTTTACGGCGAACAGCGCGCGATCTCCGAACTGGCGGGCAAGGCCCCGTCGCCGACCTACTTCGGTGACGTCGACCGGCTGATCGACCAGAGCCTGCACCGCGCCGGGCGGGTACTCAAAAGCCGCTAGTCGCCAACGCCTCGGCGTCGGCCTTGTAAATGCTGGCCAGCCAGATGTGCACCAGCATGTCGATCACCCGGTCCTCGGGGATCGCCGGCTCCTCGGCGGTGAACGTCGCGGCCATCACCCGCTCGCTCAACATGTTCAGCGCGACCGACAGATCCTCGGCCGGGTAAGTGTCGGGGGCGGCGCCGCGCCGGCGCTCGGCCTTGATCGCCGCCGTGGTGTGGGAGATCCACTTCTGCATCAGCGTCGACCACAGCTGCCGCACCTCGGGGTTGGTGGCCTTCGCCGCGGCACCCGCCACGGCGACCGCCCGGTGCGAGCCCGACACCTCAAAGAACGCCTCGATGCGCGCCCGCCACAGCGCGGCGGGGTCACCGAACAGCTTGCCGCCCAGCGCCGCAAGCGCCGCGTGCGCCTTTCCGTTCATCTGGTCCAGCAGCGACAACAACACGGCATTCTTCGACTGGAAATAAAAGTAGAAAGTGGGGCGGGAGATGCCCGCGCCCTTGGCCAGGTCGTCGACGGAGAAATCGGCCAGTGGTCGCTCCTGCAGCAGGCGCTCGGCGGTGGCCAGAATGGCTCGTTCCCGGTCATCGCCCAAATGATGGGCCGAACGGCGGCCCCGGGAGGCGTGCATCTACTCGGCCTGCGCGAGGTCGTCCACGACCGTTACTTTATGGACGCGCCGATATAAGTCAACGAATTGTTGATTACGACCAACAATATTGTCGATTAATATCGACGGTTTGTTTATCGACCAATTTGTTGAATGGTCGGCAGCACGTCGGAAACTGTTCCACGCCGGTGTCCTGCGCGCACTGGTGACTTTCGCCCCTACTTTGCCGGGTGCGCCGGTGGTCGCATCTAGGTGGGCTAAAACCCGGCAAGACAAGGAGACTGGCGATGACCGGCAAGGCTGACGGCACCAAGACCTGCCAAATCGACCTGGTGGTCGAGGAGCACGAAGAGCGCACCCGGGCGAAGGCGCGCCTGGCCTGGGCGGGCCGGAAGTTGGTCGGTATCGGTCTGGCGCGGCTGGACCCCGCCGACGAGCCGGTGGCCCGGATCGGCGACGAACTGGCCATCGCCCGCGCGCTGTCCGATCTGTCGAATCAGCTGTTCGCCTTGACCTCAACCGATATCCAGGCCAGCACCCACGAGCCGGTCACGGGTCTACACCACTGACCGCGACCAGGAAAGCGAATCATGGCACAAAAACAGGATTTACCGACCGTCCTCGATGTCGAGGTGACGACGCACGGGCGGCTACCCGGTGCCGCGGACTACGCGCGCAAAAAGATCGGCGAGCTCGGCCACCTCACCCACGCGCCGGTGTTGCACGCTCGGGTGAGGCTGACCCAGCACGGCGACCCCGCGGTGGCCCGCCCGGTGGTCGCGCAAGCCAACCTCGACGTCAACGGCCGGCCGGTGCGCGCGCAGGTCGACGGCGTCACCGCGGCCGAGGCCGTCGATCGCCTCGAGGTGCGGCTGCGTCGACAGCTGGAACGCGGCGCCGAACACTGGGAGGCCCGGCGCGGGCGCATTCCCGGGACCGACCCGCACGAATGGCGGCATCAGTCCGAGCCCAGCCACCGGCCGGACTACTTCCCGAGGCCCGAGGGCGAACGCCGCGTCATGCGGCACAAGTCCTACAGCCTGCCCACCTGCACCGTCGACGAGGCCGCGCTCGAGATGGAGCTGCTCGACTACGACTTCCATTTATTCACGGAGGCCGGCACCAATCAGGACAGCGTGCTGTATCGCCAATCTTCCGCGGAATACCGCCTGGCGCAAGTCAATCCGGATCTCGCGGACGAACTGGCCCCGGTCGAGATGTCGCTGAGCATCAGCCCCCAACCCGCGCCGCGGCTCACCGTGGACGAGGCGATCGAGCGGATCGGGCTGCTCGGCCTGCCGTTCCTGTTCTTCGTCGACGCCGCCGTCGGCGGCGGCAGCGTCCTGTATCACCGCTACGACGGGCACTACGGGCTCATCACGCCTGCGAGCTGAGCGGCCCCTTACTCCTCGGTCGTTAGATGGCCGGTGAACCAGTCGCGCGCCAGAGCGGCCACCTGCTCGAGGGCGCCGGGTTCCTCGAACACGTGAGTGGCACCGGGGACGACCGCGATCTGACACTCGGCCGGGATTAACGTTTGTGCGAGCCGGTTGAGCTTGAGGCTGTGCCGGCTGCTTCCGCTGCCGTGCGCGAACACGACGACGCCCGTGCGGTGTTGGGGGATCACGGCGGCGACGCCCTGGGCCGCCAGGCCCGAGCCGCGCCCGATTTCGGCGGCGAACCGACCCGCGACCTCGCCCATCTCGACGTCACGGCGCCGGGCGAACTCGGCGGCCGTCAGCCGCCGCACCCCTTCCTCATCGATACCGCTCTTGCGGGACCCGGCGGCTAACTCCGACACACGCCGGGCTACCCGCCGCGGCAATTCGGCAACCACGTCCGCGCGCGTACGTACCTCGCCGCACAGGAACACCCACAGATGCGGCTCTTAGGTCACCGTGCGGCGCAACGACAGTTTCGCGCCGCGCCCATAGCGGTTGCTTACACCGACGATCGGTCATAGAGAGCGTCGAGGCGGTCCGCGAACTTCTCGATGACTAGCTTGCGGCGAAGTTTGAGGCTTGGCGTGAGATCGCCGGATTCGATCGTGAGTTCGCGGTCGAGGATTGCGAATTTCTTGATCTGCTCCCAGCGATTCAGTTCCACGTTCAGGGCATCGATGTAGCCAGCGATCAGTTCCTCAGTCCTCCGGTCGCAGGCGAGCTCGGCGAGCGACTTGTCCGCCAGACCGTTCTTACCGGCCCACTCGGCGATGGCTTCGCCGTCGAGGCTGACCAGCGCGACGCAATATGGCTTTCCCTCGCCGTAGACCAGGAGCTCGCTGGCGTATGGGCACAGCCCTTTGAATTTCGCGTCGATGGCCGATGGCGCCACGTATTTGCCCTGTGACGTCTTGAACATGTCCTTCTTGCGGTCGGTGATCCGCAGGAAGCCGTCGTCGTCGAGCTCACCGATGTCGCCGGTGTGAAACCAACCGTCCTCGTCGAGCGCCTCGGCGGTAGCGTCGGGGAGATCGTGATACGAGGTCATCAAACCCGGTCCCCTGAGCAGGATTTCGCCGTCGTCGGCGATCCTGGCTTCGGTGGCAGGGAAGGGCCACCCGACCGTCCCGAACCGGTAGGCGTTGGGGCGGTTGATGAATGACGCCGCCGCGGTTTCGGTCAACCCGTAGCCCTCCAGCACGACGATGCCGACGGCGTCGAACCATTGCGCGACGTCACGGTCCAGAGCGGCGGCCGCGGAGACAAAGAACCGCAGTCGCCCGCCGAACCGCTCGCGAATCGTGGAGAACACCACCCGGTCGGCCACCTTGTAGGCCAGCGAAGACACCAGCGAGGGCTTCTTGCCGGCTTGCCGGGTTTCCGACACCTTCAATCCCAGTCCGATCGCCCAGTCGAACATCTTCTTGCTGAGCCTGCCCCGCTCGGCGACCATGCCCTCGATGTGGGCATGCGCTTTCTCGAAGATGCGCGGGGCCGCACCCATGATGGTGGGGTGCAGCGTCGCCAGGTTGTCGACGATCCTCTCGACGCGGCCGTCGATCGCGGTCGGGAACCCGATCTGCAGGGGAAGCGCCAGCATCACCTTGCCGAAGGCGTGCGCCAGCGGCAACCACAGGAAGTTCAGGTCATCGGGACCGAGAATGTCGAGCGCGTCGATGGCCGCCGCGGTGTACGTCCACGCGCCGTGGGTCAGCCGCACGCCCTTCGGCCGCCCGGTGGTCCCGGAGGTATAGATGAGGCTCGCGAGCTGGTCCGGGCCGATGCCTGCGACTCGGTCCTTGATGGCATTCGGCGAGTCGGCCAGCAGTTGCTTACCCAGTTGCTCCAGCTCGGCGAGGGTCATCACCCAGTCGCCGTCGCCGTTGCCGTCGATGATCACCACCTTGCTCACGTCGGGCAGTTCGGCGCGGCGCTCGACCAATTTGTCGACCTGGGTCTGGTTTTCGGCCACTACCACCCGGCTTCCGGAATTGGCGACGATGTACGCGACGTCGCTGGCGTTCGTCGTCGGATACACCGTTGTGGTCGCCGCACCGGCGCACATCACGGCGAAATCGACGAGCACCCACTCGTAGCGCGTCGACGACGCCAGCGCGACCCGGTCCTCCGGGGCGATCCCGAGCGAGATGAGCCCGCCGGCGATGTCATAGACACGATCACCGACCTGCTGCCAGGTGACGCTCTCCCAGCTGTGGTCCTGTGGATATCGAAAAGCCTCCGCGTGCGGGGTGGCGGCGACGCGTTCGAGAAACATATGCGCTACCGACGGCGCGCGTTTCTCGATCTTTGTCATGTCGGGCCTCTCCATCGAGGCGAGTGGTGTCTTCATGGCCTTAATCCCGTGGTGCCGAGGCGAATGCCGTGCGCATGGTTATCTGAGCCCTTTGATCCTGCTGTCGCCGGATACGTCGGGGATAGTGTCGAAAGTCCCGCGGTGGCGGTTCACGGTCGGCCCCTCCCGGTTAGCCGGTACCCCTTCATCCGACCACCGCCACGTTCCGCGTCGTAGAGGACAAGAGCATGACGACGACGGTGCTTTGGTCTCGCACCCGACCAGCCGAAGTCCCGGCGCGACAGGGTCCTTTGTCACTGCGCTTACGCGCGAATTGCCCCGGCGATGGCGGCGCCGGTCGCGTACCGTACATCGGGGTGATGACGGATTGCGGGCAGACCGGTTGCCGGTGCACCGCGACCGGCGGTAGCGCCATCAAAGTCGAGGAACTGTCGGCGCTGGATGTGTTCGCCGATATCCCGGCGCGGGACCTCGCGGCGTTGGCCGCCCACCTGCACCCACTGCGCGCCCGGGCCGGTGAGGTCCTGATGCGCCAGGGGGAAAAGGCGTTGTCGTTCTCGATCATCACCTCGGGCCGGGTGGAGATCCGGCACGTCGGCAAGGACGGCCAGGTAACGGTCACCGAGCTGTGGCCTGGGACGATCATCGGCGAAATCGCTTTGCTGCGAGGCAAAACCAGAACGGCGACGGTGGTCGCGAAGGACGACGTGCGGGGCTATGTCGGATACGACTGCGCCTTCGAGTGCATGCTGGCCACGCCCGTCGTCACCGAACGGATGGTGCGCACCGCGAGGCAGCGGTTGATCGCCTATATCGAGCCGATCCCGCTGTTGGCCAAAGACGGCGCCGAGTTCCTGCTGCGCCCGGTGCTGCCCGGTGATGCCGAGCGGTTCAAGAGCGGCGGCTCGTTCTCGCGGGAGACCCTGTACCGGCGCTACCAAGGCGGCGCTCCCTCCGCGGCGGGGTTGGCCTACCTGTTCGAGGTCGACTACATCGACCATTTCGTCTGGGTCGTCACGGCCTGCGCGGGCGGGCCGGCCGTCGCCGACGCCCGCTTCATCCGCGATGTAGACGACCCGAGCTCGGCGGAGGTTGCGCTCACCGTCGCGGATGCGTATCAGAATCGCGGGATCGGGACCCTGCTCCTCGGCGCGCTGGCGGTGGCCGCGCGCGTCGACGGCATCGAGCGCTTTCATGCCCAAGTGCTCGCCGACAACCCGGCCGCGCGCGTGCTGGGGGACAGGGTCAACGCGCGCTGGGAGTCCGAGGAGCCCGGGGTGATCACCACGACCGGGGAAATCCCGGACCGCGATGAACCGCCCCTCGACCACGACACCCGCTCGAAGATCGAGCATGTGGCCCGCCAAGTGATCCATGCGTTCGACTGACGCGACTACTGACGCCGAAGTGACTTATGCCTCGCGCCTTCGTGCCTTTGCGCCCTTATCGGACGTCGCGGCGCGTGCCCAGCATTGACCCCATGAAGTCGCTCATCGTCTGCGTTTCCAAATCGCACGGGAATACCCGCCGCGTGGCCGAGCGGATGGCCGAGATGCTGAACGCCGAGGTCGTCGAACCCGAGTCGGTCGACCCCGAAGCGCTCGCCCAGTACGACCTCGTCGGCTTTGGATCGGGCATCTACTACATGGCGGTGGACGACAGGCTACGGAGCTTGATACGTCGCCTGCCGACCGTCGCCAACATTCGGGCGTTCACCTTCTTCACCAGCGGCGCCCGGGAAGTTCCGCTGCTGGACTACAACAAACCGGTTCGAAAGCACTTGGAAGCAAAGGGCTTCGAGGTGATCGGTTCGTTTTCTTGCCGGGGGTTCGACACCGTCGGGCCGTTCGGGCTCATCGGCGGAATCAACCGGGGACGGCCCGACGACCGCGACCTCGACCGGGCCGCGGCCTTCGCGGCGCGTATTCGCAAACGGGCCGGGGACTCCCAGGCCGCTTCATGACCGATGGCCGGGCGGAACCCTTTGGGCAGCCGTCCGGCCATCGGCGTCGGATCGTCGAGCCGTTACGACTTTGTTCCTACCGCCTGGCCCGCGCTTCGCACCACGCTGCGGACGAACTCGATCCGCCCGGTGACCAACTCCTCGGTCAGGTCCAGGGCGGCCTCGATGACGTTCTTGCGCCGCGACTCATCGGGGACCTCTCCACCAACCTGCTCGACGAACTTGCGGACGGCGTCGATGGCCTGCTTACGGCTCGCCTCTACCGATTCGAGCACGTCGTCGGACAGTTCGACCCAGCGTGATTCGGTCTTGTCGGGTGACTGTGTCATTGTCGATCTCCTCAGAATTTCGCTACCTGAAACGGCAATTCCTGCCGCAGTGAAACGGCCACTTGCGCCTGACCAAACGCTATGACCCCCGCGCCATCGACACGAGTGCCTAAAGTCCTTCCAACCTCATCGTTCATCCCGAATTGGGGCAGCTGTGACGTGTGCTTGCCAGCCAAGGACTTTCGGGACTGTGACCGGGTCGTAAGTCCCTAACGCGCCGATCGGGGCGGGTGTTAGCGTGCCGCCATGCCAGAACCCGCCGGTGACTACGGACGACCCGGCGAGCTGCGCTGGAATGCCCCAATTATCGGCGGCCTGGGCAACGCCGTCCGGCCGTTCATGCACACCGGCCTCTATCTCACCGAATCGTGGCGCGACTACCTCGACCAAGAGCCCGATGGGCTGCCGATCGCGCGACCCACGCTCGCGCTGACGCTGCAGGCTTTCCGGGACGAGGTCGTCCTGCTGGGCCTGAAGGCCCGACGGCCGGTGAGCGAACCCCAGGCGTTCGACCGGATCAGCCGGGAAGTAGTCGCGGCGCTGAACTTCTACGGCGAGCGCGGATGGCTCGATCACCCGAAGAGGTTCTTCGGCGCGCCGCCGCCGCTTTCGGACGTCACGGTCCAACAGGTCAAGGGGCGCAAACGCTCCCTTTATCGCCTCTCCTTCGACAGCGGATACTCACCGCGGCCCGGCGAGCCGGGTGGGGAGCGGTGGATGGGTTACACCGCGAACAGGCGCGAGTACGCGCTGCTGCTGCGTCATCCCGAACCGCGGCCCTGGCTGGTGTGCGTGCACGGAACCGAGATGGGCCGGGCCCCAATGGATCTCGCGTTGTTCCGCGCCTGGAAACTGCATGACGAACTCGGTCTCAACGTCGTCATGCCGGTGCTGCCGATGCACGGCCCGCGCGCCCGCGGGCTGCCGAAGGGTGTGGTGTTTCCCGGGGAGGACATCCTCGACGACGTGCATGCGACGGGTCACGCGGTCTGGGACATCCGGAGGCTACTGTCCTGGATCCGGTTGCAGGAGCCCGACTCGCTGATCGGGTTGAACAGCCTTTCGCTCGGCGGCTACATCGCGGCGCTGGTCGCCAGCCTGGAAAAGGGCCTCACCTGCGCCATCCTCGGCGTTCCGGTGGCCGACCTGGTGCAGTTGCTGGGCCGCCATTCCGGCCTGAGCCAGGACGACCCGCGCCGGCGCACGATGGAGTTGGCCGAGCCCATCGGCCGGATGACGTCGCCGCTGTCGCTCGACCCGCTGGTGCCGATGCCGGGCCGGTTCATCTATGCCGGCGTCGCCGATCGGGTCGTGCACCCGCGCGAGCAGGTGGTCCGCCTCTGGGAACACTGGGGCAAACCCGAAATCGTCTGGTACCCAGGCGGTCACACCGGGTTCTTCCGGTCGCGGCCGGTACAGAAATTCGTGTGGGACGCGCTGCGGCAATCGGGGCTCCTGGACGAGCCGTCGACACAACGCGACCGCCCCGCCTAGGCGCGACGACATGGCTCCCATGGACCCCCTGGACGTGGCGATGATGGCCGCCGAGCTGGTGGCCAGCCCGATGCACGTCGGCGCCGTGCTCATCCTGTCGCCGCCGGAGGACGCCGGCCCGGACTTCGTCGACGAGCTGTATCGCGACACGCTCGCCGGCGACCATCCGATCGATCCGAGGCTGCGCAGACATCCGCACAGCGGCGTGGACACCGGCGGCGTATGGGTGTGGCGCGAGATGGCCAGCGTCGACCTGAGCCGGCATTGCCAGCGCCGCACCGTGTCCGGGGGCCGTGACGAATTCTGGCGGCTCATCGGCGAACTGGACGCGGAGCGCCTCGATCGCTCCCGGCCGATGTGGATGTCGTATCTGATCGACGGCCTCGACGGTGGCCGATTCGCGTTCTACATCAAGGTGCACCACACCGTCGTCGACGGCGTCGCCGGCTTCCGGATGATCGCCGACGCGCTGAGCGACGACCCGCAACGCCGGTCGATGCCGCCGTTCTACGCCGACCACCGTCCCGACGCGCCGCAGGCGTCGACGGACGGGCTGGCGTCGCGCCTCGTCGCGCCGCTGCGCTCGCTGCTCGGCGCGGCGACGTCGAGCGTCGGGCTGATCGGGCGGGCCGTCACGGGCGAGCTGTCGACGGTGGTCGACAGCCTGGTCGGTCACACGACCGTGCTGCCGTTCGGGGCGCCCTACACGCGGTTCAACGGTCACCTCGGGCGCGCCCGCGCCGTCGCGGCCGGGAGCTGGCCGAAGGAGCGCATCCACGCGGTGGAACGGGCCGCCGGTGTCACCGCCAACGACGTGGTGACCGCCGTCGTAGCCGGCGCGGTCCGCCGCTGGATGCTGGAGCGTGACGAACTGCCCGGACGGTCCCTGGTGGCCGCCTGCCCGATCACGGTGCGCGCTCGCGAGCGCGAGGACGGAAATGACCAGCACGGCAACATGTTCGGGCTCTGGCTGTGCCCGCTGGGCACCGACGTGGACGATCCGGCCGCGCGGCTGGACCTGATCCACCGCTCGATGTCGGAAGGAAAGCAGTGGGTCGCCAAGCGGGGATCGGCGGCATCGCTGCTGACCGCCGCGGGAAGCATCGCCGCGACGGTGATTTTCCCGCTGCTGCCGTTCACGCCGAAGGTGCGCACCGGGTACAACCTGCCCATCTCGCACGTGCCGGGCCCGCGTACCGAAATGTATTGGAACCGCGCCCATGTCGAGGAGATATATCCGGTGTCGACGGTCTATGACGGTCAGGCGCTCAACGCGACGACGTGTTCATACGCCGACCGGATCGGATTCGGCTACGCCGCCGGCGCCGACGTGGTGCCCGACATCGAGAAGCTGATTCCGCTGACCGAGGAGTGCCTGGCCGAGCTCGAAGCCTCGGTGGGTTCGCGCAGCGCCTA
>NZ_JCALDM010000024.1:0-31253 GCF_059812845.1 Mycobacterium sp. NGS34
GACAGCCGGCTACCCTGCTTGCGCATCACGTGCTGCACGTAGACCTTGTCGCGCTGCACGCGGGAGAACGCCATGTCCAGGTTGATGGGCAACCCCGCCCAGTCGACTTGACCCGGCGCCGACGCCCCGCCGTCGGGATGCAGGGGACACTGCCGCCGCGGGCAGACTGGCCTTTCAGAATCGCGAGCCACGCTACGTCACTCCTTTTAGTGCGCGACCTAATGAGTGAATGCTGCGTCAGCGATGTTTCAGCGGCGGGTTTGCGACGTTTCCGTCGTATTACGGGTCATGCGCCCTAGTAGACGTCGCGGTGGTAGCGCTTGTCGGCGCTCAGCGACTGCATGTATTCCCGCGCCGCCTCGGCGTCGAGGTTGCCGTGTTCGGCGGCGATTTCGCAGAGCGCGCGGTCGACGTCCTTGGCCATGGGATCGGCGTTGCCGCAGACGTAGAGCTGCGCGCCGTCCTGCAGCCAGCGCCACAGTTGGTCCCCGCGCTTGCGCATCAGGTGCTGCACGTAGATCTTGTCGCGCTGGTCGCGCGAGAACGCCAGGTCCAGCTCGGTGAGCAGCCCGTCGGCGCGCATCTGTTCGATCTCGTCGCGGTAGTAGTAGTCGGTGGCCGCGTGTTGCTCGCCGAAGAACAGCCAATTGGGCGCGGTGTGGCCCAGCGCGCGGCGCTCCTGCAGGAAGCCGCGGAAGGGCGCGATCCCGGTGCCCGGTCCGATCATGATCATCGGGGTGTCCGGGTCGCTGGGCGGCCGGAAGTTGCTCGACGGCTGCAGATAGACGGCGACGCGATCGCCGGGGGAGCGGTCGGCGAGGTAGGTCGAACACACACCGCGGCGCGGGACGCCCTGGAAGTTGTAGCGGACCGGCGAAACCGTCAGGTGAACTTCGCCCGGGCACTCCTTGGGGCTCGACGAGATCGAGTACAGTCGCGGCTGAAGGCGTTTGAGGACGCGCAGCCATTCGTGGGCGGATGCGTAGACCGGCAGCTGCGCCAGCAGGTCCACCAGCTGGCGCCCCCATGTCCAGTTGCTGAGCTCGGCCTTGTTTTCCGGGCGCAGCAGTTCGGCAAGTTTCCGGTTGCCGGTGCGCTCCTGCACGAACCGCACCAGATCCCGGCTGATGTGGGCGATCTCGGTTCGCTCGGTGAGCGCGGAGCGCAACGACATCAAGCCGTGCTCGCCGACCTCGACCGGGGTCTGCCCGTCGAGTCCGGTGACCGACAGCCATTCGTCGACGAGCCGGTCGCTGTTGCGCGGCCACACCCCGAGCGCGTCGCCGGCCTCGTAGCTGATCGTGTTCTCGGGCACCCGAAAGACCAGCTGCCGCACGTCCTTTGCCGATTCCGGCCGGCCCAGCTTGATGTTGCAGGCCATGTCGGTGATCAGGGGATGCTTCTTGGAGTAGCCGACGGCCCCGGGCCCGTTGGCCGGCCGGGTCGGCGCGGCGACCGGGGAGGCGAGCGCCGCCGGCGCGCCACCGTCCCGGCCCACCGGTGCCGGCGTGCGGGCCAGCGCCTCGATGACTCCGCTCAACCATTTGGCCGCGCCGTCCTCGTAGTCGGGCTCGCAGTCGACCCGGTCGACGATTCGGGTGGCTCCGCGCTCGGCGAGCCGCTCGTCGAGCTTGCGGCCGTGGCCGCAGAAGTCGTCGTAGTTGGAGTCGCCCAGCGCGAGCACCGCGTAGCGGGTGTCGGTGAAACGCGGTGCGCCGTCGGACGTTAATGCCCGCCACAGGCCGGTGCCGTTGTCCGGTGGGTCGCCGTCGCCGGTGGTGCTGGTGACCAGCAGTAGCTCACGCGTTGTCGGAAGCTGCGCCAACGGGAAGTCGTCCATGGCGTGCAACGCGACCGGCAGGGCGGCCTTGCGCAACTGGGCGGCGACGTCGGCGGCGAGTTCCTCGGCGTTTCCGGTTTGCGAGGCCCACAACACCACGATGGCCGACCGCTCGGGCGCGGGGTCGGGTGCCTCGACGATCGGTTCCTGGACAGCCGGCGCCTCGGTGCGGGCGAACAGCCCGGCGAGCAGGCCGTCGATCCACAGGCGGGTGTTGGAATCGAACGGGGCGTTTTGGGGCAGGGTCGGCGCCCCGGCGGAGCGGCGGCCGGCGTCCGAGCGCAGCCCCGCGACGAGGCCGGCAAGGTAGGAGCGGCCCAGCGGACCGAACTGCGGCGCCGGTTGGTTTGCCACGCCGAGGAGTTCGGCGAACGCGTCGACGCGGGCCGGGCTGATCTCGTCGGCGGTTGATGGCGCGGCGCTCGAATCGGGTTGCGCGACGGCGACCTTCGTGAGGGATATGGCGCAGGCCTTGAACTCCGGCTGATGCGAAACCGGGTCGACGGCGTCGTTGGTGACGGCGTTGATCGCCAGGTACTCGCCGAAGGCGTCGTTCCAGTGGAAGGGCGCAAAGCAATTGCCGGGCCGGACCCGGTCGGTGATGACGGCGGGCAGCACGGCCCGACCGCGGCGCGAGGCGATTTCGACCGGGTCGTCGTCATCGATCTGCAGGCGGGCCGCGTCGTCGGGATGGAGTTCGACGAACGGTCCGGGGTTGAGCTTGTTGAGTTTGGCGACTTTCCCGGTCTTGGTCATCGTGTGCCATTGGTGCGGCAGGCGCCCGGTGTTAAGCAGGAACGGGAAGTCGTCGTCGGGCATCTCGTCGGGCAACAGGTGTGGGCGGGCGAAGAACACCGCGCGCCCGCTCGCGGTGGGGAAGGCCAGCCGGGGCACGGCGCCGTCCTCGCGGACCAGCCGAGCCTGGCTCACACCGTCATTCAGATAGCGGATGGGGTTCCGGTCGGCGCCGTCGGGCGGGCACGGCCACTGCAACGGCGTCTCGCACAACCGCGAATAGCTGGCGCCGCGCAGGTCGTAGCCCGTCGCGGGGTTCGAGAATCTCTTGATTTCCTCGAACACTTCCTCCGCGCTCTGGTAGCTGAACGCCTCGGAAAACCCCATCGCGCAGGCGATTCGGGCGATGATCTGCCAGTCCGGCAGCGCCTGGCCGGGCGCCTCGACGGCCGGCTGGAACAGGGTCAGGTTCCGCTCGGAATTGACCATCACCCCTTCGGACTCCGACCACAGAGCGGCCGGCAGCAATAGGTCGGCGTACTCGTTGGTCTCGGTCTCCAGGAACGCGTCCTGGGCGATCACCAACTCGGCGCTTTCCAGGCCGGCCAGCACGGTTTTCCGGTTCGCCACCGAGGCAACGGGATTGGTGCAGACGATCCAGCAGGCCTTGATCTGACCGTCGGCCAGCCGGGAAAACATGTCCACGGTGCCGGTGCCGACCTCGGTGCGCAGCGAGCCGCGGGGGATGCCCCACTGGTCCTCGACGAACTCACGGTCGGCGGCCGACGCCACCGAGCGCTGACCCGGCAGACCCGGCCCCATGTAGCCCATTTCGCGCCCGCCCATGGCGTTGGGCTGCCCGGTGAGCGAGAAGGGGCCGCTGCCGGGCTTGCAGATGGTGCCGGTGGCCAGGTGCAGGTTGCAGATCGCGTTGGTGTTCCAGGTGCCGTGGGTGCTCTGGTTGAGGCCCATCGTCCAGCAGCTCATGAAGTTTTCGGCTTCGCCGATCCAGCGAGCCGCGGTGCGGATGTCTTCGGTTGGGATGCCGGTGATTTCGCCGACCCGTTCCGGCGTGTACTGAGCGAGAAAGCTCGGCATCACTTCCCAGCCTTCGGTGAATCCGGCGATGAATTCGGGGTCGGTGTGTCCGTTTTGGACGATCAGGTGCAGCAGCCCGTTCAGCAGCGCGAGATCGGTCCCGGGCGCGAGCTGCAGGAACAGGTCGGCCTTCTCGGCGGTCGCGGTGCGGCGCGGGTCCACCACGATCAGCTTGGCGCCGGCCTTGACACGATCCATCATGCGCAGGAACAAGATCGGGTGGCAGTCGGCCATGTTGGACCCGATGACGAGGAACACGTCGGCCGCGTCGAAGTCCTGGTACGAGCCGGGAGGTCCGTCGGCGCCCAGGGACAGCTTGTATCCGGAACCCGCGCTGGCCATGCACAGCCGCGAATTCGACTCGATCTGGTTGGTGCCGATGAAGCCCTTGGTCAGCTTGTTCGCCAAATATTGGGCCTCGATTGACATCTGGCCCGACACGTACATGGCGAAGGAGTCGGGGCCGTCCTGGTCGATGATCTCGCGGAGCCGCGTGGCGCACTGAGTAATCGCGTCGTCGATGTCGATCGGCTCGAGGGGCTCGCCGCGGTCGGCTCGCACGTGGGCCGATTCCATCCGGCCCGGCGCGGCCAGCAGGTCGGATGTGGTCGCGCCCTTGGTGCACAGCCGGCCGAAGTTGGCCGGGTGGCTTTTGTTTCCAACAGTTTTCGTAACGTGACGGCCGCCGCTCGCCGGGTCCGCTGTGACGTGCAACACCATGCCGCAACCGACACCGCAGTAGGCGCACATACTCGGCACGGCGTCCGCGCGAACGCCATGGGGCTCTTTGGCCACGCCTACTTTCCTCCCCTCGAGCGCGCACGGGCTTAATGCGCCAAATGGTGCGGCAATGATGTTTCGGCGTCGGACGTCCGATGTTTCCGCCGTTTTACGGCTTGCTTTCACCGAATCCGCACTGGCGTGTGAGGTCGCTGGAATGCCGCGTAATCGCAGGTCAGCACCGATCCGCGACGTCGGCCAGACTACCCGCCGGCCTCGGTGATTTGCCTCTCAGAACGGCGCTTCGGACGAAACAAATGGGATATTCACAGTTTTCGTTAAGCTCACGATGTGCGCCGCCCGTTTGTGATTCTGTTGATCTTGTTGGCGTCGGCGTGTGGCGGAAAACCGACGGCTCCGCCGGCATCGCGGGCCGATACGTGTAAGGAGTCCGACGGTCCGACGGCCGACACGGTGCGGCAGGCCATCGCCTCCGTCCCGGTCGAGGTGCCGGGCTCGACGTGGGTCGAAATCGCGCGGGGGCACACCAAGAAGTGCCGCCTGTCCTGGGTTCAGATCATCCCGACCATCGCCAGCGAGTCGACTCCGCAGCAGCTGCTTTTCTTCGACCACAACACCCCGCTGGGCCCGCCCACGCCGAACCCGAAGCCCTACATCACCGTGCTGCCGCCGTCCGACGACACGATCACCGTCCAGTACCAATGGCAGGTCGGCAAGGACGAACCCTGCTGTCCCACCGGGATCGGCACAGTGAAGTTCCAGATCGGGCCGGACGGCAAGCTGCAGGCGCTCGGCAAGATCCCGCATCAGTAGGGCGCCCAAAGCCCTGCCGCCAAAGCCTCAGTCGGGCAGGTTCTCCGGGTGCAGCATCTCCGCGTACCGCAGCGGTTCCGGGATGCCGAACCCGTCGACCAGCGTCTCCGCGTACGGGCGCAGCTTGCGGCACCGATCGTTGATGCCGCGGGTGACCGCCTTGGCTCGCCCGGTCGACAGGTAGCCGTGCTCGATGTACCAGGCCTTGTCGTCCTCGATCACCGACAATGCGTACACGTCGCAAACCATTTCGAGGAGCTCGCGGGCCTCCCTGTCCTCGCACGAGTCGATCCCGGCGACGAACGCTTCCAGCACGATTCGGTCGATGTGCGCGTTCGCCGCGTGCAGCACGTGATCCTGCACGGCGTTGAACGCGTCGAATTCAGACATCTCTTTGGATTTCCCCTGCAGCCGGCGCGCCACCGACGAGAGCAGATAGTCCTCGCGCTCCTCGAACATGGTTACCTGGGTGCCGCGGTTGAACAGGCTGCCTTCCTCCTCGCTGTCCTGACGGGCGTCGATGATCGTCTGCATAATCGCCTCGGCCGCAGTGCGTTTCCGCACCCGCTCACCGACGGTGTTGGCGGCGAAGCGCACCCACTCGACCGGGCTCATGCTGCGGATGTCGTCGGCATAAGCCGTCAGCAGCTCCTTGGCCACCAATTGGGTCAGCACGTGGTTGTCGCCCTCGAACGTGGTGAAGACATCTGTGTCCCCGCGCAGCGCGATCAGCCGGTTCTCGGCCATGTAGCCCGCGCCGCCACAGGCCTCCCGCGCCTCCTGGATGGCTCGCGACGCGTGCCAGGTGTTGGCCGCCTTCAGCCCCGCGGCCCGCGCCTCCAGCTCCCGCTGCTCGTCGGCGTCGGGCGCGTCGGCGGTCTGGACGTCGTGGCACTTGCTGACGAGCTCGTTCTGGGCGAACTGCAGCGCGTATGACCGGGCGATCAACGGAAACAGCCGGCGCTGATGCGCCAGGTAGTCCATGATGAGCACCTCGGTGTTTTCGTCCGGCGCGCTGAATTGCCTGCGCTGCAACGCGTATCGAGTGGCGATGTCCAGCGCGACGCGCGCGGCGGCGCCCGCGCTGCCGCCCACCGTGATCCGGCCGCGAACCAGCGTGCCCAGCATGGTGAAGAACCGGCGGTTGGGGTTGTCGATCGGGGAGCTATAGGTGCCGTCCGGGGCTACGTCGCCGTACTTGTTCAGCAGGTTCACCCGCGGGACGCGGACATGGTCGAAGACGATGCGGCCGTTGTCCACACCGGGCAGGCCGCCCTTGTACTCGCAGTCCGACGTCGTCACCCCGGGCAGGTCGTTGCCGTCGGCGTCGCGGATCGGGACCAGCAGGCAGTGCACGCCGTGGTTGACCGGTTTGCCGTCTTCGGTGGTGATCAGTTGCGCGAAAACCGATGCCATGGTGGCGGTTTCGGCGGCACCCCCGATGTAGTCCTTGCGGGCGGTCGGGGTGGGGGAGTCGACGACGAACTCCTCGGTCTCGGGGTCGTAGGTCGCGGTGGTTTCCAGCGACTGGACGTCGCTGCCGTGCCCGGTCTCGGTCATGGCGAAACAGCCGCGCAGCTCGAGGCTGATGATCTTCTTGACGTAGGCCTCGTGGTGGCGTTCGGTGCCCAGGTTCTCCACGGCGCCGCCGAACAGCCCCCACTGGACCCCGGCCTTCACCATCAGCGACAGGTCCGACATCGCCAGCATCTCGATCATCGTGATCGCCGCGCCGACGTCGCCGGTGCCGCCGTGTTCCTTGCGGAACGAGTCCGCGGCGGCGCCGAACGCGGCCATGATCCGCATCTGCTCTGCCACCTTGGTGCGGGCGATCACGGTGTTGGGCGTGTAATGCGGGCGGAACAGGTCCTCGGTCATCGTGTCCCGCATCCGGTTCTTCACGTCGCGCCACCGCCCGTCCAAGGCGGTGCGCAGGTGTTCGGCCGTGCTTTTAGTGTCTGGCGCCATAGATGGACGGTAACCCGCTGCTCAGGCCTTGAAACAGGCCTTGAACAACAATCGCGCAACGTCGGCATTTTCCGCGCTGATCGCTCGCCGGGCGCCGCGCTGCAAGTGTGATGATCGAGCGATGCCGCAGTATCTCGCCGCTGCCATGATCGTGCTGCTGATCGGCACCGTCCTCGCCAGAGTCATGCTGCTGCGCAGAACCGGCACTCAAGCAATGCATTTCGGGAAGCTCGACAAGACCGACTTCCTGATCCCGCCCGTCGCGCTGTTCTACTTCTACACGGTGTTCGCCGCGGCCTTCGGGTGGCCGCTGGCCGGCCGTCAGCGGTTTTTCCACTCGACCCTGCTCGCCTGGTTGGGAGTGGCCCTCTGCCTGGTCGGGATCCTGATCCTGGTGTTCAGCCTGGTGTCATTCGGCGCCAGCTTCCGCGTGGGTATCGACGTCGACCAGCCCGGCGGGCTGGTGACGAGCGGCATATTCGCGATGAGCCGCAACCCGATCTATGTCGGGTTCTTCGTTTTCCTCGTCGGCCAGCTGCTGGTGTTCCCCAACTGGGTTCCGTTGATCTACCTGGTCGCCGCCGCCGCGCTGTTCCATCGGCAAGTGTTGCGCGAGGAAGAATTCATGCGGCAGCGCTATGGCGACGAATACGCCGACTACTGCCGCCGCGTCCGGCGCTACGTCTAGCCGCCGGACGGCCGTTTGGGCGCGCGCAGCCGGAAAAGGGCGAAGCCGGCCGCGCCGGCGCCGAAGCCCAAGAGCATCACCATGTCGAACACCCACCAGCCCGAATAGTGCGTCCACATCTGGGCGTTGGCGGCCAGTGCGTCGACCCGGCGCAGATCGGCGACGGACGCCGACGCCGCGAAGCCCCATTGGGCCGGGACGAACCAGGAGATCTGCTGGAAGCCCCACTTGCTGACCAGTTGCACCAGGCTGCCGTTGAGCAGCAGCGAGGACAGGATCACCAGCACCAGCAGCGGCAGCACCTCGCGCAGCCGGTTGCCCGTCGCGGACAGCGCCAGACCGACGACCGCCGACACGAGCGCCGTCGCGGCCACGCTCAGATAGAGCTCGGCCGTGGCCCCGCCGGCGAAGCCCAACAGCACCGGGCCGTGCACCGGGCCGCCTTTCACCACGACGACGATCGCGAAGAAGATGCCCGTCAGGATGAGCGCGGCCAGGCCGAAGACGACGATCTTGGCGCCCAGGTAGGCCGGGGCCGAAAGCCCGACGGCCTGCTCGCGCCGGAAGGCGCGGCGCTCCTCGACCAGCGTGCGGATAGTCAGGGCGGTGCCCACGATCACCGCGGCGATGTTGAGCGCGGCCAGGATCTCGATGGCCTCGTGCGGGTTGGAACCGCTCGGGTTGGGCCGTTCCAGGCCGGAATCGCCGGGGATCAACAGCGTCAGCGCCGCCAGCACGAAGGGCAGGATCGCCAGGAACAGGAAGTAGATGTGGTCGGCGAAGAGCAGGCGGAGCTGTCGACATGCCAGCACCCGGACCTGCCGCTTCGCGGAGAGCCCGTCGGGCAGCGGCCACGGCGGTGCGACCTCCGGCGGCGTCGGCGGGGCCAGTCCTTGCTGCCGGGCCCGGAACCCGTCGTGCGCGCCGTCGGGATCGGCGCCGACCCGCTCGATGACTTCGGCCCAGTCGGGGGTGCCCATCACCGACTCGACCTGCAACGGCGTCCCGAGGAAAGCCGTGGCGCCCCGCGCGGTGAGGACCAATACCTGGTCGCAGAGGTTGAGGCTGCCCAGTGATGCGTGCGACGGCATCGCGACCACCACGACACAGCCGATGTCGGCCTGGCGACGCAGGACCGCCATCACGCGCTCTTGCTGCGGCGCATCCAGCCCGGCGCCCGGATCGTCGACCACGAGCAGCGTCGGCCGGGTGACCAGTTCGACCGCCAGTGACGCACACCGGCGCACCTCGGGTGGGAGCTTGCTGATCCGCGTCGCGCGGTGGGGCGCCAGCTCGAGTTCCTCGATCACCTGGTCCACCACGCGCCGACGGTGCTCGGCCGCGGTGTCCGGCGGCAGGCGCAGTTCGGCCGCGTAGGCCAACGCCCGTTCGACCGTGAGCCGCGAGTGCAGGCAGTCGTCGCCGCGCACCACCCCGATGCGGGTGCGCATCGACTCGGGTTCGGCGTGCACGTCGTGGCCGTCGACTGTGGTTCTTCCGGAGCTGAGTTCCCTTGTGCCGGAGAGCAATTCGAGCAGTGCCGAGTTGCGCGGCGCCGACGGTCCGACGATCGCGGTCAGGGTGCCCAGGCCCGCCGTGAACGAGATGTCGGTGAGCACCTCGTGCCCGTCGACCGTGAGCCCCAGCTGGTATGCCGCGACCCCGCTGGTCCGCGCGCCGGACCTGAGCGGGAGCCGAAACGTGGAGTTGCCCTCCTGAGTGCGGAAGGAGCGGCTCGGGGTCCGCAGCTTGCGCGTGGTCATCCTTTCGATCAGGCCCGGACCGTTGGACGGTTCGGGTTCCACGGCCTCGGGCGTCTCGGCGACGGGTGGCGCCGGCGGTTCCGGCGGGGCGGGCGGGCCTGGCGGCTCGACCGCGGGCGGCGGGGGTGGCGGGATCGGAATTGGCTGGGTGCCGCGCTCGGTCGGCGCCCGCAAGTTGGGGTCGGTCGGGCGCTGCCCGGTGCCGGGAGGCGGGGGTTGCGGCGGACGCGGCGTTCCAGGGGGCTGCCGGAACCGTCGCGGCGGCGGTGGACCCGGCGGCCGTCCGGGCGGGTCGATCTGGAAAACCAGCCGCGGACCTCGCTGCGGATCGCCGATCGTGATCGCCTGGCCGGAGTGGATGTCGACGGCCGGCACCCGCGAGCCGTTGACGAACATCCCGCGGGGGCCGTTGTCGATCGCGACCCAGTGCCTACCGGTGAACCGCAGCACCACATCGGGGTGAGATCCCGCCGGGCTGCCCGGCGGCCCGAGCGCGATGTCGACTCCGGGGCCGTAGCCCACCAGCACGTCGCGACCGGGAGCGAAGACGTACCTCGTCTGTCCGAACCATACGGTCAACGGGAAGGCCGGGAAGGCGGAAGCCTCGGGCCGCATCACCGCCACCTTTCGTCACCGGTCAGTCCGAACTTCCAGTGTCTACCCGCCCGCGGCGATGCATCCACCGGACGATGCCGTCACAGGGTATGGCGGCGCGGCGTCGACGCGGCGCTCTCGAGGAGCCGCCGCAGGACGTCGACCGCATCCTTCAGCACCTCGCGGTCCGCCGGCTCGAGCAGGGCCAGCTGCGGCTCGATCGCGGCGGCCCGGTCGGCCCGGACGGCGTCGAGCGTGCGCATCCCGTCGGCCGTGATCCGGATGCGGACCGCCCGGGCGTCGCCGGGATCGACGGTCCGCGTGACCAGGCCGGCGTCCTCGAGGCGGCGCACCTGCGTGGTCATCGTCGGTTGGGAACAGTGGTCGACGCCGGCCAGGTCGCCGATCCGCGCCTCCCCATGGGCCTCGATGGTGGCCAGCAGCCGGGCCTGCGCGGCGGGCAGCGGCATCTGGATGCGCTGGGTGGCCAGTCGGTTCAGGCGGGCGACGACGGCGAGGAGATCGGCTCCGAGGCCGGACTGGGACTCGGCGTTTGCGGCGTCAACGACATCGTTGTGGTTGGCGGCGGATGCGTTCATACATCCATGGTTGCATAGCTTTGCTAAGCGAGACGAGCGCCACACGCGTCGGCGCAAAAACCCAGCGTATGTGGTGTGGCGCGGGGACTTGCCGCTGCGGCCTGGCAGAATCGGTGAGGTGACCGTCCCCCGACCATCCCGTTCCCACCAACGGGGTGGACCGCTGCGGCCGGTCGAGTTGGCGCAGGCCTCCGTCATGGGGGCGCTGTGCGCGGTCATCGCCATCATCTCGGTGATCGTCCCGTTCGCCGCGGGACTGGCCTTGCTGGGCACCGTGCCCACCGGGCTGCTGGCCTACCGCTACCGGTTCCGCGTCCTGATGGCCGCGACGGTCGCCGCCGGGATGATCGCCTTCCTGATCGCCGGGTTGGGCGGTCTGATGACCGTCATCCATTGCGTCTACATCGGCGGCCTGACCGGAATCATCAAGCGGAAGCGCCGCGGCTTGCCCACGGTGATCTTCTGGTCCTTGATCGCCGGGCTGGCATTCGGCGCCGCGGACGTCATCGGGCTGACCGTGATGAGCCGGCTGCGTCGCCTGATCTTCGACGTCATCACCGCGGACGTGAACGGGGTCGCGGCGTTCCTGACCCGGGTGCACATGCAGGGCGTCGGCGCGGACTTGAAGCGCTATTTCGCTCTCGGCGTGCAGCATTGGCAGTTGCTGGTGCTCATCTACTACGTCATCGGGATCCTGATCGTGTCGCTGATCGGCTGGTGGGCGTTGTCCCGCCTGCTGGATCGGATGCGCGGCATCCCCGACGTGCACCAGCTCGATTCCCCGGACGAAAGCGAGGCCGAGGGCGCCGTCGGACCCGTTCCGGTGCGGCTGGACAAGGTGCGTTTCCGTTATCCGGGTGCGCGCCAGGACGCGCTGCGCGAGCTCAGCCTGGACCTCCGGGTGGGAGAGCACGTCGCGATCACCGGACCCAACGGATCCGGGAAGACCACGCTGATGCTGATTTTGGCCGGCCGCGAACCGACGTCGGGCACCGTGGAGCGCCCCGGCGCGGTGGGCCTGGGCAAACTGGGCGGGACCGCGGTCGTGCTGCAGCACCCCGAAAGCCAGGTGCTGGGAACGCGGGTCGCCGACGACGTGGTCTGGGGTCTGCCGCCCGGCACCAAGATCGACGTGGACCGGTTGCTCAGCGAGGTCGGCCTCGACGGACTCGCGCAACGCGAAACCGGAAGCCTCTCCGGGGGCGAGCTGCAGCGCCTCGCGCTCGCCGCGGCGCTGGCCAGGGAGCCGGCGTTGCTGATCGCCGACGAGGTGACCACCATGGTCGACCAGCAGGGACGGGATGCGTTGTTGCGCGTGCTGTCCGATCTTCCCAAACGCCACCGCACCGCCCTGGTGCACATCACGCACTACAACACCGAGGCCGAGTCCGCCGACCGCACAGTCGATCTCAGCGATTCCCCGGACAACTCCGTGATGGTCGAGTCCGTGCCGGCGCCGGCCGCAACCAACGGGGCCGCGGTGAACCACGGCTCGCAGGCGCCGGTGATCGAACTTGTCGGCGTCGGCCACGAATACGGCAGCGGCACCCCGTGGGCCAAAACCGCGCTGCGCGACATCAGCTTCACCGTGGAGCAGGGCGACGGCGTGCTGATCCACGGCGGCAACGGCTCGGGCAAGTCGACGCTGGCCTGGATCATGGCCGGGCTCACGGTGCCGACGAGCGGTACCTGCCTCATGGATGGCCGGCCCATCCACGAGCAGGTCGGCGCGGTGGCCTTGTCGTTCCAGGCGGCCCGACTGCAACTGATGCGCGGCCGCGTCGACCTGGAAGTCGCCTCGGCAGCGGGCTTTTCGCCGCGCGAGAAGGATCGGGTCGCCGCGGCGCTGGCCGTCGTCGGACTCGATCCGACGCTGGCCACGCGGCCGATCGACCAGCTCAGCGGCGGCCAGATGCGCCGCGTGGTGCTGGCCGGACTCCTGGCCCGCTCGCCGCGGGCGCTGATCCTCGACGAGCCGCTGGCCGGCTTGGACGCCGCCAGCCAGCGCGGCCTGCTGCGGCTGCTGGAAGACCTGCGCCGTGAGCAGGACCTGACGGTGGTGGTCATTTCGCACGACTTCGTCGGGCTGGAGGACCTGTGCCCGCGCACCCTGCACCTGCGCAACGGCACGCTCGAGCCGGTGTCGGCCACGGCGGGGGGCATGGCATGACCGCAACCTCCGCCCCGGAACGCGCCTCGGCCCGACGCACGCCGCGTCCGGTCGTGCTGCTCGTCCCGGTGCCCGGAACGTCGGCCATCCACGAGCTGTGGGCTGGCACCAAACTGCTTGTCGTTTTCGGTGTTTCGGCGCTGCTGACCTTCTACCCGGGCTGGGTGACGATCGGCCTGGTGGCGGCGCTGGTCCTGGCGGCGGTCCGGATCGCGCGCATCCCGCGCGGCGCGGTGCCGTCCATCCCGCGCTGGTTGTGGATCGTCATCGCACTGGGCGGCATCACCGCCGTGCTGGGTGGCAGCGGCCCGAAATTCTCGATCGGCGGCCTCGAGCTCGGCCTCGGGGGAGGGCTGCACTTCCTGCGGATCACCGCGCTGTCGATCGTGCTGCTCGCGCTCGGCGCGATGGTGTCCTGGACCACCAACGTCGCCGAAATAGGGCCCGCGCTGGCCACTTTGGGCCGGCCGTTCAAGCTGCTGCGCATCCCGGTCGACGAATGGGCGGCGGCCCTGGCGCTGGCGCTGCGCGCCTTCCCGATGCTGATCGACGAGTTCCAGGTGCTCTACGCCGCCCGCCGGTTGCGGCCCAAACGGATACCGCGGAGCCGCAAGGCCCGTCGCCGCCGGCACGCCCTGGAGCTGATCGACCTGCTGGCCGCCGCCACCACCGTGACCCTGCGGCGCGCCGACGAGATGGGCGACGCGATCACCGCCCGCGGCGGCACCGGTCAGCTCTCGGCCAACCCGGCGCGACCCAAGCTGGCGGACTGGGTGACCATCGCGATCACACTCGCGGTCAGCGGCCTGGCGGTGGTGCTCGAGACGATGATTCACGCAATGCCCTAGGCATGGCCGACATCGCCCGCAGCCGCGGCATCGCGGCCCGCCCCCAACAGATCTGGCACGTCCTCGCGGACTTCGGCGCGATCAGTTCGTGGGCCGGCAACGTCGACCACTCGTGCATCCTGTTCTCCGGAGCCGACGGTGCCGTCGGCACCGCCAGGCGGGTCCAGGTCAAACGCGACGCCCTCGTCGAACGCATCACCGAGTTCGACCCGCCGCGCGCCCTGGCCTACGACGTCGAGGGCCTGCCCGGCCGCGTGCGCAGGATGACCAACCGCTGGACGCTCGCCCCGGCCCCGTCCGGCTCGACCGTCGTGACCCTCACCAGCACGGTCGAAATCGGTCACAGCCCAGCACAAAAACTGGCCGAACGCGTGCTATGCCGCTTTCTCGCGCGCCAGTCCGACGTGATGCTCGCCGGGCTGGCGAATCGATTGGAGAACGCCCGTGTCTGATCGCCCCGACGTCATCATCATCATGACTGACGAGGAGCGCGCCGTTCCGCCGTACGAGATTCCCGGGGTGTTGGCGTGGCGCGACCGAACGCTCATCGGCCGCAAGTGGTTTGACGATCACGGCGTCAGCTTCGGCCGGCACTACACCGGGTCGCTGGCCTGCGTGCCCAGCCGCCCAACGATTTTCACCGGCCACTACCCCGACCTGCATGGGGTCACCCAGACCGACGGCATCGGAAAGACGGCCGACGATTCCCGCATGCGGTGGCTGCGTCAGGGTGAGGTGCCCACCCTGGGCAACTGGTTCCGGGCGGCCGGATACGACACCCACTACGACGGCAAGTGGCACATCTCGCACGCCGATCTCATCGACCCGTCCACCGGGCGTTCACTGCTGACCAACGACGACGACGGCGCCGTCGATGCCGCCGCGGTGCGACGCTACCTGGACGCCGATCCGCTTGGGCCGTTCGGCTTTTCGGGATGGGTCGGACCCGAACCGCATGGCGCGCTGCTGGCCAACGCGGGCATCCGCCGGGACCCGCTGATCGCCGATCGCGTCGTCGCTTGGCTCACCGACCGCTATGCCCGCCGCCGCGCCGGCGACCCCGACGCGCTGCGCCCGTTCCTGTTGGTCGCCAGCTTCGTCAACCCCCACGACATCGTGCTGTTCCCGACTTGGTCGCGCCGGGGTCCGGTCAAGGCGTCGCCGTTGGATCCGCCGCCGGTGCCCCCGGCGCCCACCGCGGACGAGGACCTGTCGACGAAGCCGGCCGCCCAAATCGCCTTCCGCGAGGCCTATTACTCCGGCTACGGCCCGGCACCGGCGATCAGCCGAGTCTACGAGCGCAACGCCCAGCGCTACCGCGACCTCTACTACCGCCTGCACGCCGAGGTGGACGAGCCGATCGACCGGGTGAGGCGGGCGGTGACCGAGGGTGGCTCGGCCAACGCGGTGCTGGTGCGCACCGCCGATCACGGGGACCTGCTGGGCGCCCACGGCGGGCTGCACCAGAAATGGTTCAACCTGTACGACGAGGCCACCCGCGTTCCGTTCGTGATCGCCCGCATCGGCGAACGGCCCACCAGCCCACGCGTCGTGACCGCGCCGACGTCGCACGTCGACCTGGTGCCGACGCTGCTTTCGGCCGCCGGCATCGAAGCCGCCGCCGTCGCCGCCACACTGGCCGAGTCGTTCTCCGAAGTCCACGACCTGCCGGGCCGCGACCTCATGCCCGTCGTGGACGGGGCACCCGCCGACGACGCGCGGGCCGTTTACCTGATGACCCGCGACAACATGCTCGAGGGCGACAGCGGCGCCTCGGGGCTCGCGCGCCGCCTCAAGCGCACCGTCAATCCGCCCGCCCCGCTGCGCATTCGGGTGCCCGCCCACACCGCGTCCAATTTCGAGGGGCTGGTGCTCCGCGTCGACGGCGCCACCGCAGCCGGGGGAGCCGGACACCTATGGAAGCTGGTCCGCACCTTCGACGACCCGGCCACCTGGACCGAACCCGGGGTGCGCCACCTCGCGGCCAACGGGCTCGGCGGCGAGGCGTACCGGACGTCGCCCGTTGACGACCAATGGGAGCTGTACGACCTGACCGCCGACCCGATCGAAGCCGACAACCGCTGGACCGATCCCGATCTGCATGACCTGCGCCAGCACTTGCGGACGCAGCTCAAGCACGCCCGGGCGCTCTCCGTCCCTGAGCGAAACCGGCCGTGGCCCTATGTGTCCCGGCGGCCGCCTGCGCCGCGGCCGTCGAGGTTGAGCCGTCTGGTTCGGCTGGTACGTTCGCGAGCCTGACCACACTGCGAAAAATCGGCCGGAATTTCGCGGTGCGGTTAGGCTCGCGGGGGCCGCATGCCGCTATGTCCGCATGCGGTCGATGAGGTTCGAGAGCACCACGATGCTTTCGCTGCGCTCGATGTGGGCGCTCGAACGGATGCGCTCCAGCGCCGCCTCCAGGTGTCGCATGTCGCGGGCCTGCACGTGCAGTATCGCGTCCGACGTGCCGGTGACCGTGGCCGCGCTGACCACCTCCGGCATGTCCACCCACGCCGCCCGCAGCTGCTCGGGGGAGATCGTGCCGTGGCAGAACACCTGCACGTAGGCCTCCGTCTTCCAGCCGAGCGCGTTGGGGTCGACGACCGTGGTGAAGCCCTTGATCACACCGTCGTCGAGCATCCGGTCGACGCGGCGTTTGACCGCCGGCGCCGACAGGTTCACCGTCTGGCCGATCTCGGCGAAGGTGGCCCGCGCGTTCTGGGTCAGCTCGGTCAGGATGCGCTCGTCGGTCTCGTCGAGGCGGTCCATAAGCCGCTCCTTAACAAATCGCCGTCTGAACCACTGTAGCGCAACAAATCGATGCTAGACACGCAAGAAACGTCGTTTGCTTGTTTGAAGCGCCACAAATACCGTTGATTTATGACGGATTCGTACGTTGCCGCGCCCGCCTCCGCGACATGGCGCGAGTCCCGGACCCGCCGGTACGCGATGACCCGGCCGGACTTCTTCGCCGTGGAGTACGCGATCAACCCCTGGATGGACGTCGGCACGCCCGTCGACGCCCACCTCGCCCGGGCGCAGTGGGACGCCCTCCGCGAGACGTACCTGCGGCTGGGCCACCACGTGGACGTGATCGAGCCCGTGCCCGCGCTCCCGGACATGGTCTACGCCGCCAATGGCGGCTTCATCGCCCGCGGCATCGCGATCGTCGCCCGGTTCCGGTTCGCCGAGCGGGTCGGCGAGTCCCGCGCCTACTCCGAATGGATGTCATCGCTCGGCTATCGGCCCGTGGCCACCCGCCACGTCAACGAGGGCCAGGGCGACCTGCTGATGGTCGGCGATACGGTGTTGGCCGGCTACGGGTTTCGCACCGACCGGCGCGCGCACCCGGAAATCGCCGCGGCGCTGGGCGTTCCGGTCGTCTCCCTGGAACTGGTGGACCCGCGCTTCTATCATCTCGACACCGCGCTGGCCGTCCTCGACGATCACACGATCGCGTTCTATCCGCCGGCGTTCAGCGCGGCGGCGCAAGAACAACTGCGCGCACTGTTTCCCGACGCGCTTGTGGTGGCAAGCGCCGACGCCTACGTGCTCGGCCTCAACGTGGTCTCCGACGGACTGCACGTCGTGCACCCCTCGGCGGCAACGGGTTTCGCCACACAACTGCGCGAGGCCGGCTTCGAGCCGGTCGGCGTGGACTTGTCCGAATTGCTCAAGGGCGGCGGTTCCGTCAAGTGCTGCACTTTGGAGGTATTCCCATGACGATCCTCGACGCCAGGGCCGCGCATCGAACCGACGCGGCGATCGAACTGGTTGAAAGGCATGCGGCGCACAACTATTCGCCGCTGCCCGTGGTTGCGGCGAGCGCCGAGGGCGCATGGATCACCGACATCGACGGCCGCCGCTATCTGGACTTCCTGGCCGCCTACTCGGCGGTCAACTTCGGTCATCGCAACCCCGAGATCGTCGCGACCGCCCACGCGCAACTGGACACCGTCACGCTGGTGAGCCGCGCGTTCCATTCCGACACGCTCGGCCCGTTCTGCGCCGCGCTCGCCGGGTTGTGCGGCAAGGACATGGTGTTGCCGATGAACTCGGGCGCCGAAGCCGTCGAGAGCGGACTGAAGGTCGCCCGCAAATGGGGCGCCGAGGTCAAGGGCGTAGCCCCGGGGCGGGCCAACATCATCGTGGCGGACAACAACTTCCACGGCCGCACCATCAGCATTGTCAGCTTCTCGTCGGACCCCACGGCGCGCGACGGGTTCGGGCCGTTCACGCCGGGCTTCCGCTCGGTGCCGTTCGGCCACGCCGCCGCGCTGGCCCGCGCGATCGACGACGACACGGTGGCGGTGCTGCTGGAGCCGATCCAGGGTGAGGCCGGCATCGTCGTACCGCCCGACAACTACCTGCCCACGGTCCGCGCGCTGTGCAGCGAGCACAACGTGCTGATGATCGCCGACGAGATCCAGTCGGGCCTGGCCCGCACCGGCCACACCTTCGCCTGCGACCGGTGGGGCGTCGTGCCCGACGTCTACCTGCTCGGCAAGGCGCTCGGCGGCGGCGTGGTGCCCCTGTCGGCGGTCGTCGCCGATCGCGAGATCCTCGGCGTGCTGCGCCCCGGTGAACACGGCTCCACCTTCGGCGGCAACCCGCTGGCGGCGGCGATCGGCACCACGGTCGTCGCCATGCTGGCGCGCGGCGAATTCCAGGCCCGGTCGGCCGAATTGGGTGCGCACCTGCACCGCCGGCTGCGGGTGCTGATCGGCGAGGGGGTGGTCGCGGTGCGCGGCCTCGGGCTGTGGGCGGGCGTGGACGTCGAACCCGCGCTGGGCACCGGCAAGGACATCAGCCTGCGACTGGCCCGGCGCGGCGTGCTGGTGAAGGACACCCACGGCTCGACGCTGCGGTTCGCGCCGCCGCTGGTGATCACCCGGCAGGAGATCGATTGGGCGATTGATCAGTTCGCTGCGGTGTTGCGGGAGGCGCGCGCATAATCAGCTGATCCACGCGACAGGGGGCGCACGTGCCATCCAGCTCGATCAGCCTGACGGAGCAAATGCTGCGGCGCCATCCCGTCGTCGGCGCCCACGCCGCGCGCGGGGCGGACGACCACCTCAAGCGCAGCATCGGCACATTCCAGCTCACCATGTTCGGGGTCGGTTCGACCGTCGGCACCGGGATCTTTTTCGTCATGTCGCTGGCGGTTCCGGAAGCCGGGCCGGGCGTGATCGTCTCGTTCCTCATCGCCGGCATCGCGGCCGGGCTCGCGGCCATCTGCTACGCCGAATTAGCTTCGGCCGTGCCAGTTTCGGGATCGTCGTACTCCTACGCCTATGCCACGCTGGGGGAGGCGGTCGCGATCGGCGTGGCGGCATGCCTGTTGCTGGAATACGGGGTGGCGACCGCCGCGGTCGCGGTGGGGTGGAGCGGCTATGTCAACAAGTTGCTGAGCAGCCTGTTCGGATTCCAGCTGCCGCATGCTTTGTCGGCGGCGCCCTGGGACTCGCAGCCCGGCGTGATCAATCTGCCGGCGATCGTGCTGATCGGAATGTGCGCGTTGCTGCTGATCCGCGGCGCCAGCGAATCGGCCAAGGTCAACGCGGTCATGGTGCTGATCAAGCTGGGCGTGCTGGCCATGTTCGTGATCATCGCGTTCACCGCCTTCGACGCGAACCAACTCAAGGACTTCGCCCCCATGGGGGTCGCCGGCATCGGCTCGGCGGCCGGCACCATCTTCTTCTCCTACATCGGCCTGGACGCGGTGTCGACCGCGGGTGACGAGGTGAAGGATCCGCAAAAGACCATGCCGCGCGCGATAATCGCGGCGCTGGCGACCGTCACCACCGTCTACGTCCTGGTCGCGCTGGCCGCGCTCGGCACCCAGCCGTGGCGGGACTTCGCGGGGCAGCAAGAGGCGGGGCTGGCGACGATCCTCGACCGTGTCACGAACGGCAGCTGGGCCGGCACAATATTGTGCGCGGGCGCGGTGATCTCGATCTTCTCCGTCACGCTCGTCACCATGTATGGCCAAACCCGCATCCTGTTCGCCATGGGCCGCGACGGGCTGCTGCCAACGAGTTTCGCCGCGGTGAATGCGCGCACGATGACTCCCGTGAAGAACACCACAATCGTCGCGGTCGCCACGGGGATGCTGGCCGCCTTCGTTCCCCTCGACAAGCTGGCCGACATGGTGTCCATCGGCACGCTGACGGCGTTCATCGTCGTGTCGGTGGGTGTGATCATCCTGCGGGTGCGCGAACCGGACCTGCCGCGGGCGTTCAAGGTGCCGGGTTACCCTGTCACACCGGCACTTTCGGTGCTGGTGTGCGGCTATATCCTGGTCAGCCTGCACTGGTACACCTGGATCGCGTTTTCCGGGTGGATCGCGGCGGCGCTGGCCTTCTACTTCGTGTGGGGCCGCCACCACAGCGCGCTCAACGAGGAAACGCCGTGACCGTGGTCGCCGGTTACCGGGCCGGCGAGGTGGGCCTGTCGGGGCTGCACCTGGCCGTCCGCGCCGCGCGGACGCTCGGGACGTCGCTCACCGTGGCGACCATCGTGCCCAGGCCCTGGCTGACACCGTCACTGGCCCGGGTCGACGCCGAGTACGAGCAGTGGGCCGAGCGTCTGGCGGCGGACTCGGCCGAGGAGGCCGCGCGGTACCTGCACGATCTGTGCGACGGCGTCGACGTCACTTATCTGCATCGCGCGCACCGATCGGTGTCCGGGGGACTGATCGAGGTGGTCGAGGAGGTGGGCGGCGACGTCGTCGTACTCGGGTCGCTGCCCAGCGGTGGGCCCGGGCTGGTTGTCATCGGCACGACCGCCGATTGGCTGCTGCACGCGTCGCCCGTGCCGGTGGCCATCAGCCCCCGCGGATATCGCGCGGGCTCAGGCGGATTGACGCGGGTCACCTGTGCCTACGCCGCCACGGCCGACTCGGTCGACGTGGTCCGGCGCTGTTCGGAGACCGCCCAGCGATTCGGGGTGCCGCTGCGGGTGATGACGTTCGCCGTCCGGGGCAAGTCGATGTATCCCCCGGAGGTGGGATTCGACGTCGAGGACGAGATCCTCGAGGTGTGGGCGTCGCAGGCACGCGACATCCTGGCGAACCTGAAGACCGACGGGGTGGTCGGCGAAGACGTTGAGTTACAAGTGGTTACCGGTCATGACTGGAACGAGGCGCTGGGCAAGGCGGACTGGCGCGACGGCGACATCCTGGCGCTGGGCACCCGGTCGCGCGACGAAATCCGCAGGGTGTTCCTCGGTTCCCGCAGCGCCAAGATCATCCGCGAGAGCCCGGTGCCGGTGCTGGTGCTGCCCGGTTAGCGCGGCACCTGCACCAGCGGCTGGCCGCCGATCTGGCCCCAGCACCCGGCGGGGTCGCGCCCGTTCTTCACCTGATCGTTGAGGCAGTTGAAGATCGCGATCCGCAGATCCGGTGGGGGCTGGTTGGCGCGCTGCTCGGCGGCCAACCGGTTCTGCTCCGCGGTCTTGACGTCCTGCTGGGCGTTGATCGTTTCCTGAACCTTCTGGTTGTAGGCGTCGATGCGCTGCTGGGTCGGCTGGTCGTAGAAGATCCGCGGGATCCGCACGTCGAGGATCTCGATCTCGGAACCCACCGCGTCCTGCAGATCCTTCCTGACCTGCGCGGCCATCGCCGGCAAGTCCGCGCCCTGGGCCGGCGCGGGCATCTGCGCCGACGCGCCCGGCGCATTCGCCGCGGCCGCCAACATCACCTGCGGGTTGAACGTGGCGAACACCTTCGACAACGCCACCTGCGCCTGCCGGTCCACCAACTGCTCCTTGATCGTCTGGAACACGTTGGCGCCGCCGTAATCCTGGAACAGCTTGGGGGCCGCGCCCTCGCGCAGCCGCCAGTTCAGGTTCTCGTCCACGTAGGCGTTCGAGTTGTTGGCCAGCCGCACGTTGATCGCCGCCGGGTTGTTGTTGGCGCCCCTGCCCTGGCTGGCGTCGTCGAAGCTGTTCGACTCGAACGCCTGCAATTGGATCGCCTCCGACAGCTCACTCACCTTGCGCCACGGCGCATGCCACACGATCCCGGCGCCGTGCACACCCACCGGCTTGCCGAACTCGGTGATGATGCCGACGTTCCGCGTGTCCACCCGGTCGTAGGCGCTGATGAGCGTGAAGACCACGCCGAACAACGCAGCCGCGGCGGCGATGCCCCACCACGTCTTCCGCTTGTCGAGGAGCAGGCTCGCGACGAGCGCCACCGCAGCCACCAGGAAAAACAGGATCGCAATAATCCACCACCCGGGCATGACATCCTCTCCTTGTTGCAGGTCGCGTCAGCGTACCGCCCGTCGACGGGCCTGGGAACGCTTTCGCGGGACCGGCGGCTAGCGCTGCGCGGCGGCGTTGGCCGCCGCCTGAGCCTTCCGCAGCGTCACGGCGACATCGCCTCGACCCAGGAACATTTCGTCGAAATAGCTTTGCAGGGCGGTGTACCCCGCGGCGAAGCCCGCTCCGCCCGGGGCTGGGATGCGGGGGCCCTTCAGCACGGAGAAGAACGGCCTGACGTCGATGCCCTCGGTGGCCCAGTGGTCGAAGTAGACCGGCTGAGCCGACAGCACCGCGGGAATGGCCGCGCCGTCGCGGCCCAGGTAGGCGTTGCCCTCGCGGCTGCCCATCCAGGCCAGCACCTGGCGCACCGCGTCCGGGTGCTTGGTCGCTGAATTACCGGCCGCAGCAATGCCGTTGGTGACGCTGACCCGGCCGGCGGGTCCCGTCGGCATCATGGCCACGCCCCAGCGGAAGCGCGCATCGCGGGCCACGGGTTTGAGGTTGTAGGTGCCGGACTGGAAGAGCGCCATCCGGCCGGCCAGGAACTGATTGCGGGAGAAGTCGCCGTTGTCGTTGGTGTCGGAGGCCGGCGGCGCGACGTGGTCGTCGTTGATCAAACCGACCAGATACCGGAAGGCCGACACCGCCGCGGGATTGTCGAACGCGAACTCGTCGCCGCGCTGGAATACCCCACCCGCCGAGCCGATGTAGTTCAGGTAGATGCCCTGCGGGTCGTTGGCCGCGTTGTATCCCCACTGGCGCACCCGGCCGGGGTCGAAACGCGGTGTGCCCGCGGCGTTTCCGTCGGCATCGAGCGTCAGCCGGGCCAGCAGGGGCCGCAGCGTGTCGCCGGCGTCGGGGCTCCAGCGCAGGGTGTCCAGTCGGGCGGGGTCGATTCCGGCCGCCCCGAGCAGGTCCGCGTTGTAGTACAGCGCAATCCCGCCGTCGGTCAACTGCGGCACACCCCACAGCACGCCGCCGCGGGTGAACTGCTCCACCACCGCCGGGTCCCAGTCGGCGGTCGCATCCGGACCCAGCAGCTCGCCGACGTCGAGCAACCGGCCATCGTCGGCGTAGGCGGCGAGGTACGCGTTGGACACCCAGAAGATGTCGTCGGCGCTGCCGCCCGCGACGTCGGTGCGCAGCGTGTTGAAGTACGTCGAGTACGCGACGATGTTGGTGCGCACCTCGATATCGCGGTGCGTGCGGTTGAATTCGGCGAACGACTGCTGATACGCCGCGGCGATCTGGTCGGCCCAGACCCGCACCTTGATGACGATCTTGCCGCCGTGGGGTTCCGCGGAATAGTCCAACAGCACGGCCATCGCTGCCAGCAGTGCCGCCACCAACGCCAGCGCGCCGGCGACCAGCGTCGAAGAGCGCGGCCGGGTCACTTGAGCCCCGAAACCACGATCGACGCGACGATGTGGCGCTGGAAGCCGACGAAGAGCGTGACTAGCGGCACGATCGCGAGCGTCGTCGCCGCCATCACCAGCGTCCACTGAGAATTGAACCGCGACTGCAGATCCGCCGTCGCCACGGTGAGCACCCGCCACTTGTGCCCGCTGGTGATCACCAGCGGCCACATGAAGTTGTTCCACTGCGACACCACCGTGATCAACGCCAGCGCGGCCAGCACCGGACGGCTGGACGGGATCACCACGTGCACGATCACGTCCAGGGTGGTGGCCCCATCGAGGCGCGCGGCGTTGATCAAGTCGTTCGGGATGATGCGAAAGTGCTCGCGCAGCAGGAAAATCGCGTACGGCGAGCCGAACATGAACGGCAGCACCAACGCCCAGAACGTGTTGCGCAGGCCCAGCTGCGCCATCATCAGATACATCGGCACCACCGTGACCGTCGCGGGCACCATCAACGTGGCGATGTAGACCCAGAACAGCGCGTCACGCCCGGGAAAATGCAAGCGCGCGAACGCGTATCCGGCCAGCACCGAAAAGGTCAGCTGGCCTACCAGGATCACGGCCGTCATCAGCGCGGTCACCGCCGCCGCGCGGCCGAACCCGGCCCCGCCCAGATCGGAGTAGTTGGCCAGCGTGGGCGGACGCGGCAGTTGCAGCGGCGTGCCGGTGGCGAACTGGTGGGCAGAGGTGAAGGAGGTCATCAATCCAAGTGCGAACGGCGCCAACGTGATCAGCGCACCCAGCGTCAGCCCGGCATAGACGACCGTGTTGAAGAGGCGGCTAGACGAGGTCATAGCTGATCCGCCGCCGGAAGTAGAGGTGCTGGACGACGGTGACCCCAATCAGGATGACGAACAGCACCACCGCCATCACCGACGCCCGCCCGATCGCCGCCGCCCCGAACGCCTCGGCGTAGATGCGGTGGGCCACCAGGTCCGTGCTGCCGCCCGGCCCCCCACCGGTCAGGGCGTACACCATATCGAAAACCTGTGCGGTGCTGACGATCCCCGTCACCAGGACGAAGAACGTCGTCGGGCGCAGCATGGGCAGGGTGATGCGCCAGAACCGCTGCCACGCGTTGGCGCCGTCGGTGCGCGCGGCGGCGTGAATGTCATCGGGAATGGCCAACAGGCCCGCCAGGAACGACAGCGAGACGTAGCCGACGTTGGTCCACACCACGACCGCCGACACCAACGGCAGCGCGAAGCTGGGATCGGAGAGCCACCCGATGCTATGCCCGAGCACGGCGCTGACGGCACCGTCGGTGGGGGCCAGGATCCAGCGCCACAGCACCGCGATCGCCAGCGGCGCGCAGATCCAGGGCAGCACGTAGACGGTGCGAAACAGCCCGGTCCCGGGGAGCCGGCGGGCCAGCATGGACGCGGCCAGCAGCCCGAGGATCGTCTGCGCGGGAACCACGATCGCCACGAAGACGGCGGTGACGATCAGCGAGTTGGCGAAGCCCGAGTCGGCCAGCACCGAGCGCCAGTTGGCCAGGCCCACATAGCGCAGCGGGCCCAGCAGGTCCCACCGGTACAGGCTGAGCCAGATCACCACGAGGATGGGCAGCAATAGAAAGGCCAGCACACCGAACAGGCTGGGCGCCAACAGGGCGTAGCCCAGCGCGGTGGATCGAGGCTGTTTCCTCAATACGGCGCTGGCCATGCAGGTAATTAAAGCGGGCGCCGCCGTCGTTTGGGGCGAGCGGTCGTTACGGTGGTGCGGTGACACCGAACCGGGGCATCGATCCCGACTTCCTGGGCCTGCCGCGCCACGAGCTCGCCGACGCCGCGTTGTCGGCGGCCAAAGCGGCCGGGGCCAGCTACGCCGACCTGCGGCTTCACCGCCTCAGCAGCGAGATCATCCAGTTGCGCGACGGCGAGCTGGAGACCGCCGTGGTCAGCCGCGAGGTGGGCCTGGCGGTGCGGGTGATCGTCGACGGCACCTGGGGATTCGCCTCGCACGCGGAGCTGGCGCCCGCCGTCGCGGCCGAGACCGCGCGCCGCGCCGTGCACGTGGCCACCACGCTGGCGATGCTCAACAACGAGCGCGTCGAGCTCGCGGAGGAGCCCGTGTACGCCGACGCCACCTGGGTGTCGAGCTACCGGATCGACCCGTTCGAGGTGCCCGGTCCCGACAAGATCGCCGTGCTGGAGGAGTACTCCGGGCGCCTGCTGGGCTCCGACGGCGTCGACCACGTGTCGGCGGGCCTGACCGCCGTCAAGGAGCAGACGTTTTACGCCGACACCTTCGGATCGTCGATCACCCAGCAGCGGGTGCGGGTGCTGCCGTCGCTCGAGGCGGTGACCGTCGACCCCGCGGCCGGCAGCTTCGACTCGATGCGCACGCTGGCCCCACCGATGGGCCGCGGCTGGGAGGCGCTGGCCGACGACGAGATATGGAACTGGACCGACGAGCTTGCCCAGCTGCCGTCGCTGCTCGCGGAGAAGGTCAAGTCGCCCAGCGTGGTGGCCGGGCCGACGGACCTGGTGATCGACCCGACCAACCTGTGGCTGACCATCCACGAATCCATCGGCCACGCAACCGAATACGACCGCGCGATCGGCTACGAGGCCGCCTACGCCGGGACGTCGTTCGCCACCCCCGACAAGCTCGGCACCATGCGCTACGGCTCGCCGGTGATGAACGTGACCGCCGACCGCACCGTCGAACACGGCCTGGCCAGCGTCGGCTACGACGACGAGGGAGTGGCCGCGCAGAGCTGGGATCTGGTGCGCGATGGCGTCTTCGTGGGCTACCAGCTCGACCGAGTGTTCGCCCCGCGGCTGGGGCAGCCGCGCTCCAACGGGTGCTCGTATGCCGACTCGCCGCACCACGTGCCGATCCAGCGGATGGCCAACGTGTCGCTGCAGCCCGCGGCCGAGGAC
The DNA here is from genome assembly GCF_059812845.1 of Mycobacterium sp. NGS34. NCBI lineage: Bacteria > Bacillati > Actinomycetota > Actinomycetes > Mycobacteriales > Mycobacteriaceae > Mycobacterium > Mycobacterium sp. NGS34. Next base: position 26,435 of record NZ_JCALDM010000024.1, read on the forward strand.
GTCAGCACCGCCGATCTGATCGGCCGCGTCGATAACGGCATCTACATCGTCGGCGACAAATCGTGGTCGATCGACATGCAGCGCTACAACTTTCAGTTCACCGGGCAGCGGTTCTTCCGGATCCGCGACGGCCGCCTGGACGGCCAGCTGCGCGACGTCGCCTACCAGGCCACAACCACCGATTTCTGGAATTCCATGGAAGCCGTGGGCGGCCCGGCGACGTGGCGGCTGGGCGGCGCGTTCAACTGCGGCAAGGCGCAGCCGGGGCAGGTCGCCCCGGTCAGCCATGGCTGTCCGTCGGCGCTGTTCCGCGGCGTCAACGTGCTCAATACGGTCAGCGAGGGCGCCCGATGATCACCCCGCAACACGTCGTCAACCTCGTGCTCGACGAGGCGGCCAAGCTGGGCGGCGCCAGCGAGACCATGGTGCTGGTCACCGACAAGATCGAGGCCACGCTGCGCTGGGCGGGCAATTCCATGACCACCAACGGCGTTTCGGTCAACCGCAGCATCACCGTGATTTCGGTGGTGCGGCAAGGCGACAGCGCACACATCGGCACGGTGGTCTCCGCCGAGGTGGATCCTCGGGTGATTCCGGGGCTGGTGGCGAGGTCCCAGGAGGCGGCCCGCTCGGCGCCGGAGGCCGGTGACGCCGCGCCGCTGCTGGCCGATGCCGGAGTGCCCGCCGACTGGGACGCGCCCGTTCCGGGCACCGGGCCGCTGGTGTTCGCCGACGTCGCCGGCTCGCTGAGCCGGGGCTTCCGCGGCGCCGATCGGTTGTACGGCTTTGCGCACCACAGTGTTTCGACGACTTTCCTCGCGTCCTCGACTGGCTTGCGCCGGCGCTTCAGCCAGCCGACCGGCGCGGTGGAGATCAACGCCAAACGCGGCGACGCCAGCGCCTGGGCGGGTATCGGCACCGCGGATTTCGTTGACGTGCCGACCGATTCGCTGCTCGAGCAATTGTCGACGCGGCTCGATTGGGCCAAGCGCAGCGTCGCACTGCCCGCCGGGCGCTACGAAACGATCATGCCGCCGTCGACGGTGGCCGACATGATGATCTACCTGGCCTGGTCGATGGCCGGCCGCGGCGCGGAGGAGGGTCGCACCGCGCTGTCGGCGCCGGGTGGCGGGACGCGGGTGGGGGAGAGGCTGACTGATCTGCCGCTGACGATGTTCTCCGACCCGATGGCGCTGGGGCTGGCGTGCACGCCGTTCGTCGCGGTCAGCGCCTCCTCGGAGACGTTGTCGGTGTTCGACAACGGCATGGAGATCGGCCAGGTCGACTGGATCCGCAACGGGGTCATCAATGCGCTGGCCTATCCGCGGGCCACGGCCGAGAAATTCGACGCCAAGGTGGCGGTCGCCGCCGACAACCTGGTGATGACCGGCGGGTCGGCCGAGCCCGCCGACATGATCGCGGCCACCGAGCGCGGCCTGCTGCTGACCACGCTGTGGTACATCCGCGAGGTCGACCCCACCACGTTGCTGCTCACCGGCCTGACCCGCGACGGGGTCTACCTGATCGAGGACGGCGAGGTGACCGCCTCGGTCAACAACTTCCGGTTCAACGAGAGCCCGCTCGACCTGCTGCGCCGGGCCACCGAGGCGGGCGTGAGCGAAAAAACGCTGCCGCGGGAATGGGGCGACTGGGCCACCCGGGCGGCCATGCCGTCGCTGCGAATTCCGGATTTCTATATGTCTTCGGTGAGCCAGGCGCAGTAGCGTGTCACAAATGCTGACGCAATTGGTGTCGTTATCCCCAGGTGATGGGCGTCTTGCGGGCCTGGTGCGGCGGGTGTGTGCGCAGACCATGTCGCTGCCGCCGTTGCCCTCCGCGGTCGAGGTCTCCGAGCCGGCGTCGGAGGCCGAGGCCGTCGTTGCCGAGTTCGCCGAGCAGTTCAGCGCCGACGTCTCGGCGATCACCGGTGAACAGCGGTCCCGGTTGTGGAAGCAGCTGGGGGACAACACCTTCAGCGTGGTCACGCAGATGTACATCGCGGACTTCGTGCCGCGGGTGCGGGCCGGGCTGGAGGCGCTGGGAGTCGGCTCCGAGCACCTCGGCTGGGTCAGCGGGCCGGTCGACTGGGACCACACCACCGAGCCCTCGGACGTGGTATTCAACGAGTTTCTGCCCGCGGTGGCCCGGATGCGCGCGCTGGACCCGGTCACCGCCGAGCTCGTCCGGCTGCGCGGCGCGGCGCAACACAACTGCCGGCTGTGCAAATCGCTGCGCGAGACCACCGCGCTCGACGCCGGGGGATCCGAGACGCTGTACGGCGACATCGACGGGTACGAGGACTCAAGTCAGTTAACCCGCCGCGCTAAAGCAGCGCTGCGCTACACCGATGGGTTAATTTGGACGCCTGCGCACCTCGTCGCCGACGTTGCCGCCGAGGTGCGCTCGGGGTTTTCCGAGGCCGAGGCCGTCGAGCTCACCTTCGACGTCATGCGCAACGCCAGCAATAAGGTCGCCGTGTCGCTGGGCGCCGACGCCCCGCGGGTCGAGCATGGCACCGAGCACTATCTTCTCGACGCGGACGGACAGACGGTTTTCGCCTGACGGCGACATGCGGCCAAGGTGCCGCGGCATGCACGGCACCTCGGCCGGTCGGAGCTGCGGTCTAGCCGCCGCCTCCGCCACCGGCGCCGGATTCGCCAACGTTGTAGTAGTCGACGTCGCTGGGGTCGGCGCTCACCGTGGTGTTGGCCGGGTGGGTGGCCTCGGCGATCGCCACCACCGGTGCCGCGGCCATGGCCGCGATGGCGAGCGCCGCAAAGGCGGCTCGCACACCAAGGCGTCGCCGACAGTCGGCCGTTTTTCTGCTCATTCGCTATTTCCTCTCAGGCTTCTTTGACTGTTGGTAATGCGCGCATTAATCGGAGTGTGCGCCCGGGAATCACCAGCGACCGCCCAGCAAGGTAACGGGGAAGTAAAGCAAAAATACTCTTTTGTTTCAGCCAATTGGCCGTTAAGTGAATCGCCATTGGCTTTCAGGACGGGGGATTTGGATGTGGCATTCGAACGTAAGCCCTTGGCCTGCAATGGAAGCTGCGAGTACGCCCTCGGCGAGGCAAAGGCGCAGATCGCCACCACCGACAGGGAGCCGCCGCAAAGAACGACCCGCCATTGACCTGCACGAAGGCAACGCAGCACCGCGGTTCCCGGCTCGGGACAGTGCGATTGCCGCACCCCGTTAGATTCGTCTGAGCGGCACAAAGACCGCTCGGCTGCGCCTTTTTTCACAAGTCGGCCGGTAAATGATTATCGGCTGGCATCGGCCTGTTTGGTTTGCGATTCCAACAGCCAGAGCCGCTGCAACACAAGTCGTTTACGAGCTCCCCGTTTAGGGCGAACCGCAGCCCGGGTCGACAAGTGATCGCCATCGATTGCCGGACGGCGACTGCAGTTGCGATCCGCGGTCGCGCATAAACGCCTTTGCTGGCACGCGGCCCGCGCGGACTCGCACTTTCCTTGTGCAAACTGGCCGCGGCTCACCTGGCTAACGGCACTCGTGTGAGCGCGCCGAAACAATCCGCAACATTTGGCGGAGCCCGATAGAGGTTCGCCGGCGACGACGCCAGTGCCCGCGGGCGCGCGCCAGCGCGAGCCACCACGCCGCCGCGGGGCAATGTGAGGAGCGCTAGGGTGATGCTCGCACCTCAACTCGACCGGGGGCGGTAGCTCAGTTGGTTAGAGCCGCGGACTCATAATCCGTTGGTCGCGGGTTCGAGCCCCGCCCGCCCCACCATGCGTTCGTATGACCTCGGCTGATGCGTGACAGTTCGTCTTCGGTTGATGGGTGACAGTGTTTCGGCTGATGCGTGACAGTGGTTTCGGTTGATCCGCGACACTCCTGGAATGAGGGAGTTAAGCGTGGCTGAGCAGCGGTATCAGGCGGCGCGCGTCGGCGGGGTGTCGAACGATTGCACCGTTGGACTATTCGAAGCCCATTGACCCCGGTGCCTTCTACAAAAACCTCCTCCGCCCCGCCTTGGAGGCTGTCGGCTTACCGGCAACCGACCCGCCACGAAAGACGGGCCCGCCTTGCGCGGTGTGCGGTTACACGACCTACGGCACCTTCGCCACGCTGCGGCCATCGGCGGGGGTCCACTTTATGCAAGTGTCGAAGTGGCTGGGGCACAGCACCTTTACGTTGACGCTGGATGTGTACGCCGACTACATACCCGAGCAGGACGGCGGCACGGCAAACACGCTGCCCGAGCCGGCGAAGCCTGCCAAGACAGCGGACGACGTGGTCAATCTGTTCGGGGTGCACACGGGTTAGTCCGCTAGTCCCGGGCAACACTGTCCGTGTACGAGGGGCAAAGACTCATCAAGTCAGCGGCCGGGTTCGATTCCCGGCAGCTCCAGAAGAGATAAGCAGGGCAAGGTGTATTTTTGCCCTGGCCTCTCGCCTTTTATGCGCACATCCTGAAACAAGATCGCCCATCCTGTCGGCCACGTCATCGAGATCTCGGGGAACAAGATGTCTTGATGTCCAGGCTGATTGGCGCGGGTCTGGATTGTTCGGCCGGGATTTGGGCCATGGCGTGTTCGGCGAGGGCGGTGATTGTGAGGGCCGGGTTGACGCCGGGGTTGGCCGGCATCGCTGATCCGTCGCAGACCAACATGTTGTGGTAACCGAAGACGTGCAGGTTCTCGTCGATCACGCCGCGGGTCGGATCGGCGCCGATGACGGCGCCCCCGAGCAGATGCGCGGTCGACGGGATGTTGCCCAGTGCTTCGAGCACATTGCTCTGGGCGATGCCGCCGGTGCGTTCGGCCAGCCACCGCGCGGCCTGGTTGCCCATCTCTA
>NZ_JCALDM010000025.1:0-30570 GCF_059812845.1 Mycobacterium sp. NGS34
AGCGCGCGAGGGTGTTCACCGCGCGGTCGAACACCCCCGGCAGCAGCGTGCATGCCGGCACGATGGCGCGGCGGGCCGCCCGCGGCGCGCTGCCCAGCACCAGCGCCCGGGTGAGCAGCCGGTAGTTGCGGGTGACCCGGTGCCAGGCGGCCTCGTACGACGACGGCGCGCCGTTGGCGATGGACTCGACCGCCGCGGCCGCCTGCTTGACCGCGAGGCTGATGCCCTCGCCGGTCAGGGCGTCCTCATAGCCGGCCGCGTCGCCGACGAGCAGCACCCGTCCCGCGACGCGGCGGGAGACCACCTGGCGCAGCGGGCCGCAGCCGCGGGCGTGCCCGCGCTCGGCGCCCTCCAGGTGGCGGGCCAGCCACGGGAACCAGCCCAGGTCGGGCCGACCGCCGGACAGGATCGCCACGCCGACCAGGTCGGGCTCCACCGGCGTCACGTAGGCCTCGCCCCAGCGGGACCAGTGCACCTCGACGAACTCCGACCACGCCGGCACCTTGAAGTGCCACCGCACGCCGTGGCGCCGCGGCGTCCCGGCCGTGGCCTTGATCCCGACGGCGCGGCGCACCGGCGAATGCAGCCCGTCGGCGGCCACCAGCCATTTAGCGCGGACCCCCGCGGCCGTCACGCCGTGCGCGTCCTGCCGGAGGTCCGTCACGCGGGCACGAATCCACTCGGTGTCTTCCTCTTTGGCCCGTGCCTCCAGCGCCGCGTGCAGCGTGGTGCGGCGCACGCCCCTGCCCGGGCCGGTGCGAAACCGCGCCTCCGCCCGGCGTTGTTCGTTGACGTAGGCGATCCCGCGGAAGGGCATGCCGGCCGGGTCGACGCCGAGCGACGTCAGCTCGGCCAAACCCCCGGGCATCAGCCCCTCGCCGCATGCCTTGTCGATCGGGCCCTCGCGCGGCTCGGCCACGATCACCGAAAGCCCACGACGTCGAGCGTGTAGCGCCGTGGCGAGGCCCCCCGGGCCGCCGCCGACGACCAGCAGGTCGGCGTCGTAGTCGGTCATGCGTAGCCCTGGGTCGTCGTGTATCCCAACGCCGAGTTCTCCACCCGCAGACGCACCCTCAGCAACGCCGCGTTGGCGAGCGTGAAGGTGATCGCCGTCAGCCACGCGGTGTGCACCAACGGCAGCGCAAACCCCTCGGCCACCACGGCGACGTAGTTGGGGTGGTGGAACCAGCGGTAGGGGCCCCGGACCACCAGCGGCGCCTCCGGCAACACGATCACCCGGGTGTTCCACCGCTTGCCCAGCGTCGTGATGCACCACCACCGCAGCACCTGGCTCAGGGCCGCGACGGCGACCATCGGCCAGCCCAGCCATGGGATGAACGGCCGGTGCAGCGCCCAGGGTTCGATGAGGCAACCGAGCAGCAGCGCGGTGTGGAGCGTCACCATCACCGGATAGTGGTCGTGTCCAAACTCCTTGCCGCCCTGGGCAAAAGCCCATCGCGCGTTCCGTTTCGCCACCACCAGTTCGGCGAGCCGTTCGACGCCCACAGCGAGAATCAGCAAGTAATACACAGCCATACCGCGCCCTACCAGCTCAGCAGGACGAGTTCGGCGGAGAAGCCCGGCCCCATCGCGATCATCAGCCCGATGGAACCTGGCGGCGGTGGGTCGGCCATGGTGGCGTGCAGTATATCAAGGACCGAAACCGACGAGAGGTTTCCGTTGTCGCGCAACGAGTTTCTGGTGCGGTCGAACGCATCCGCGGGTAGGTCCAACGCTTTTCCGACGGCGTCGATCACCTTCGGTCCCGCGGCGTGCAACAGCCAGGTCGAGACGTCGGTGGTGCTCAACCCGTGGTCGGCGAGGAAGTCGCGGATATCGTCGCCCAGGTACTTCTCGACAATGTCCGAGATCTCGACGGACAGGACGATCCGAAACCCGCTGCTGCCGATGTTCCAGCCCAGCACGCCTTCGGTGTCCGGGTAGGTGCGGCTGCGGGTCGCCAGCAGCCTCGGCCCGGCCCCCGATCCGGAAGCCCGGTCGGCGCCCGTGGCGACGACGACGCCCGCGGCGTCACCAAACAGGCTGGAAGCCACCAGGTTTGGGATCGAGTTGTCCTCCCGCTGCACGGTCAGCGAGCACAGTTCGACGGCCAGCAGCACCGCCACCTGATCGGGGTACGCCCGCAGGTAGTCGTACACCCGCGCCAGGCCGGCCGCGCCGGCCACACAGCCCAGGCCGAACAGCGGGACGCGTTTGACGTCCTGGCGCAACCCGACCCGCGAGGCCAGCCGGGCCTCGATGGACGGCACCGCGAGCCCGGTGACCGTCGTGGAAAACACCACGTCGACGTCCGACGGCTCGACGTTCGCCTGGTCGAGCGCCGCGCGCAGCGCCTGTTCGGCCAGGTCAAGAGCGATTTCGATGTAGGCGTCGTTCGCCTCGGTGAAGCTGCTCAGCTCGCCGTAGCGCGAGACCGGCAGCGCGATGTTCCGGAATTCGACCCCGCTGGTGCGGGCGAACTTCTGAAATTCCGGCCCGGCGAACTCGGTCAGCGCCCCGATGGTCTCATCCTGGCTGTACCGGTTGGGCGGGAACTTGACTGAAACTGCTGCGACGGACGGATCAGCGTCGGCAGTGATTGTTCTCGAAGCCGTCCGTGCGGAATTACCCCCGATTATTTCCTCCATGTGGGGAGTTACGTCACCGCCGCTTGGCAGGTTCAATGTGTGGTGCGCCACAGCGCCGGGCCGGCGTCGGGTTATGCGGATTCTGGGCGGGACCGCGGGCTGCGCCGGCATCGACGCGGTTCTGTGAAACGAGGGCCGAGGTTCGGCTCGGGCTCCAAAGAGCGCGGCGCGCAACGGTTCTGCGATGCCGCGCGGCGGAGACGGGTCGCGCTCTTGTCAGTGGAAGAACCGGAGCACGACCCCGGTGCTGAAACCAACGGAACCATTGTTGCGCGAGTTGGGCATTTCCGGGCCTTTTATACCTGAGTTGAATAGAGCGTTATACCCGAGTCGAATAAGGATGCCGGCATTTGGAAATACCGACAGGCAAGCTTTCATTACGAGACCGACCATTCGCAGAACGCGGGATCGCCGCGATTGACCGTCGCGTGCGTGTTCCCGGGCCGGCCCGCATCGTCGGTAGTGTCGGGAGTATGCGGATTCTGGTCACCGGCGCCACCGGTTATGTCGGCTCGCGCCTGGTCACGGCGCTGCTGGCGGGTGGGCATCGGGTCGTGACCGCCACCCGAAACCCGGAGCGTCTCAAGCGTTTAGGTTGGTTCGACGACGTCACGCCGGTCACCCTCGACGCGTCCGATCCAACATCTGTACAGCAAGCGATGGCCGCCGCCGGCCCGATCGACGTGCTGTATTACCTGGTGCACGCCATCGGTCAGCCCGGCTTCCGCGACGCCGACGAGGCCGCGGCCACCAACGTCGCGGCGGCCGCCCGGGACGCGGGTGTGCGGCGCATCGTCTATCTCGGCGGCTTCGTGCCGGCCGACGAAGCGCTGTCGGAGCACCTGACCAGCCGCGCCGAGGTCGCCGAGGCCCTGACGGTCGAGGGCGGCCCTGAATTGGTGTGGCTGGGCGCGGCGATGATCATCGGGGCCGGCTCGACGTCGTTCGAGATGATGCGCTACGTGGGTGACCGATTCCCGCTCATGCCGATACCGAACTGGATGGACAACCCGATCGACCCGATCTCGATCCGCGATGTCCTGCACTATCTCGTCGCCGCGGCGGACCCCGATCGGGTGCCCGCCGGCGCCTACGACATCTCCGGGCCCACCACGACCTCCTATCGCGAGCTGCTCAAGACGTATGCGCGGATCTCCGGCAGATGGCACGCCGCCCTATCGGTCGGCAGGGTCGACACCGGGCTGGCATCGCTGGTCACCGGGGTCGCGCTGCCGGTGCCCCCGGGACTGGCGGCGGACCTGGTCGAGTCGCTGGACCACCCGATGGTCGCATCCGTCAGCGGCCTGCGCGATCGGGTGCCCGACCCGCCGGGGGGATTGCTCGGCGTTGAGGACGCCATCGCCCTGGCCCTGGCGGACCGATCCGATCGCCGACCCAAGCCGGTCAACGCCTTGACCGATCCCCACCAGCTGGCCGACAGCGATCCCGCGTGGGCCGGCGGCGACGCCCTGCGCATCCGCCGGCTCGCCCGCATCGTCACCCCGCGGGTCGCGCGGCCGATGCTGCGGTTGGTCGACAGCGTCCCCGGACCGCTCGCCGGCGCGCTGCGCACCGGCCTCGACATCGTGCTCGCCCTGAACGCCAAGGTGCGCCCGGCATGACCCAGTCGACCACTCCGTATCGCGCCAGCGTCGCATCCGAATTGCGCCGTGCCATCACCAATGTCGCTGTGCCCCATAACGAACCGCCCGGCGTGGTGCGACGCCGGCGCGTCGTCGTCGCCATCACGCTCGCGATCGGCGCGGCGGTGCTCGGGTTCTCGTTGCGCCGCCACCCGGGCGACTCGAGCTTCTACTGGCTGACCCTGGCGCTGGCGGCGGTGTGGCTCACCGGTGGGTTCCTTTCGGGCCCTTTGCATCTGGGAGGCATCTGTTGGCGCGGCCGGAATCAGCGCCCGGTCATCACGGGCACGATCGGCGGCCTGCTGCTCGGCGGCCTGTTTATCGTCGGCGGGCTGATCGCCCGGGAGATAGCGCCCGTGGCGGAGTTGATCACCCGGGTGCTGCTATACGCCCACCACGGGTGGTATCCGGTGATCGTGGTGATCACGCTCGTCAACGGTGTCGCCGAGGAGATCTTTTTCCGCGGCGCGCTCTACACCGCGCTGGGCCGGCGCCGTCCGGTGGTGATCTCGACGCTGCTGTATGTCTGCGCGACCCTGGTCAGCGGGAACCCGATGCTGGGATTCGCCGCGATCATTCTCGGGACGGTGTGCGCGCTGGAGCGGCGGGCCAGCGGCGGGGTGCTTGCGCCGGTGCTCACCCATCTCGTGTGGGGCCTGATCATGGTGCTCGCACTGCCCCCCTTGTTCGGGGTTTGACGGGTCGCACCGCGTCGCGCGCCAGCCCGCGCAGCGTGGCAATCCACAAGGGCCGCAGCATAACCCAGTAGATTCGCCCCGCCAGGCCGTTGGGCACGAAGATCGCCCGCTGCGTATAGGTGCTGCCACCGCCTTCCTGTCGGGTGACCGTGATCTCGAGCCAGCGCCGACCCACGAAGCGCTTCCCGGCCCGCACTCGCAGCCTGTCCGTCGCGCGCTCAGCCACCCTGTAGCCCTTGAGCAGGCGGCGCCGGGCGAGCCCGTGCTCGGCCGCCTTCCAGACGTCGCCGGGTCCCGCGGCGGTGTGGGCCGTCCGCACGTCGGAGTGCATGATCTCGCCGGCCCAGTCCGGGTCGCTGGGCAGCGGCTCGGCGGGGTCCGAGCCCAGGGAGGCCCACGTTGCCTTCGTCAGGCCGCGCGTTGCGCGGTCAAGCGCGAGCTCGACGGCGTGCCGGTAGCCGGTCAGGCCGCCCGGCGGTGGCTCGATGATGCCGTCGATGTCCGAATTGCGCATCACCGCATCGCATTCCAGCGACTCGATCAGCGGGCGCGCCAGCCCGGGCGGGATCGGCGTGACGGCCCCGATCCAGAGGCTGGCGATCGTCGGAGTCAGGAACGGCAACACGATCAGATAGCGCTTCCCCAAGCGCGCAACCTCCGCGTAGACGCGCATCATGTCGCCGTACTCCAGGACGTCGGGCCCGCCGATGTCCCACGTCCGCGACTGCGGCACCGGCGCCGTCGCCGCGGCGACCAGGTAATGGAGCACGTCGCGAACCGCGATGGGCTGAATCCTGTTGTGCACCCACTTCGGCGTGGTCATCACGGGCAACCGGTCGGTGAGGTGCCGGATCAGCTCGAACGATGCGGAACCCGAGCCGACGACCACCCCGGCCTGCAGCACCACCGTCTCGATGCCGGAGTCGATGAGGGCCTCGCCCACGGCCGCGCGCGACTCGAGGTGCTCGGACAGCTTGCGGCCCTCGGGATGGAGCCCGCTGAGATACACCAGCCGCTGCACCCCGGCGCGGCGCGCGGCGGTGACCACGTTGCGCACGGCGCGGTCTTCCTCGGCGGCGAAGTCCTTCGAGGTACCCATCGAGTGGACCAGGTAGTAGACGACGTCCATCCCGTCGAACGCCGCGGTCAGCGAGTCGATGTCGCCGAGGTCCCCGCGCGCCACCTCCGCCCGGTCCCGCCACGGCACGCCGGCCAGCTTGTCCGGGTTGCGGGCCAGCGCGCGAACTTGGTGTCCCTCGTCGAGCAGTCGCGGCACCAGTCGGGCACCGATGTAGCCGGTCGCCCCGGTGACCAGGCAGCGCACCATCGCCTCTCCGTTTCCTCGCATGTCTATTCGGAACCAACGCGAGAGAGGATTGCCCGTTCTGGCCGGAGTAACGCCTGTCAGCGGTCGGTGAAGCTGGCGACGCGGCGCTCCTGGAAAGCCGTTGTGCCCTCCTTGAAGTCGTGCGACACCAGCAGGCGCGACTGCCCTTCGTATTCGCGGTGCAGGGCGGGGTCCAGCTCGGTGAGTGTGGCCGCGTTGATCGCCTGCTTGGTCTTGGCGAACGCCACCGCCGGGCCCGCCGACAGCCTCTCGATCACCTTGTCCGCCTCGGCCTCGAAGTCGTCCGCGGGATAGACCGCGGTGACCAGTCCCCAGGACAGGGCCTCGGCGGCCGGCAATCGTTCGGGCAGCAACGCCATCTGCATCGCCCGGGTCCGGCCGATCGCGGCCGCGATCAACGCCGACGCGCCGCCGTCGGGCATCAACCCGATCTTGGTGAACGCGAGCATGAAAAACGCTTTCTCGGAAGCCAATACGACGTCACACGCCAGCGCGAGGGACACGCCCACGCCGGCCGCCGGACCCTGGACGACGGCGACCACCGGGTGCGGCACCGCGACGATGGCCCGCACCAGCCGGTTGATCTCCAGCACGATTTCGTCCGGCGGGACCCCGCCGCTGCCCGACATGTCGTCGGCGCTGATGCCCGCCCCGGAGCAGAAACCGCGGCCCGTTCCACCGAGGCGCACCACCCTGACCTCGGGGTCGGTGGCCGCCCGTTCCATCGCGTCGGCGATGCCGGTGATCACCGGGATCGTCAGCGAATTCAGGCTGTCGGGGCGGTCGATGGTCACCGACAGCACGCCGTCGGTCAGCGTGACGTCGAGACCCGCGACGGGTGCGAGCGTGGCGATCCCAGAATCCGGCATGGGCCCCAGACTAGGTGACCGGGCTGCGCGGGCATCCGGCGCGGCTGCGAAGATGCGAACAACCGGTTGTTCGACGACGAAAGGTCGGTGTGCCAATGGCGGGACCGCTGCGGGGATTGCGTGTTGTCGAGTTGTCCGGCATCGGGCCCGGCCCGCATGCCGCGATGATCCTGGGGGATCTCGGTGCGGATGTGGTCCGGGTCGACCGGCCGTCGGGGGCGCCCGGCGGAGTCGTAAAGGATTCCATGAGTCGCAACCGGCGCGTCGTCACGGCCGACCTCAAGTCCGAGGAGGGACGCGACCTGGTGCTGCGGCTCGTCGCCAAAGCCGACGTGCTGATCGAGGGCTACCGGCCCGGGGTCACCGAGCGGCTGGGCCTGGGCCCCGAGGACTGCGCCAAGGTCAACGACCGCTTGGTCTACGCCCGCATGACCGGCTGGGGCCAGACCGGCCCGCGCAGCCAGCAGGCGGGCCACGACATCAACTACATCTCGCTGAACGGGATCCTGCACGCCATCGGCCGGGCCAACGAGCGGCCGGTGCCCCCGCTCAACCTGGTCGGCGACTTCGGCGGCGGCTCGATGTTCCTGCTGCTCGGCATCCTGTCCGCGCTGTGGGAGCGGCAGAGCTCCGGCAAGGGACAGGTCGTCGACGCCGCCATGGTCGACGGGTCCAGCGTGCTGATCCAGATGATGTGGCAGATGCGCTCCTCCGGCATGTGGACCGACGTGCGCGGCACCAACATGCTGGACGGCGGCGCTCCCTACTACGACACCTACGAGTGCGCCGACGGCCGTTACGTCGCCGTCGGGGCCATCGAGCCCCAGTTCTACGCGGCGATGCTGGCGGGGCTGGGCCTGGACGCCGCCAACCTGCCGCCGCAGAACGACGCCGCCCGCTGGCCCGAGCTGCGGGCGGTGCTCACCGAGACGTTCGCCAGCCGCGACCGCGACCACTGGGCCAAGGTGTTCGCCGACTCGGACGCCTGCGTGACGCCGGTGCTGGCCTTCGGGGAGGTGCAGACCGAGCCGCACATCACCGAGCGCAACACCTTCTACGAGGTGAACGGGGGCCTGCAGCCGCTGCCGGCGCCGCGGTTCTCCCGCACGTCACCGGACACCCCCCGTCCAGCGGAGACGCCCGACATCGAATCGGTGCTCAAGGACTGGGTATAGTCGCCAACCAACTGGTTGGCTGGACGAGAGTGGAAGGACCCGCATGGAGATCAAGGACGCCGTAGCCGTCGTCACCGGGGGAGCGTCGGGGCTGGGCCTGGCGACCACCAAGCGGCTGCTCGACGCCGGGGCGCAGGTGGTGGTGCTGGACCTCAGGGGCGAGGAGGCGGTCCGCGAGCTGGGGGAGCGCGCCCGATTCGTGGAGGCCGACGTCACCGACGAGGCCGCCGTCGCCAAGGTGCTCGACGTCGCCGAATCGCTTGGGCCGCTGCGCATCAACGTCAACTGTGCCGGCATCGGCAACGCCATCAAGACGCTGTCCAAGGACGGCCCTTTCCCGCTGGCCGGCTTCAAGAAGGTGGTCGAGGTCAACCTGATCGGCACGTTCAACGTGCTGCGGCTGGCCGCCGAGCGCATCGCGAAAACCGAGCCGCTCGGTGAGGAACGCGGGGTCATCATCAACACCGCCTCCGTCGCGGCGTTCGACGGCCAGATCGGCCAGGCCGCCTACTCGGCGTCCAAGGGCGGCGTGGTCGGCATGACGCTGCCGATCGCGCGCGATCTGGCCCGCGAGCTCATCCGCGTGGTGACTATCGCGCCCGGGCTGTTCAAGACCCCGCTGCTGGGTTCGCTGCCCGAGGAGGCGCAGAAGTCGCTGGGCAAGCAGGTGCCGCACCCGGCGCGGCTCGGTGACCCCGACGAGTACGGCGCGCTCGCGGTGCACATCGTCGAGAACCCGATGCTCAATGGGGAAGTGATCCGCCTGGACGGCGCCATCCGCATGGCGCCCCGCTAAGGCGGGGAAACGAAAACCCCCCGCGATGCGCAGGGGGTTTTCGTCTCAAGCAAGACAGTCGCTATCGACGGAACCATCGGGTGATGGCGGGTTCGGCCATCAGCAGCCGTGCTAGCACGCTCATGTCGGTCAGCTTGCCGTAGGCAGCGTGTGCTGGTCTTCGAACTGCTCGGAGGTCTCACCTTCCACCAGCACGTCGCCGTGGTAGAGAGCCTCGAAGTCAGCCTTGATGACGTCGGCACTCGAGTCGTCGATCCACATGACTATGAGCGTATGGGCCGCCTCTAAGGAATCGGTGAGTCACGATTCGGAAAATAATGGCAATTTACCGGCGGGTAGGTTTCCCGCGGGTAGGTGCCGGTCGGAACCGGTTCTGGACGGTTTGAACCATCCGCCCGCGGGGAGCCGTAATTATCGATAGTGTTGTTTGACACCTGTTAGTTATCGCTGATAAGTTACCGCCGGGTTAGTTGCGGTCCAGCGTGACCGGCACGGCGGCGGGAGGACCGGGGACATGCTGCAAGCGATCGCTCGATTGGCCATAGCGGCACCACGACGAATAATCGCGATCGCGATCCTGGTCTTCATCGGAGCGGCCGTCTTCGGCATCCCGGTCGCCAAGAGCCTGTCACCCGGGGGCTTCCAGGACCCCAACTCGGAATCGGCGCACGCCATCCAGATCCTCACCGACAAGTTCGGGCAGAGCGGCCAGCAGATGCTGGTCATGGTGACCTCGCCGGCGGGCGCCCAGAGCGACCAGGCCCGCAAGGTGGGCACCGACCTCGTCCGCGATCTGCAGGGGTCATCGCTGGTCTACAACGTGACCTCGGCCTGGACCGCGCCGCCGCAGGCGGCCGCCGATCTGGTCAGCAAGGACGGCAAGTCGGGGCTGATCGTCATCAACCTCAAGGGCGGCGAGAACTTCGCGCAGAGCAACGCCCAAACCCTGGCGGACCAATTCGTCCACGACCGTGACGGCGTCGCCGTCCGCGCCGGTGGTCCGGCGATGCAGTACGCGCAGATCAACAAGCAGAACCAGGAAGACCTCGTGGTCATGGAGATGATCGCGCTGCCGCTGAGCTTCCTGGTGCTGATCTGGGTGTTCGGCGGGCTGCTGGCGGCGGCGCTGCCGATGGCCCTCGGCGCGCTGGCCGTCGTCGGGTCGATGACGGTGTTGCGGCTCATCACGTTCACCACCGAGGTGTCGATCTTCGCGCTGAACCTCAGCACCGCTCTGGGCCTGGCGCTGGCGATCGACTACACCTTGCTGATCGTCAGCCGATACCGCGACGAGCTGGCCGAGGGCAGCGACCGAAACGAGGCGCTGATCCGGACCATGGCCACGTCGGGCCGCACCGTGCTGTTCTCCGCGGTCACCGTGGCGTTGTCGATGTCGGCGACGGTGGCGTTCCCGATGTACTTCCTCAAGTCGTTCGCCTACGCCGGCGTGGCCACCGTGGCCTTCGTCGCCACCGCGTCCATCGTGGTGACCCCGGCCGCGATCGTGCTGCTGGGGGACCGGCTGGACGCGCTGGACGTGCGCCGCCTGATCCGCCACGCCCTGCGCCGTCCCGGCCCGCTGCACCGGCCGGTCGAGCAGTGGTTCTGGTACCGGTCGAGCAAGTTCGTGATGCGGCGCTGGGCGCCGATCGGCCTGGCCGTCATGGCGTTGCTGCTGTTGCTTGGGCTCCCCTTCTTCTCGGTCAAGTGGGGCTTCCCCGACGACCGGGTGCTGCCGCGTTCGGCGTCGTCGCATCAGGTCGGCGACGAGTTGCGCACCGGGTTTGCGCACGACTCCGCCACCGCGGTGCCCCTCGTCGTCCGTGACGTCCGCGGGCTGAACCCGGGGGACCTGGACAGGTACGCCGCCAACCTGTCGCGGGTTCCCGACGTGTCGGGCGTCTCGGCCCCGGGCGGGACCTTCGTGAACGGAAACCCGGTGGGACCACCGGCCGGTGCCACGGGGTTGGTCGACGGCAGCGCGTTCTTGACCGTCAACAGCACGGCGCCGCTGTTCACCCAGGCCAATGACACTCAGCTCAAGCGGTTGCACGAGGTGCCCGGGCCCGGCGGTCGACCCGTCGAAATGGGCGGCGTCGCGCAAATCAACCGGGACAGCGTCGACGCGGTGACCGACCGGCTTCCGCTGGTGCTGGGACTGATGGCCGCCGTCACGTTCGTGTTGCTGTTCCTGCTCACCGGCAGCGTGGTGCTGCCGCTGAAGGCGTTGGTGTGCAACGTGCTGTCGCTGAGCGCGGCGTTCGGCGCGCTGGTTTGGATTTTCCAGGACGGCCACCTGGGCGCGCTGGGCACCACCCCCAGCGGGACGCTGGTGGCGAACATGCCAGTGTTGTTGTTCTGCATAGCATTTGGTCTGTCGATGGACTACGAGGTGTTCCTGATCTCCCGCATCCGGGAGTACTGGCTGGAGTACCGGCCGGCGAACCCGACCGGAAAAGAGGCGCACGCCGCCAACGACGAGGCGGTGGCGCACGGCGTCGCCCGCACCGGGCGGGTGATCACCGCGGCCGCGCTGGTGATGTCGATGTCGTTCGCCGCGCTGATCGCCGCGCACGTGTCGTTCATGCGGATGTTCGGCCTCGGGCTGGTGCTGGCCGTGTTCGCGGACGCGACCCTGGTGCGGATGGTCCTGGTGCCGGCGTTCATGCACGTGATGGGTCGCTGGAACTGGTGGGCGCCAAGGCCTTTGGTGTGGCTGCACGAGCGGTTCGGCATCAGCGAGGCGCCGTCGGAGATCGCCCTGCACGCCGAGCCGACCGAGGGGCCGGTGCAGCACAACGGGCGCCCCGTCCGGGAGTCGGTGACCCACAGTGGTTGACGTATCGGCCGAAGGTCTGCGTCGTGCCAGGGCCCCGCGCGGCTCCGGCGAGCGCCTGCGCGACGAGATCCTGGACGCGACAACCGAGTTGCTCCTGGAAACGGGGCACGCCCGGTCGGTCTCGATCCGTTCGGTGGCACAACGCGTCGGCGTCACGCCGCCGTCGATCTATCTGCATTTCTCCGACAAAGACGCCCTGCTCGACGCGGTTTGCGCGCGCTACTTCGAGAAGCTGGACCCCGAAATGCGGCGCCTGGCAGCCGAACACGGCTCCCCCGTGGCGGTGCTGCGCGCGCAGGGGCTGGCCTATGTGCGGCTCGCGGTCCAGACCCCGGAGTTGTACCGGATCGCCACGATGGGGGAGTGGCGGTCCGGGAGCAGCGTCGACGCCACGCTGAGCAACTCCGCGTTCAAGCACATCCGCGCCACCGTGCAGCGGCTGATGGATGACGGCACCTACCGCCCGGTCGACCCGACCACCCTCGCGCTGGAATTGTGGACCGCGCTGCACGGCGTCGCGGCCATGTTGATCGCCAAGCCGCACCTGCCGTTCGGCGACGCCGAGGCGTTCGCTGACCGGGTGCTGTCCTCGGTGTTCTGCGGACAATTGGTAATGGGATACTGCGGCCGGGACGCCACCCCCCAGATGTTGGCGTCATGGGTGGCGGCGCACCGGCCGCAGGAGGAGTCGCGGAAATGACGCAGGCAGCCGAGCGCGCGATCGACAACCCGTTCTTTGCGCGCGTTTGGCCCGTCGTCGCCGCCCACGAGGCCGAGGCGGTCCGGGCGCTGCGCCGCGAGAACGTGGCCGGGCTGACGGGCCGGGTGCTCGAAATCGGCGCGGGCGTCGGGACGAACTTCGCCAACTACCCGCCGGGGGTCGAGCAGGTGATCGCCGTCGAGCCAGAGCCGCGGCTGAGGACCCACGCCCGCGTTGCGGCCGAGGCGGCGCCCGTGCCGGTCGTCGTGATCGGCGAGACCGCCGAGGCGTTCAGCGACGGCGAGCTCTTCGATGCCGTGGTGTGCTCGCTGGTGTTGTGCTCGGTGCGCGACGTCCCCGGCGTGCTGGGCCGGATGTATTCGCTGCTGCGGCCGGGTGGGGAGCTGCGGTATCTCGAGCACGTGGCCAGCGCCGGCGGGCGCGGCCGGCTCCAGCGGTTCGCCGACGCGACGCTGTGGCCCAGGCTGTTCGGCAACTGCCACACACATCGCGACACCGAGCGCGCGATCGTCGACGCCGGCTTCGAGGTGGACACCTCGCGGCGGGAGTGGACGCTGCCGGTGTGGGCGCCGTTGCCGGTGTCGGAGCTGGCGCTGGGCCGCGCGCGGCGCCCTTAGTTTTTTGCGCCGAGACTCGGCGCGGCCCTACCTCAGCAGGGCGGGCAGCCGCTGCAGCAGCTCCGGCAACGCCTGGCTCGCGCTCTCGCGGATGCTGATCGTGGCGTTCGGGGTGAGCGGCGTCGGCTCGGGATTGACCTCCACGACGACGCTGCCGCGGGACAGCGCCAGGTCCGGCAGCCCGGCCGCCGGGTAGACGATCGCCGAGGTGCCCACGACGACCATCACGTCGGCGGACTGCGTCGCGTCGACCGCGCGCTGCCACGGCTCGTCGGGCAGCGGCTCGCCGAACCAGACGATGTCCGGCCGGATCAGGCCGCCGCAGTGGCACACCGGAGGCTCGACCTCCACCGCCGGTTCGGCCATTCGGGGCAGCGGACCGGTGTAGTCCATATCGCAACGGTCGCAACGGAATTCGAAAAGGCTGCCGTGCAGGTGGTGGACCGGGGTGCTGCCGGCGCGCTCGTGCAGGTCGTCGACGTTCTGGGTGACGACGGTGACCTCGGCGTGGTCCTGCCAGGCGGCGATGGCGAAGTGCCCGGCGTTGGGTTCGACGTCGGCGACCAGGTAGTGGCGCCACAGATACCAGCCCCACACCCGTTCGGGGTTCTTGCGCCACCCTTGCGTGCTGGACAGCTCGTAGGGATCGAAGCGGGCCCACAATCCGTTCTTGTCGTCCCGGAATGTCGGAACGCCGCTCTCCGCGGAGATCCCCGCGCCGCTGAGCACAGTTACTCGCATCCCACAAAGATAGTCGTGCTTGGGACATACTGAAGAAGTGGAGCTGAGGGATTGGCTGAAGGTCGACGTCAAGGCGGGCAAACCGCTGTTCGACCAGCTCAGAACCCAGGTCATCGACGGGGTCCGGGCGGGTGCGTTGCCCCCGGGTTCCCGGCTCCCGACGGTGCGTGACCTGGCGGGTCAGCTCGGGGTCGCGGCAAACACCGTGGCGCGGGCCTACCGCGAGCTCGAGTCGGCGGCGATCGTCGAAACGCGCGGGCGCTTCGGCACTTTCATCTCCCGCTTCGATCCGACCGACGCCGCGATGGCCGCGGCCGCCAAGGAGTACGTCGAGGTGGCCAAGGCGCTGGGCCTGACCAAGTCCGACGCGATGCGCTACCTGACCAACGTGCCCGACGACTGACGCTGGCGCGCAACGCAATCAGCGCAACACTTTGTCCAGGGTGCGCAGGTTGCGGGTGGTCGTCGAGGACTTGTAGCGGGGCTTGCCCATCGTCTTGCCGATCGTGCTGTCCAGCGTGCTGCCCTTGGCAACCTGCCAGTAGACGACGCCGTCACCGCGGCTGATCTTCTCGTCGGGGCCCGCGCTCAGCTTGGCCAGCTCGTCGAGCACCGCCTTGTCGGCGACGAACGTGACGTAGGACTGGTACCCCTCGACCTCGCGCTCGAACGGGTAGGCGTCGACGACGGCGCGCACCGTATCGATGTCGTACACCAGCACCCAGGCGTCGTAGCCGAACCGCTCGCGCAGCGTGGCCTCAGCCTTCTTGCGCACCGCGGCCGCTTTTGCAGACGACTCCAGCTGCACGTTGCCGCTGGCCAAGATGGTCTTGACATTGGCGAACCCGGCTCCGGTCAACGCGGCGGCGACCTCGGCCATTTTGAGGTTGACGCCGCCGACGTTGACGCCGCGCAGGAAGGCCGCGTATTTGGTCATGCCCCGATTTCACCACGACGTAGGCTCGGTGCATGGGACGCCAAGTCTTCGACGACAAGCTGTTGGCCGTGATCAGCGGAAACTCCCTCGGGGTGCTGGCCACCATCAAGCGCGACGGGCGGCCCCAACTGTCGAACGTGAGCTATCACTTCGACCCGCGCGAGTTGGTGGTGCGCGTGTCGATCACCGAGCCGCGGGCCAAGACGCGCAACCTGCGCCGCGACCCGCGGGCCTCGATCCTCGTCGACGCCGACGACGGATGGTCGTATGCCGTCGCCGAGGGGACAGCCGAGCTGACGCCCCCGGCCGCCGCGCCCGGCGACGACACCGTCGAGGCGCTGATTGCCTTGTATCGCAACATCGCCGGGGAGCACCCGGACTGGGACGACTTCCGGGAGGCCATGGTCACCGACCGGCGGGTGCTGATGACGCTGCGGATCTCGCACGTCTACGGCATGCCGCCGGGTAAGCGGTAAAACCAGGAGCCACACGCGCCCGACCAGGCTAGGCTGCCGGTATGGCCGAATCGAACTCCGAACACGAGGACGACACGAAGCGCAAGTTCCGCGAAGCCCTCGACCGCAAGAAGGCCAAGTCGGCGGGCGCATCCGATCACAAAGACGGCGGCGACAAGCACTCGCGGGCACACGGTCCGGTGGAGAGCCGCCGCGAATTCCGCCGCAAGAGCGGTTAATTCGGGTGGGCCCTGTCCACCAGCCGCGGGGTCAAGCCGAATTTGTCGACAAGTAACAACCAGTCGCCGGCGGCGACGGAGTAGTCGGCCGGCCGGTTCACCCGATACGGGACCGCGCCGTGCCAGGCGAACCGCGATGAGAAGTCCAGGACGCCGCGGTACTCCTGACATCCGATAGGCATGGGCTCGACGCCGGGAACGCACAGCACGAGAACGGGCGACGGCTTGGGTTGCTTGTAGGACGGGCCGTTTCGCCACCGCCGGCATTTGTAGGTTTCCGGTGTCGCGGTCACCTGCGCAACGGGAGCCGTCGCGATGACCGCCCCGTTGCTCGCGTCGACCACGCGGATCGAATCCGCGCCCAGCTCCAGGGCCACCAGTGGCCGCGAGGACGCCGCGAAGAGTCGGTTCTTGCCCACGACGGACCACATCGACATCTGTTGCGCCAATTCCATGTTCGGATACAGCAGGCAGCGAGCCAGTTCCGCCGGCCCGGGTTGGTGCGCAGCCAATCGACTTCGACGGCCGACCATGGCGAGCAGCTCGTCGAAATCCGACGGCCACAACCAGGCGTCGACGTAGCCCTGGGGCGGCTCGTCGAGGCGCGTTCCGGCGGCCACCCGATGATCCCGTCCGCCGAGGACAAAGTGATGGCTACCGGACCGCAGGTGCAGCGCGCTACCCATCACCTTGGTCGCGCTGCCGTAGGCCCAGAGGCCCAGCGTCGCATCGCTGAACGAGAACACCACCGCGTGCCCCTTGTTGACCGTCAGCCCGTCGGCCGCGACCGTAATCGGAATCTCCCCGGTGGCGCGCCACCCGACATATGCGAGCGCGCCCACGACGAGGACGACCCCGATCACGACGGCGCCGGTGCTGTGTTCCCAGCCCGCCGGGGCGTGCTCCGCCAGGTAGAAGCCGCCGTAGACCGCCCCCAACGCAATCCCCATGACGATGAAGTAGATCCAGTTGGGGCGCGCCTCGTCGGTGATCATTTTCGACATCGCTTTGGACATCGGGAACGGGAGCTTGGCCACGAACTGCCGCCCAGCGGCCGACTCGTCCCGCACGCTCATCCCGAAAGGATGCCATCGGTTCAGTCGACTGTGAATAGTCCGATCGACGGGTCGGCCTGGCCGGGCTGGCCGCGCACGCTGCCGCGGGTGCTCGGGTGTCCGAAGTCCAGCTCCGACGGGTCCTTCCGGTAGGCCCAGTCCGCCACGATGGTGCGGTGGCTGAACTTCCAGGCGCCGTCGTGCTTGAGGTACCGGTCCAGATACCGGCCGCCGATGATGACGTCGACGTCGTGCTCGGGACCGGCGAAGGTGTGAAACACCAGGCAGTAGATCTCACCGCGGGCGGTGTCGCCTTCGATCACGAAATTCGTTGTGGTGACGTTGTGTTGGGAGACGCGCACGTACGGTTCGGCGGCCCGTAGTTGTTCGATGAACTGCTCGACGCCGCCCGTCGAGAACGAGCCGTGCAAGTCGGTCGCGTCGGGGTGGTACAGGTTGCGCAGCGCCGCGTAGTCGGCGCGGTCCACGGCCCGGCAGTAGGCGGTGACGAGCTGATGCAGTTCGTCCCGGGCCAGCATCAGTTCCAACTTGGCCTCATCCACCACCACGCCACGATAGCCCGGGCGCTAAAGTCGGCGTATGTCGAAGCTCTGCCTGGCGCAGGAGCCCGCGGCCGATGCGCTGCTGGAAGATGACCCGTTCGCGTTGCTGGTCGGCATGCTCCTGGACCAACAGGTGCCGTTCGAGACGGCGTTCGCCGGCCCGAAGAAGATCGCGGATCGGATGGGCGGCCTGGACGCGGCCAAAATCGCCGACTACGACCCGGACAAGTTCGCCGCCTTGTGCTCGGAAAGGCCTGCGGTGCACCGCTTCCCGGGATCGATGGCCAAGCGCATCCAGGCCCTGGCGCAGATCATCGTGGACCGTTACGACGGCGACGCGGCCGGGTTGTGGAAGGCCGGCAAGCCCGACGGGGCTGAGCTGCTGCGCCGGCTCAAGGGGCTGCCCGGCTTCGGCGAGCAGAAGGCAAAGATCTTCCTGGCGCTGCTCGGCAAGCAGTACGGCGTGACGCCGACGGGCTGGCGGGAGGCGGCCGGCGACTTCGGCAAGGCCGGCGCGCACCTGTCGGTCGCCGACATCGTCGACGCGCAGTCCCTCGGGAAGGTGCGATCGTATAAAAAACAGATGAAGGCAGCAGCGAAGGGAAAGGCGGCAACGTGAAGACACACATAACGTGTCCGTGCGGGGAAGCCATCACCGGCAAGGACGAGGACGAGCTGGTCGAGCTCACCCAGGCGCACCTCGCCAGCGCCCATCCGGGCCTGGAGTACGACCGCGACGCCATCCTCTTCATGGCCTATTAGCTAGCCGCCGTCGGTGGCTGCAAGCTGACGCAGGGCGCGCAGGAACGCGCGGCGATCGTCGGCCGACAGCCGCCCCAGCCAGCGCTCCTCGCCGCGCTGGATGTCTTCCTGCGCACCATCTTTCGCGGCCCGGCCCGCATCGGTGAGCGCCAGCAGCCGCACGCGCCGGTCGTCGGGGTCGGGCCGGCGTTCGATGTAGCCGCGCTCCTGCAAGTCGTCGAGGGTGGGGATGATGCGCGTCTTGTCGGCGCCGATGGCCTCCGCGAGCGCGGCCTGGCTGCGTACCGGCGAGCGATCCAGCGCGCTCAGCACGACATAGCCCCACATCGACAAGCCACGCGCCTCCAGCACGGGGACCTCGGCCGCCATCATCTCGCGAACCAGCGGCGCCATCATCGCCGCGAGATCGGGACGCGTCGATGCCATGCGGGAAGCGTAGCCGTTGACAGATTATATGCGCCTGCATATCGTAAGCGCATGCATACGATATCTGATGTTCGACCGTTCCACCGAGCCGCCGTGCAGGCGTCCGTCGACGTCGTCGCGGCCGTCACCCGAGACGATCTGCACCGGCCCACACCCTGCGCGGGCTGGAGCCTGCTGGACCTGCTCACCCACATGACCGCGCAGCATCACGGGTTCGCCGCCGCGGCGCGTGGCGGCGGCGACAGCGAGGCCATCTGGGCGGCCGACCGCGTGGTCGACGCCGTCGCGGCCGATCCCGGCGGCACCTACGCCGCGGCCGCCGCCGACGTGCTCGACGCGTTCGCCGCCGACGGGGTGCTCGAGGCGAGTTTCTCGTTGCCCGAATTCGGCCCCGGGGCGGCGTTCCCCGGCGCGATCGCGATCGGCTTCCACTTCGTGGACTACGTGGTGCACGGCTGGGACGTGGCGCGGAGCGTCGATGTCCCCCTTGCGCTTTCGGACGACGTGGTCGCCGCCGTGCTACCGCTCGTGTTCGTCGTTCCGGACGGGGAGTACCGCACGACGGACGGCGCCCCGTTCGGCCCGGCCGTCGCAGCGTCCGACGGCGCGAGCGATTTCGACCGCATTCTCAGCCATCTCGGTCGCTCGCCCGCCTGGAAACCCTAGGGCACCACCGTCGAGCCGATGGTGGGCATGAACTGGCACTGCTTTTCCTTGGTCGTGACCTGCCCGAAGATCGTCGACATGATGCTGCCCGAGCCGGTGTCGACGATCGCCGTCAGCGTCGTCGGCCCGTCCCCGTTGATGTCGGTGCGCGGCTTGAGCGCCACCGTCCCGGACTTGCCCGTGGTCAGGTTGACCCAGGTGACGTTCAACGGCAGCTTCTGCACCTCGGCGGGCCCCGGCGTGCCGACCGCGGTGAACACGTAGGCGGTCTGGCCCGGCCCGGGTCCGGGCGTCGGGATCTTGGCCGGTCCCGCCACCGACAGCGCGGTCGCGATCGAACTGCTGCCGTCGGCAAGGCAGTTGGTCCCGATCGAGGGATACATGAAGTCCTGCGTGGGCGGGGCGTCAGGGCCCAAACCCGGCGCGGGAGCCGGCGCGGGTGCCGGTGCGGCGTCCGGGGCGGGGGCCGGCGCGGGCGCCGGTGCCGCTGCGGGTGCCGGCTGCGGGACGGCGGCCGCGACGGGCTCGGTGCCCGGCGTGGCTGCGGGCGGCGTGGCCGCCGAGGGGGCGGCCTGGGGTGCCGTGACGGGCCCGGGGCCCGCCGCGCGAGCCGGGTCGATCCCCGGCGGCAGGTGCGACTGCAGCCCGGGCTCGATGCCCAGCGGCGGCACGTGCTGCACCGGTGCGGTCACCGGCGCACCGGGCTCGGCCACGAACTTATCCACCGACGCCGCAACGTTTTTGGATTCGGCGGGTGCCGTCGGGTTGTGCGAGAACGCCTGCGCGGCCGCCATCAGCAGCTGCGTAGCCTGCCCGGGATTGCTGGCCGCCTGCTGGATTATCGGGCTCAGCTCCGACAGCGCCGGCAGGCCCGGCAACTGCTGGGTCGAGTTCGCCTGCGGAGTCGGCAGCGGCGCCGCCGGGTCGGCCGCCGCGCTCGGGCAGAACCCGAGCGCGGCAGCCGACGCCGTGACGACAGCGGCCAAACCCTTGGACAGATTCCGAGTGGTTGCCACGATGTCCTCCGGTCGTTGGTGGCGGTTTAGTCGGCTAACGAGCTGCTCAGGGAATGGCCGCGAGCAGCGGTGCCATCGGGTTGGTCAGCGACGGCAGCGCCGGCGCGGCCGGTGCGGCCGGCGCGGCGGGAGCCGCCGGAGCCTGGCCCCCGGCCAGCGCCTGCAGATCCTGCGGAATCGTCAGCTGCGCGGGCACGTTGACCGGCAGGCCGGACGGCAGCGCCGGCATGTCCACCTTCGCCTGCGGGATCTGCGGGGTTGCCGGCGCGGCCGGAGCCGCCGGCGCGGACAGCCCCGGGATGGCGGGCAGCCCCGGGATCGACGGAGCGGCCGGGACGGCGGGTGCCGCCGGCGCCTGGGCGAGGCCCGGGATCTGGCCAAGGCCCGGGATCGTCGGCGTCGCCGCCGGGGCCGTGGCCGCGGCGGGCGGGGTGAGTCCCGGAATCGACGGGAGGCCCGCCGAAGGCGACACCGGCGAGGCCGCCGAGGGCATTCCCGGGAAGGTGATGCCGGGGGACGCCGGCGCCGCGGGCGGCGTGGCGCCGAGCGCGGTGGCGAGGTTTTGCAGGATTTGAGGTGCGTTGGCCGCGGAGCTGATCAGCTGCTGCGGAATGTTGGGCACCTGGGGGGCGGGCACGGGGTCGGCGTGGGCGATACCGCCCGTCAGTAGGGCGGCGGACGAGCCGGCCACGACGGCGGCCGCTCGCAAATAGGTCCAGATGGTTGGCATGACTCTCCCTGGTTGTCGATGACGGGTCCGAGGCCGAAGTTACTTTGATGCTGGTGTGACTCAAGTGACACGTGTGGCATTTATTCGATCGTTACCGATACGAGTGACGGCGGTGACCGAGCGGCCCACAGAACACCGGGCGATGGCTAAAGTCGGGCGCATAGACACCATCCCCGCCGCCCGGGCGGCACCCCGCACCCGGCGGCTCGCCAGCCCCCGTCTGGCGGCCGCCCCGGCGCTGCTCATCGCGAGCGTCGCCGCGCGACTCGCCTGGACCTACCTGGCGCCGAACGGCGCGAACTTCGTGGACCTGCACGTCTACCTCGGCGGCGCCGCCGCGATCGACCATCCGGGCACCCTGTACAGCTACGTCTACGCCGACCAGACGCCGGACTTCCCGCTGCCGTTCACGTATCCGCCGTTCGCGGCGGTCGTGTTCTACCCGCTGCACCTGCTGCCGTTTGGGCTGGTGGCGTTCCTGTGGCAGGTCGCGACGATGGCCGCGTTGTACGGCGCGATCCGGATCAGCCAGCGCCTGATGGGCGTGCCGGCCGGGGCCGGTCACCGAGTCGCGATGCTGTGGACGGCGGTCACCATCTGGATCGAGCCGCTGCGCAGCACCTTCGACTACGGCCAGGTGAATGTCCTGCTCATGCTGGTGGTGCTGTGGGCGGCCTGGTCGACCCGCTGGTGGTTATCGGGGCTTCTGGTCGGCGTGGCGGCCGGCATCAAGCTCACGCCGGCGATCGCCGGGGTCTACCTGCTCGGCGCCCGGCGCTGGGGTGCCGCGGTGTTCTCGGCGGTGGTCTTCCTGGCCACCGTGGGCGTGTCGGTCCTGGTCGTCGGCGATCAGGCCCGCTACTACTTCACCGATCTGCTGGGCGACGCGCACCGGGTCGGGCCGATCGCCACGTCGTTCAATCAATCCTGGCGCGGCGGCATCTCGCGGATCCTCGGCCACGACGCCGGCTTCGGTCCGCTGGTGGTGGCCGCCCTGGCCGTGACGGCGGCGCTGGCCGTCCTGGCCTGGCGGGCGCTGGACCCCACCGATCGGCTCGGCAGGTTGCTGGTGGTCGAGCTGTTTGGGCTGCTGCTCTCGCCGATCTCGTGGACCCACCACTGGGTGTGGCTGGTGCCGCTCATGATCTGGGCGATTCACGGGCCGCCGCGCGGGTGGCCGGGCGCCCGCATCGTCGGCTGGGGCTGGTTGGCGCTCACGATCGTCGGGGTGCCGTGGTTGCTGAGCTTCGCGCAACCGACGATCTGGCAGATCGGCCGACCGTGGTATCTGGCCTGGGCGGGGCTGATCTACATCGTGGCGGCGATGGTGACGCTGATCTGGATGGCGACCGCCGGCCGGCGCGAGGCCTCGAGGGCCTAGCCCTCGACGATCCCGTCGATGTCGCGCGCCATGTCGACGTCGTTCTGGGTGATGCCGCCCTCGGAATGGGTGACCAACGCGAAAGTCACTGTCCGCCAACGGATATCGATGTCGGGATGATGATCCTTGCTCTCGGCGTGCTCGGCCACCCGGCGCACCGCGTCGATGCCGTCGAGAAACGACGGAAACTTGATCGACCGGCGCAGGGCGCCGTCGGCACGCTCCCATCCGTTGAGTTGGGGCAGTGCGGCGTCCACTTGCTCATCCGTTAACACAGCCATGCCGGAGGCGTCCTCTCGTCTGGGATGGGAACGGTGCTCACCTACGAGGCTACGGCGGGGCCGGCCGGCGCTTGACTTCTCTGGTCCAAGGGCACCACGACGCTCGCCTCCGCCGCGTTGTTCAGTTCCTGGTAGGCGGACTCCAGGCTGGCCGGAACCGCCTGCAGGTCGCCGGCGACACCCATCAGTTCCTCCAGGATCAGGATGCGTTGCTGATTCGCCTGCGCCACCGCTTGCCGGGCCTGCTCCTGCAATAGACGAGCTTGCCGCTTTGCGTCGGCGAGGAGCCGCTCACGCTCGTGCTCGGCTTCCTGGAACGCGTGATCGATCGACGATTGGGCTTCGGCGCGCCTCCCAGCGACTTCGGCGTCGACGTTTTTCTTGGTCTCCGCACACTGCCTTTCGAGCGCCTTTTGTTGTAAGGCCATGTCCGCCAACAGTTCTTGGTGCTCTCGCTGCGCCGCCTGGGCCTCCGCTTCGGCTACCGCGATCAGGGCGTCGGCCTCGGCTCGCGCCTCGGAGTGCATCCGCGAAACCTCGTCGAGCGCGCGTCGCAGCAACTTCGCCATCCGGTGTTGCATCGCGTAGGGCGACGGCGAGGTGTCCGAGAGCATGGCGACCTCATCATTGAGGCAGGCGACTTCGATACGCAGGGCGGCCGCTTCGTCGCCGCATTCATTTCGCTGGGCTCTTAAGTTCTGAAGCTCGTCGATCAGCAACTTCTGCTTGGTGAACAACACCTCGAGGTAGGCGTCGACCGCGGCCGTGTCGTAGCCCCTGAAGGTGCGGGAGAACGTCTTTGCGGGTTCGGTGATCATGGCCAACCCCGATTCTCAGAAGTGCCCGGTAGAGGTGGTAACCGATACAGTCGAGTATTCCACTTTGGCGTTCAAAACGTAATAGAGGCGTTGTGCCTCAAGGGGATTCGTTCGCGGACGATGGCCGCCCCGGGGACCCGCATCCTGACGGTATACCGTCACTGCCCATGCCGACCCAGATCGTCGTCGCCGCAGCGGTCATCTCCGGCGCCCGGGTCCTGGTCGCGCAGCGGGCCCGGCCGCCGGAATTGGCAGGCCGCTGGGAGCTGCCCGGCGGCAAGGTCGCGCCCGGCGAATCCGAACGCGAGGCGCTGGCCCGAGAGTTGGTGGAGGAGTTGGGCATTGAGAGCGGCGACGTTGTGGTGGGTGACCGCCTCGGCTCCGACATTCCGCTGAACCAGACGATGACGCTGCGGGCGTATCGGGTGCGGCTGCTCGGCGGCGAGCCACACCCGCGGGATCATCGGGCGCTGCGGTGGGTGACCGCCGCGGAGCTGCACGACGTCGATTGGGTGCCGGCCGATCGCGGCTGGCTACCCGACCTGGTTCGAGCGCTGTGATCGAAAGTGCGCTCAGGGCGTTGTGCGTGCGCTGACGGCGACGACACGCCGAGCCGGGGCGCCGACGCTGCACAAGGAGCGCCGCCACCGCACACACAACGCCCTCGGGCCCTCGAGCATCTGCCGGTTCGCTATCTGAGGCCCCCGCTGCCAGAATCACCGACGTGCCATTCCGCAACGTCGCCATCGTCGCCCACGTCGACCACGGGAAAACCACCCTGGTCGACGCGATGCTGCGGCAATCCGGGGCGCTGCACCACCGCGGCGACGACACCCAGGAACGCATCATGGACAGCGGTGACCTGGAAAAGGAAAAGGGCATCACCATCCTCGCCAAGAACACCGCGGTGCACCGCCATCACCCGGATGGGACGGTCACGGTGATCAACGTCATCGACACCCCGGGGCACGCCGACTTCGGCGGGGAGGTCGAGCGCGGACTGTCCATGGTGGACGGGGTGCTGCTGCTGGTCGACGCCTCCGAGGGCCCGTTGCCGCAGACCCGGTTCGTGCTGCGCAAGGCGCTGACCGCGCATCTTCCCGTCATCCTGGTCGTCAACAAGACGGACCGGCCCGACGCGCGCATCGCCGAGGTCGTCGACGCCAGCCACGACCTGCTGCTCGACGTCGCGTCGGACCTCGACGACGAGGCGGCCAAGGCCGCCGAGCACGCCCTGGGCCTGCCGACGCTGTACGCGTCCGGGCGGGCGGGCATCGCGAGCACCGAGCAGCCCGCCGACGGCGAGGCGCCCGCCGGCGACAACCTCGACCCGCTGTTCGACGTGTTGATGGAGCACATCCCGCCGCCGTCGGGCGACCCGGAGGCGCCGCTGCAGGCCCTGGTGACCAACCTCGACGCGTCGGCCTTCCTCGGGCGGCTCGCGCTGATCCGCATCTACAACGGCAAGCTGCGCAAGGGCCAGCAGGTCGCCTGGATGCGCGAGGTCGACGGGGTGCCGGTCATCACCAGCGCCAAGATCACCGAGCTGCTCGCCACCGAGGGCGTCGAGCGCAGCCCCACCGACGAGGCGGTCGCCGGCGACATCGTGGCGGTGGCCGGCATCCCCGAGATCATGATCGGCGACACGCTGGCCGATCCCGACCACGCCCACGCGCTGCCGCGCATCACGGTCGACGAGCCGGCGATCTCGGTGACGGTCGGCACCAACACCTCGCCGCTGGCGGGCAAGGTGTCCGGTCACAAGCTGACCGCGCGGATGGTCCACGGCCGGCTGGACACCGAGCTGGTCGGCAACGTGTCGATCCGGGTGGTCGACATCGGCCGGCCCGACGCCTGGGAGGTGCAGGGCCGCGGCGAGCTCGCCCTGGCCGTGCTGGTCGAGCAGATGCGCCGCGAGGGCTTCGAGTTGACCGTCGGCAAGCCGCAGGTGGTCACCAAGACCATCGACGGTCGGCTGCACGAGCCGTTCGAGGCGATGACGATCGACTGCCCCGAGGAATTCGTCGGCGCGATCACCCAATTGATGGCCGGCCGCAAGGGCCGCATGGAGGAGATGGCCAACCACGCGGCCGGCTGGGTCCGGATGGATTTCGTCGTGCCCAGCCGCGGCCTGATCGGTTTCCGCACCGACTTCCTCACGATCACGCGCGGCACCGGCATCGCCAACGCCGTGTTCGACGGCTACCGCCCGTGGGCGGGGGAGATCCGGGCCCGCCACACCGGCTCGCTGGTGTCCGACCGGTCGGGCACCATCACGCCGTTCGCCCTCATCCAGCTCGCCGACCGGGGCCAGTTCTTCGTCGAGCCCGGACAGGACACCTACGAGGGCATGGTCGTCGGAATCAACCCGCGCGCAGAGGATCTCGACGTCAACGTGACCCGCGAGAAGAAGCTGACCAACATGCGGTCGTCGACCGCGGACGTCATCGAGACGCTGGCCAAGCCGCTTGAGCTCGACCTGGAACAGGCCATGGAGTTCTGCGCGCAAGACGAATGCGTCGAGGTGACCCCCGAGATCGTGCGGGTGCGCAAAGTCGAGCTCGACGCCACCTCCCGGGCCCGCAGCCGGGCGCGGGCCAAGGCGCGGGGCTAGCGGCTTGGCGCCGGGCCGCGTCGAGGGCGTGGTTGGGCGGGCTGCTGAGCAGCTGCTCGATACCCTGATGGGCGTGCCGAGACGAGCCCGCCGCCTGTTCCTGACGGTCGGCGCGCTGGTCTCGCTGGCCGGGCTGGCGCTGGCGGCGTGCACTGTGAACCCGCCGCCGGCGCCGCAGAGCACCGACACGCCGCACAACTCGGCGCCGCCGCCGCAGCGGCCCACCCAGATCATCATGGGCATCGACTCGATCGGCGCCGGGTTCAACCCGCACCTGCTGTCGGACCTGTCGCCGGTTAACGCGGCGATCAGCGCGCTGGTGTTGCCCAGCGCGTTCCGCCCGGTGCCGGACCCCGCCACGCCGACGGGTTCGCGCTGGGAGATGGACCCCACCCTGTTGGTGTCCGCGGACGTGACGAACCAGAACCCGTTCACCGTGACCTACAAGATCCGGCCGGAGGCGCAGTGGACCGACAACGCGCCGATCGCCGCCGACGACTTCTGGTATTTGTGGCGGCAGATGGTCAGCCAGCCCGGGGTCGTCGATCCGGCCGGCTACGACCTCATCACCGGGGTGCAGTCGCTCGAGGGCGGCAAGCAGGCCGTCGTCACCTTCGCGCAACCGTATCCGGCGTGGAAAGAGCTGTTCAGCAACATATTGCCGGCCCACATCGTCAAGGACGTGCCCGGCGGATTCGCGGCCGGGCTGGCGCGGGCCCTGCCGGTCACCGGCGGCCAATTCCGGGTGGAGAGCATCGACCCGCAGCGCGACGAGATCCTGATCGCCCGCAACGACCGCTACTGGGGCCCGCCGGCCAAGCCGGCACTGATCCTGTTCCGCCGGGCCGGCGCGCCGGCCGCGCTGGCGGATTCGGTGCGCAACGGCGATACCCAGGTCGCACAGGTGCACGGCGGCTCCGCGGCCTTCGCGCAGCTGTCGGCGATCCCGGACGTGCGCACCGCGCGGATCGTGACGCCGCGGGTCATGCAGCTCACGCTGCGCGCCAACGAGTCCAAGCTGTCCGACTCCCAGGTCCGCAAGGCGATCCTGGGCCTGCTCGACGTCGACCTGCTGGCGGCCGTCGGCGCGGGCAGCGACAACACGGTCACGCTGGACCAGGCCCAGATCCGCTCGCCCAGCGACCCCGGCTACGAGCCGACCGCGCCGCCCGCGATGACGACGCCCGCCGCGCTGGCACTGTTTGAGAGCTCGGGATACAAGGTCGAACCCAACAGCACGGCGTCGCCGTCGCCGACGCCGGCGAGCACCGGGCCGCCGGAAGTCACCCGCGGCCGCATCAGCAAGGACGGCCAGCAGCTGTCGCTGGTCATCGGGGTGGCGACGAACGACCCGACCTCGGTCGCGGTGGCCAACACCGCCGCTGACCAGCTGCGCAACGTCGGCATCGCCGCGACCGTGCTGGCGCTGGACCCGGTGACGCTGTATCGCGACGCGCTGGCCAACAACCAGGTGGACGCGATCGTCGGCTGGCATCGGGCCGGGGGGAACCTGGCGACGCTGCTGGCGTCGCGCTACGGCTGCCCGGCTTTGCAGACGACGACGGTCCCGACCTCGAACGTGGCGACGACCACCCCGGCGGCCGGGCCGACGCCGTCCACCGCGCCGGCCACCACCGCCACGACGCCCACCCAGTCACCGCCCAGCCGCCCGCCCGAGCCCGGCGCCCTGGTGCAGGCGCCGTCGAACCTCACCGGAATCTGCGACCGCAGCATCCAATCGAACATCGACGCCGCGCTCAACGGCACCAAGAGCATCAACGACGTGATCACCGCGGTCGAACCGCGGCTGTGGAACATGTCCACGGTGCTGCCGATCTTGCAGGACACGACGATCGTCGCGGCCGGGCCCAGCGTGCAAAACGTCAGCCTGACGGGCGCGGTCCCCGTCGGCATCGTCGGGGACGCCGGCCAATGGATCAAAACCGGGCCGTAAGCGGTTTTCCGCGTACCTGAAAACGATTATTTCCCAAAAGTGGGTACTCCCACTTCGGCGACCCAAAAAAGTAACGAATTCATAACGGGAAGCCAAATTAAATACCCGCATAGCCGGTTCGCGCAAACAAACGTTTTCACCACACCATTTCGATACGCTGCCGCCATCGTGAATCGACTGTTCGGGAAACAGTCGTTAGCGGTCATCGTGGGGTGAACCGGGGAGGTTGTCGTGTCTTTTCTCATCGCAGCGCCAGAGCTGATTGCCGACGCGGCAACGGATTTGGCGAACCTTGCTTCTGCCATCGGTTCGGCCAACAGCGCCGCCGCCGTCGCGACCACGGGCCTGCTCCCCGCCGCCGCCGATGAGGTTTCGGCGGAAATTGCCGCCCTGTTTTCCTCGCACGCCGCGGGCTACCAGCAACTCAGCGCGCAGGCCTCGATATTCCACCAGCAGTTCGTTCAAACTTTGAGCGCGGGCGCGGGCAGCTACGCGGCCGCCGAGGTAAACGTTGTGCAGACACTGGCGAGCGCGGTCCCCGCGCTCGGCATCGACCTGAGCGCCGGGATCTCGGGGCTGGCGGCCAGCCTGAGCGCCGACCTCAACGCGATCGGGGTTTCGCTCAACGCCGCGGTATCGGCGAACCTCGGCGCCAACGTCCTCGGGCTGGCCCCGCTCGGTGCGGCGATCGCGACGAACGTGAACAGCGGGCTGACGGCGCTGGCCCAGACCGGCGGGGCGATCGCGACGAACATCGGCACCGGGCTGTCCGGGCTGGCGGGCGGCTTGAACGCCGCGCTGCCCGGCCTGCAGGCCAGCCTGACCGGCGGGCTGTCGGGGCTGAACGCCTCCCTCAACGCCGCGCTGTCGGGCTCCTTGGGTGCCGGCTTTGGCGGGTTCGGACCGCTGGTGGCGACGTTCGCTACCGACTTCGGCAACGAACTGTCCGGCTTCATCCAGGCCGCCAACACCCTCGCGGCCAACCTCGGCGCCGGCCTGGCCGGCGGCCTGACCCTCGCGTTGCCGGGGCTCGCGGCCACCCTCAGCGGCGGCCTCGGGGGCCTGAGCGCCTCGATCAACGCCGCGCTGTCGGGCGGCCTCGGCGGCAGCCTTTCGGGCCTCGGGCCGCTCGGCGCCACGCTGGCGGCGGACATCAGCAGTGGGCTGTCGGGATTGGCCCAGACCGGTAACGCGCTGGTGACAAGCCTGACCGCCGGATTCCCGGGGCTGCAGGCCAGCCTCACCGGTGGGCTCGCCGGGCTGAACGGTGCGATCAACGCCGCGCTCTCGGGCGGCTTCGGTGGCAGCCTGTCCGGCCTCGGGGCCGCGCTGTCCGGTGCCTTGCAAACCGGCGGATCGCTGATCGCCAACCTGACCGCCGGCCTGCCGGCCCTCTCGGGCGGCCTCACCCTGCCGGCCAACCTGACCGCCGCGCTGAACTTGCTGGGCGGCTCTCTCGGCCTGAGCCCCAGCCTGGGGGTCAACATCATGGCCGGGCTCAACGGGCTCGGTCTGCAGCTGAACGCCGCGTTGAACGGTGGCCTCAGCCTGGGGATCGCCGGGCTTCCCACGCTGTTCGCCAACCTGGTCGCGCCCTGGCAGGTGCTGTTGACCGCACCGAACGTGCCCGCGTTCCTCACCCAGCTGCAGGCGATGGAGGTCGGCTTCAACACGGCGCTGATCACCAACGAGCTCGGCCTCAACGCGGCCCTGGTCGCCCAGGAGACCGCGATCGAGACGGCGCTCTTCGGCGGCACGGGTGCCCTGGGTGGCGCGCTCGACAGCGCCTTCAACTTCTGGAACCTGCTGCTGGGCACCGGTGAGGTGACCTTCGACAGCATCCTGGGCGCGCAGCTTCCCACCGGCGGCGCGATCCTGGCCAGCCTCGCGGTCGGCGCCCCGGCCAACCTGATCGCCGGCGGCGCGCTCGGCGGGCTGCTAGGCGCCGTGGACACCAAATTCTTGTGGGACCTCAACGTCATCAGCGGGGTCGCAACCGCGTTGACGGGCAACGGCTCCCTCCAGGCCGCGTTGACGGCGGGGATCAACGCGGCGGGCTTGCAGGCGTCGGTGAACGCGATGCTGAACGGATCGCTGTTAACCACGATTCCCAACCTCGGGGTGGCGCTGGTGGCGGCGCCCACCGCGGGGTTGCAGGGCCTGGCTTCTGGTCAGCTGAACTTCCTGTCCAGCGTGATCCCGGCGCAGGTCGCCTTCAACACCAACCTGGTGAACAGCGAAATGGCTTGGGAGACAGCGACGTTCGGGAGCAACACCGCCTTCAACGGCGGCCTGAACCGGCTCTTCAACATCCCCAACCTGTTCGTGCTCACCGGCGAGCAAACGCTCAACAGCTTCCTGGGCGGTGTGCAGTTCCCGGCGGTCGGCACGGTCCTGACCGGCACCGGTGCGCAGGTCTTCAACGGCGGCAACATCGGCGGCATCGAGGGCATCTTCGACCAGACCCTGGCCGCGGGTGCCGACTTCGCCGGCTTGTTCGTGGCCTAGCTGCCGGGGGGGGGGGGGGGCGGCCGGGGGGGGGCGGGGGGGGGGGCGGGGGCCGGGGGCGCGGGCGGGG
>NZ_JCALDM010000026.1:0-26520 GCF_059812845.1 Mycobacterium sp. NGS34
ACCGTGCCGGATATCGATGCATTGATCATCAACCTCGCTGCTGCCCGGGAAGAGATTCTCCGCTTAGAATCTGCTTAGCTGACATCAAGACGGCTCGCTGTCAACCTGGTCGCGACTAGACAACGAACATGCGGCATGCGGCCAAAACCCTGCCGCGAAAAGCGCCAGCGCGTACAGCTTGGAGACTGTCTCTTTTGGGCCATAGCAGCGGGGCGACGAAGTGGGAGGCAGCCGACGGTCTGAGGACGGCGGTGATGGTCATCAAGCGACCCGGACAAGGCAAGAGGTAATAAGTTCATCGGTCGGCACAATGCCCGAAAGCCAGGTGCTAGCCAAGGTACGCCGAATTGTCAGGGTCATCCGTGCGCTTCACCAGGAACAGCACCAGGATGGTTTGCGATTGCCCTTTGGCCAGTCGGGCGCGCACGGTATGGGCCATCGTTATCGACGTATTGGCGTCGGTGACGGAGTCCACGACGCGTGATTGAAGGCGAAAATTCGATCGGCCGTATGGAGCCGCCGCTTGCGTGGGATCGCTACGCCGGCCTGCAGTCGCCTCGGGTTGTCGGTTGCATGGGACTCGCATTTGGAGTGCACGGGTCGGGTGGACGCGATCGCGCCCGATAAATGCCGGCACGATCACCTCGAGCAACGGCTGTTCGAAAATAGTATTGCGCTGCATATGGGCCAGCGGACATCGATTTTCGTTATCCGCTGGTTGAGGCGGCGATCCGCTCGACCGAACCGCGCCGGCGCAGCCGCGCCGTCTTCGGGTGGCAATTCACCGCGGACTGCTATGGCGGCCTGGATAATTCCGACACGTTGCCGAAGTACGAGCGTCGAGGCGGTCGACGTCGTCAGGCAAAACGGACCGGTGCGATCCAGCCGGACTACCCGTTGTCTCACCGCGCCACTCAGTCGCACGGTCAGTGCGTGCTTTCGACCGTGACCACGTCCTCGCCGGAACGAATGCCGACCGTGGTGGCAGTCAGGATGGCATGCTCTGCGGTCGGTGCAGTGACAGTGTGCCGCCGCTGGGGGCGGACCGAAGGCCCGGTGCGCGCCGGATCAGGACGACTGCGAGCGGGTTACAAAAAGGACACCAACGTTGCAGCATCGGACCTCGGCGTTGGAGAGGCTGCTACATTTGACGGCATTGTGCGCACCAACCTACTTCGACGGCCATTGCTGGGATGGGCCATTGCCATCGCAGCGGCAGTTTGGCTGCTGGGCGGCAACGCCGAGCACGCGTGGCATGCGGCTATCACGGTTGATTCGGCCCATGGGTGGGCCAGCGCGGCTAGTAGTCCATTGGCCGTTAATGCAGATCACACGCATTGCGGTACGGGGTTGTCGCCGTGGTGTCCCGAGTCGGCGGCAGTGGCCGACCTATCCCGCTCGGCGAGTCCACTTCTTATCCTGGGAGTTCTCGGGGCGGTAGCGACCAGCAGTGTTTCGCGCTTCGGCTTGGACCGCGCCCAGCAGACCCTGCGGGGTCCGCCGCGCGGGCCCGCCACGCTCATCACTGGTCACGACCTGTTGACACGGTTGTGCCTCGCACGGCGCTGATGTATCAGCGTCAGATCGTTCGACGCTGAACCTCTCCGGTGCCGTGCCCGTTCAACGGTTACGCGGTATCGCCGGAATCGGTCGCCGACGTGCAAAACACGTTGAGTCCCGCTCGAATTGGACTGCGTCGAGTCATCTGACATACGCGCCTACTGCGCAGCCGTGTAATCGGCCGCACTGAAATCACTGAAGCGACCCCGCCAGGGGTTTAGCGCTTCGCTGGAAAGCCTATGTCGTTCAGGAGAACTCAATGACTTATCACGCCGTCGAACCCGCATCGTCAACCGCAGCTCCCCTTATGAATAGGAGCCCCCTACGGGGTTTACATTCGAACCACCGAGCAGCTTCAGGTGTGTGGGTGGTTCTCGGTGCTTCCAGCATCCCCTCACAGATGATCGCCACAGCTAGAACTGCGGTCCGCTGAGCTGCCGGGGACTGTGACATGGATTTTGGAGCGTTAGCACCGGAGATCAATTCCGCCAAACTGTATCTGGGTTCGGGTCCGGGACCGATGTTGATCGCCGCCGGCGCGTGGGACGTGCTTGCCGACGCACTGCATTCGGCGGCTGCCTCTGTCGGGGCGGTGATTTCTGAGCTGGCTGATGATTGCTGGCGTGGTCCGGCGTCGGCGTCGATGGAGGACGCGACCGCGCCCTACCTCACATGGTTGAGCAGCACTGCGGCTCAGGCGGAACACACGGCGACCCAGGCCCGCGCGGCAGCGATTGCCTACGAAACGGCACTGGCAACGACCGTTTCACCCCAGGTGATTGCCGCCAACCGCAGCCACTTGAGCTCGCTGCTGAGAACAAACGTCCTGGGTCAGAACGCACCGGATATCGCAGTCACCGAGGCAGATTACGGCCAGATGTGGGCGCAGAATGCCGATGCGATGTACCGGTATGCGCGCAGCTCGGCCCTCGCCGCGCAGCTCGACGCGTTCGTTGCTCCTCGGGTCGGATTACCGGCCGCCACAAGGCAAGGCTGCGCCGACGGCGAGTCATCATCGATGCCCATGTCAGCCATGGTTGGCGCCGATTCGCGTGTGCTCTGCGCCGTGCCTGGCGTGCTGGAGCAGCTCGCATCGCCAGCCGGCTCGTCGGCGGCGAGCCCGGATCCCGCGACGGTGAGCTTTGCTACGGATCAAACGGATTCCTCAGAGCCGGGCTCGGCCTGCACGGCGTTGTCATCAGTGGTCTCGCGACTGATCGCGGCGCTAGCCGGAAGTGCGGCGTTGGAGGGCTCACAGACTAAGGGCCGACCGGTGTCGGTGCGGGCATGGTTCGCTGGCTCCCGTGCGGTCGGGAGGCACCGACTGAGCCGGCGCGGCGATCGTGGCGAGGTAGTTACCACGAACTCCGGCGCAGCGGCCATCGTGGGGAGGTTGTCGGTACCGCAGACGTGGCGTTCCACCGCGATGCCGGGGTGCGCTGAGACCGGTTGTGGAGCAACGAAATTCATCCTCCCCAGCGAAGTACCCGCCATGACCGGGCGCTGGAGCTAGCCATGGCCGATCATCTGCAAACCACGATCCCGAACCCCGTCACTGTCGCGGGTTGCCCATTTGCGACGAAAACCGCATACCGCAGCCGATTTTCAGGCGTTGGACGGTCGCAAAAACCTCAGGCGGTGCATTGGCATCAGCTGCGTAGACCGGCCCCGAGGGCGTCGGCAACGCCAAATATCCGCACTCTGGCACCACCCAGCGGCAGCCAGGCCCGCGTCGGGGAATTCGTCGGGGCACCGCCAGGTGCGCGCGCACCGGGGATGACCCCTGGGTGTATCAACGCGCTCAGCGTGCGCATCGGGCGGGCGTTATGACACAGAGTGAATCGGAACAGCGGCCCATGACTGTGGAAGCGAGCGGTTGCGCCACAACGACTATCGTCGCGGCGGCCACGACACGTTTTCGCGACGCACAGTGGCACCGGGCCGCCCGGTCGGCGCGATGGCTAGCGTTGGTCAGCTTGGTGTTTGTAGTCGTCGATGGGGGGGTCGCGCTGTGGCAGGGCGTGTCAGTAGGTTCTATCGCACTGAGCGCGTGGGCGCTGGGCAGCGCGCCTGAGGCGATGGCCAGCCTCATCGTGATCTGGCGGTTCAGCGGCTGGCGCACCCTATCCGACACGGCCGAGCTGCGCGCCCAACGCGGCGTGGCGGTGTCGTTTTGGCTCAGCGCCCCCTACATCACCGCAGAATCCGTGCATCACCTGCTGCGGGAGCACGTAGCACACGCCTCGGTAATCGGTCTCGTGGTGGCCGTAGCCGCAGTCGTGCAGATGCCGCTGCTGGGACGCGCGCAGCACAAACTCGGCGCGGCGTTGGGATCTGCCGCCACGATCGGCAAAGGCATGCAGAATTACTTGTGCGCCGCGCAGGCGGCCGGGGTTTTGCTGGGTTTGGCAGCCACCTTTATATGGCGCGGCGGGTGGTGGTTAGACCCCGCCGTCGGGCTGGGTATCGCCGGGATCGCGGTTTGGCAAGGTGCCCGGTCGTGGCGCGGTGAGGCGTGCGGGTGCTGAGACACAACGCGGGTGAACACTGCCGAAACACTCGACCACACTATTGCTCATATCAGGATATACGCATACGTTACGGTCATGCGTCGGGTAATGGGGGCATGACGATGAGCGGAGGCCACAGCCACACACACGGCAACACCTCGGCAGATTCCGACCGGCGGTGGCTCGCTGGCGCGTTCGCGGTCATCGCGACGTTCATGCTGGGCGAAGTGGCGGTAGGTGTCGTGGCGGGCTCGTTGGCGTTGCTCTCCGACGCGGCGCACATGCTCACCGATGCCGCCTCGATCGCGCTGGCGCTGTGGGCCGTTAGGTTGGCTGCGCGTCCGGCGGCGGGGAGGATGACCTACGGGTGGCGGCGGGTGGAGATCTTGTCTGCGCAGGCCAACGGCGTCACTTTGCTTGTGCTGGCGGGCTGGCTGGGCTATGAGGCGGTCAAGCGATTGGTGCACCCGCCGCAGGTCACCGGCACTCTAGTGTTGGTCACCGCGCTGGTTGGTGTGGTTGTCAACGTGGCTGCGACGTGGATGATCAGCCGGGCAAACCGGTCCAGCCTGAATGTGGAAGGCGCATTTCAGCACGTCCTCAACGATCTATTTGCCTTTATCGCGACTGCTGTGGCGGGGGTGGTGATTGTGTTCACTGGGTTTGGGCGGGCGGACGCGATCGCCACGTTGGTCGTGGTGGCGCTGATGATCCGGGCTGGCGTCGGTTTAGTGCGCGCGGCGAGTCTCGTTTTCCTCGAGGCCGCGCCCAGCGGGATTGAACCAGACGTCATCGGTCAGGCGATGGCCAACCATGACTCGGTCGTTGAAGTCCACGACCTGCACGTCTGGGAAATCACCTCGGGCACACCTGCTCTGTCAGCACACGTGATCGTCGTCGCGGACCGCGACTGCCACGCCACTCGAAATGACCTGGCGCAGTTGCTGGCTCACGAATATGGCATCTCCCACACCACCCTGCAGCTCGACCACGAAATATCCGAGATCGGCGAGCGTGGCGTGGGAGCAGCGTGCGCCCATTGCGACGACCCGCACGGCCCAACCCACCGCGCTGTTGACACATAACGCGCCACCAGAGAGTGCAACCCAACCAGAATCCTTGTCCAGCGCGCAGATAGGCCGACGCGAAGCCGCCGGAACAGCGGTTGTGCGCCACTTGCAAAGCCACGGTGAAGCGCCGATGCCGCTGGATTGGCCGTGCAGAGCATCCAGAAGCACCCGCGCAATTGCGGACGCATCGACTTGCAGCAACAACAAAACGGGGAGGACGGTCATTTCAATGGGCGATAACGAGATCGAAGACACGAAGCGCCGGCGCCAGTGCCGGAGCTGTGCGAGCCAAACCATTTCGCGGGCACGGCTCGCGGTGACCGTGCACCACTGCGCGGACTGCGGCGAGTTGCGGACCCTGGACTGGGCTGAACCTGACCCGCTGATCGACCCGGCCCCTGGACGGGACCAGCCTGCGACGCAAGCGCCTGCACGTGGTGCCATCATCACCCCTGAAACCCGGTTGTCATGGGTGCTGGCGGCGCTGGCGGGATTGATCGGGGCGGCGGCATTTACCCACTCGGCCGGTTATTTCGTCACGTTCATGACGGGCAACAGCGAGCGCGCCGTCTTAGGGTTCTTTCGCGATGAGCAATGGCTATCCATCGCCGCGGCTCTGGTATTGGCGTCGTTCGTCGCGGGCGTGGTGGTAGCTTCGCTGTGTCGACGACATTTCTGGCTCGACCATCCCCACGGCCCCACCGTGCTCACGGCGCTGTCGCTTCTGGTGGCTGCCGGCGTGGATATCGCCATCGACGGGTGGTCGACCAGCCAGGTTTCGTTCGTGCCTGTGCTGTTCGTCGCCTTTGGCATCGGTGCCTTAAACACCTCCTTCGTCACAGGCGGCGAGGTATCGATTCCTCTGAGCTACGTCACGGGCACGCTGGTCAAGATGGGCCAGGGTATCGAACGTCACATCAGCGGGGGCGCCGTGACGGAGTGGCTCGGATACTTCCTGCTGTGGTCGGCTTTTGTCACCGGCGCTGTCTTCGGCGGCTGTATCAGCTTGGTCGTCAGCGGGTCCCAGATGGTGGCGATCGCAGCACTTGTGTGCACAATCGCCAG
Organism: Mycobacterium sp. NGS34; assembly: GCF_059812845.1. Classification (NCBI taxonomy): domain Bacteria; kingdom Bacillati; phylum Actinomycetota; class Actinomycetes; order Mycobacteriales; family Mycobacteriaceae; genus Mycobacterium; species Mycobacterium sp. NGS34. Next base: position 6,206 of record NZ_JCALDM010000026.1, read on the forward strand.
CGGTTACACCCATTTCCACACCGACCGTCGCGCCCTGCGCGAGTAAACCACCCTCAGGTGTCTGCGCCGATCTAGCGGGCGCCGGTCCACCGTAACGGTGGCCGAGCCGCCGGATTCGCCGCAGAAAGGACCTCAAAACAGCCGTGTCGCCGATCGCCCTGCGCACGTCGCGGATTCACTCGCACGCACCAAGCGCCGAAGCACACAGGATATTCATAAATAAGTAGCAATATATTGATGCTACAATCAGTGTCTATTAGCAGAACCAGATGCTCGATACGAGCCGGCAACGAGGAGGGCAAAGATGCTTCCGCACGCGCTACTAGGCAAGGCCGCTGCGGCGGTGGTCACCGGACTGGTGGGTGTGAGCGCCTACGAGGTTTTACGCAAGGTCGCTGGTGCGGCGCCGATCCGACGGACGACGGTTGCGGCGGCGGAGTTGAGCCTACGCGGAACACGCCGCGCTGAGGTAGCCGCGGAATCGGCCAGGCTGAAAATCGCCGACGTGGTCGCCGAGGCGCGCGAACGCATCGGCGAAGAGGCCGCCCCGCCAGCGGCCACCGCGAACCACGACCACGACCACTGATCGCTCGCCATGACCGTTGTCGAGGACACCGCCGCAGAGCTCCTTTCTGATGCGGCCGGGCGGATGCGGCTGTATGTGCCGTGGGTCCGTTCGGATTCGCGCCGCGCCGTCGCGGTCGAAGACGCGGTCGACAAACAGACCGGTGTGCGGGCGGTGCACGCCTATCCGCACACCGGGTCGGTCGTGGTGTGGTATTCCCCGCGACGTTGCGATCGATCGGCGATCATGGCGGCCATCTCCTCCGCTAGGCACGTGGCGGCCGAACTGATTGCCGCGCGCACACCGCGCTCGGCTGACCTGCGCAACACCGAGGTACTGCGTCTTGCGGTCGGCGGGCTGGCCCTAGCCCTGCTGGGCATCCGGCGCTATGGATTCAGGCGGCCGCCACTGCTGGGCACCAACGGCCAGCTTGTGGCCACCGGAGCCACGGTATTCATGGGCTATCCGTTCTTCCGCGGGGCGCTGCGTTCGCTTCGCTCTGGTCGCGCCGGCACCGACACGCTGGTAACGGTGGCGACGGTCGCCAGCATGGTGTTACGAGAGAACGTGGTCGCGCTCACGGTGTTGTGGCTGCTCAGTATCGGTGAGTACCTCCAGGATCTGACTCTGCGGCGCACCCGGCGCGCTATTGCAGATCTGTTGCGCGGCAGCGCCGACACCGCCTGGATCCGGGCCGCCGACGGCAGCGAGGTGCAGGTACCCATCGACACCCTGCAAATCGGCGACGAGATCGTGATCCACGATCACGTGGCGATCCCGGTTGACGGTGAGGTCCTCGATGGGGAGGGAGTAATCGACCAGTCCGCGATCACCGGGGAAACCCTGCCGGTGAGCATGGTCGTCGGCTCGCATGTGCACGCCGGATCGGTGGTGGTGCGTGGGCGCCTCGTGGTGCGCGCCAGCGCTGTTGGCGCTGAAACCACGATCGGGCGCATCATTTCCCGCGTCGAGGAGGCCCAACATGATCGGGCGCCGATACAAACAGTGGGTGAGAACTTCTCGCGCCGGTTTGTTCCGATCTCGTTCATCGTGTCCGCGGCCACTCTGGCGCTTACCGGGGATGTCCGGCGCGCCATGACGATGTTGTTGATCGCATGTCCGTGCGCGGTGGGGTTGTCGACTCCCACGGCGATCAGCGCCGCCATCGGCAATGGGGCTCGCCGGGGCATCTTGATCAAGGGTGGATCACATCTTGAGCAAGCGGGCCAGGTGAACGCCCTCGTGTTCGACAAGACCGGAACCCTGACCGTTGGACGGCCTGTTGTCACGAATATCGTTGCTTTCCATAAGGACTGGCAGCCCGAAGAGGTCCTTGCCTATGCGGCCAGCTCGGAGATCCACTCTCGGCATCCGTTGGCCGAAGCGGTGATCCGCTCGACCACCGAACGCCATATCACCATACCGCCGCATGAGCAATGCGAGGTGTTGGTTGGGCTGGGGATGCGGACCTGGGCTGATGGGCGGGTTCTGCTCTTGGGTAGCCCATCGCTGTTGCGCGCCGAAAAAGTCCGGGTATCGAAGAAGGCGACCGAGTGGGTCACAACGCTGCGCCGCCAAGCCGAGACTCCGCTGCTATTGGCCGTCGATGGCACACTGGTCGGCCTGATCAGCCTGCGCGACGAAATTCGGCCCGAGGCCGCCGAGGTACTAACGAAGCTGCGTAGCAAAGGAATTCGCCGCATCGTGATGCTCACCGGTGATCATCCCGACACCGCCGAGGTTGTCGCACGCGAGCTCGGAATTGACGAGTGGCGCGCTGAGGTGTTGCCCGAAGACAAACTCCAGGCGGTACGCCAACTTCAAGACGAAGGCTACGTCGTCGCAATGGTCGGCGACGGAGTCAACGACGCCCCGGCACTAGCCACTGCCGACATCGGAATCGCCATGGGTCTGGCCGGTACCGACGTCGCGGTGGAAACCGCCGACATCGCACTGGCCAACGACAACCTGCACCGTGTACTCGACGTACCCGACCTGGGAGCACGAGCCGTCACCGTCATCCGCCAGAACTACGGCATGTCCATCGCAGTCAACGCTGTTGGCCTGCTGGTGGGCGCCGGAGGCGCGCTGTCACCGGTATTGGCCGCGGTTTTGCACAATGCGTCCTCAGTGGCGGTGGTCACCAACAGCTCGCGACTCATCCGTTACCGCCTCATCAACGGCCAGTCGCCGACTACAAACGGGCGTGTGCCAACACCACTCGAAACAGGTCCCAACAAGAACGATTCGCCGATTCCCGCCATGCCTGACGGCACCAGTCACTGATCGGCGCGCACAGCAGCACCGAACCTTATGGTTAATTCCGGTACGAGTCGGGGAAGGCTTATGAACTACTACGCCGATTCGTTGCGCCAAGCGCGGGCGTCAGGGCCTGCGGATGGTCTGGCCAAGCCGCGGTTGCGTGGCTGGATCCACCTCTACTGCGCCGTCGCGGCAGTCATTGCTGGTGCGGCACTGGTCGCGGTGTCGTGGGCGGTGGCATCACAGCGAGCCGGGCAGGCGACGCTGGCCTACACCGTGGCGATCGTGGCGATGTTCTCCGTTAGTGCCGCTTATCACCGCGTCAACTGGGGGTCGGCGACGGCTAGGACGTGGATGAGGCGGCTTGACCACTCGATGATCTTTGTGTTCATCGCCGGCAGCTACACACCGTTCGCCAGGCTGGCGATGCCGCACGCGACCGAGCATACGGTGCTGGCGATAGTGTGGGGCGGCGCGCTGGCCGGAGTCGCCCTGACGCTGTTCTGGCCTGCCGCACCGCGCTGGGCCGGGGTGCCGCTCTATCTGGTGCTGGGCTGGGTGGCCACCGCCTACACGGGCACCATTCTGCAAAACGCCGGGCTGGCCGCAGTCGTCCTACTATTTGTCGGCGGCGCGTTCTACAGCATCGGCGGCATTTTCTACGCGATCCGCTGGCCTGACCCGTGGCCAAGGACCTTCGGCTATCACGAGTCCTTCCATGCACTCACCGCGCTCGCGGCGATCTGCCACTACGTGGCCATGTGGTTTGCCGTTTTCTAGAGATAATTGCGCCCGCAAATTACTCGACCCGGGTTTGGCGCCAGAAGACCTATTGATCCCAACAGATCCCAGTGGCGCCCATCGATCTGCGTAGCCCGGCATCTGCGTACGACTGCACTATCGCCCGTGCGCGATCCTGCCCCGGAACCGATCACCCGATGAGCGGCCTCGACGCTGTATTCGGTTGTGAAAGACCGGCGGGTTCGGGACGGGTGACATCTTTCCAGCGAGGCCGTTCATCCCGCTATCTCGTGGCCACCGTTGAGGGGCGCCTCTTAGGCGCCAACCCTATGCAGGCCCGTGACATTCGTAGGTTTGCATACATGGTTGGTTAACCTCGTGGCCAATGAGTGCCGTTAGCCTCGGGGTATTGATCGCTACAGCCGGTCGAGGAGGACGGTGAACGGCAACTGCGGACCGACGGAGACAAGGGAATCGAGTCTGCTGTCTGCCGGGTGGGTCGCGCAGATGCAGTGCGTGCAGCGACTTGGGTGGCGATCGATTAGTGCACCGGCTGCGGCGGCATACTTCCCGGTCGGGGGGAACTTGAGCGGCTCATCGAGGCCGAGGGCAAGTTCTTGCGCCGCCGTGCCGCAACAGTCGGGCTCTTCCGCCCCGCAGTACTCAGCTCAGGCGGGGCATGTCGAGCGGTCCTGTCGGGGAGGCTTTTTGGGCGGGTCGTTCGGTGAGGGCAATGGTGTGGGTTACTGGGGAGGTTATCGTGGCGCGCACCACTAGCCACCAAGCCAAGCCGGGGCCCGCGGCCGATGTCGGGGGCGGCGCACACCACCATGGCCATGATCACGGGCATGAGATGTCGGCGGACGCAGACCGCAGGTGGCTGGCAATCGCGCTGGGCCTGATAGTGGGGTTCATGGCGGCCGAGGTGTTCGTCGGGCTTGTCGCCAATTCGCTGGCGTTGATCTCTGATGCGGGCCATATGTTTACCGACGCGGCCTCGATCGCGTTGGCGCTGACCGCGATTCGGCTGGCTCGCCGTCCGGCGCAGGGCCGCTACACTTACGGGTTCGAGCGGGTCGAGATCCTCTGCGCGCAGGCCAACGGGATTTCCCTGCTGCTGCTGGCGGTGTGGTTCCTTTACGAAGGGGTGCGCCGGCTAGTCACCCCGCCGCCGGTTGCCGGGCCGCTGGTGTTAATTACTGCGGTGATTGGGATTATCGTGAACATCGCTGCCACGTGGGCGATCAGCCGCGCCAACCGCAGCAGCTTGAACGTTGAGGGAGCTTTTCAGCACATCCTCAATGACTTGTATGCCTTCATCGCAACCGCCATCGCCGGTGCGGTGGTGTGGCTGACCGGTTTTACCGGCGCCGACGCAATCGCCGCACTGGTGGTTGCAGGGTTGATGGTCCGCGCTGGATGGGGCCTGGTCGGCAAGTCGGGGCAGGTCTTTTTAGAGGCGGCCCCCGTGCATCTGGACCCAGCCCAGATTGGCGCCCGGTTGGTGGCAATACCGCAGGTAGGCGAGGTTCACGACCTGCATGTGTGGCAGATCAGCTCGGGTCAGCCGCCGCTATCGGCGCATATTCTCGTCGCTGACGACGCCGACTGTCACGCGGTCCGCGCATCCGTCGAAACGCTGCTCCACCACGAGTTCGGGCTTGAGCACACCACTTTGCAAGTCGACCACGCTTCCGATGTCCGCGCCAGCGGCGAGCACTGCGCTGCATCACACGGGCCGGTGCACCGTCGGTGATGCTGGGAACCAGCGTGGCCAAACCAAGCCGGTGGCCGGGCTCTTGCCTCGGGGCTTCGGCGTCGCCTGGGCGCGGGCATGGTGGTGGTCGCATCCTGGTTTCGAGACTGCATAGGGGACAGCCATATTGCACGTTAGCCGGTTGGTGTCGGGCCGGCAGCGCGGCGCGCTCGTACCATCTCGACTTTGTGAAAGGCACATGGTCACCGCGACAGTTGCGATCCGTGATGGCCATGGCCGCCATCGCCATAGCCAGCGCAATGTGGGTGCTCGTCATCGGCGGGCATTCTCAACCGCGGCGCGAATCATTTGTATCTGATTCGCCGCCCATGATGGTCATGTCCGGGGGTAATGCATTCACGATCAGCGCCGACCATCCACGTCTTGTTGACGGCGACTCATCGGGCAAACATCCTGAGGCGCTTGCTGCCGCAGTGTTGCCGAATTCGTCGTCGACCGCCTTGGCTGCGCTGGGCGTCGTGGTGGCAGTGGTCGCAGTCACGGCTTGGCTCGCTCAACAACTGGTGCGGTCCGGGCGCGGCCCCCCATGTGGGCTGGCTACCGCACTTGCCGGTCGAGATCTGTTGACCAGGTTCTGTCTGGCTCGTCGCTGAGTGGTCAGCGTCAGGCCGTTGTGCATCGCACGACGGCCGGCGATCGCTGCCCATGTCAATGGCCGCGGGCTGGGTCGCGGCTGCACCGCAGAAAGCGACGATCCTGTGAACAACAACGTTGTCCTGTCCAACAACACCCGCACGCATGATCTGTCCGTCGACAGCCGCGAACCACACGTGGTGTGCCGCCCCTGCTCGGGGACCCACCACCAGCCCGACGGGTTGGTGGGCAACACCCCGGTACTGCGGATCTCCGCACCGCTGACGGGGGCCGGGCGCGGATTTTGGGCCAAGCTGGAAGGTTTCAACCCCGGCGGCAGCATGAAAGACCGGCCCGCGGTGCACATGGTGCAGCGGGCGCGCGTTCGCGGCGAACTGCGCCCGGGAGCCCGCATCGTGGAATCCACCAGTGGATCGCTCGGGTTAGGGCTAACCCTGGCCGGCATGGTGTATCGGCACCCGGTGACCGTGGTCACCGACCCGGGCATGGAACCCATCGTGCAAAACATGCTGCGCGCCTACGGCGCCGAGGTCGATCTGGTGACCGAGGCGCACCGGACTGGGGGCTGGCAGCAAGCCCGCAAAGACCGTATCGCGCAGCTGCTGGCCGCTGATCCTGATGCGTGGTGCCCCAATCAGTACAACAACCCCGACAACGTCGACGCCTACCGGCCGCTGGCCCTGGAGCTGGTCAACCAGCTCGGGCGTATCGACGTGCTGGTGTGCTCGGTGGGCACCGGCGGCCACTCGGCCGGGATAGCACGCGTACTGCGCCAGGCCAATCCCGACGTGCAGGTGATCGGGGTGGACACCATCGGCTCGACCATTTTCGGTCAACCCGCGACGAGCCGACTGATGCGCGGGCTGGGCTCGAGCATCTACCCCCGCAACGTCGACTATCCGGTGTTTAGCGAGGTGCATTGGGTGGCCCCGGCCGAAGCCGTCTGGGCGGCCCGTGCCCTGGCGGCCACCCATTACGCCAGCGGCGGCTGGAGTGTGGGTGCGGTTGCCCTGGTCGCGGGTTGGGTCGCGCGCACCATGTCGGCGGATACCACCGTCGCCGCGGTCTTTCCCGACGGCCCGCAACGCTATTTCGACACCATCTACAACGACGACTACTGCCGCCATCACCGCCTGCTCGATCACCTTCCTTCCGACGAGCCGGCCACGATTGAGGACCCGACCCACCAGGTGGTGCAGTCCTGGACGCGGTGCACCACCGTCGTCGACCCGGCCGGAGCGCTGCGCTAATGGCGTTGTTTGCGCAATTCCGCGGTTTCGACCGGCCCGCCCGGATCCTGATGATCAACCAGTTCGGCATCAACGTGGGTTTCTACATGTTGATGCCGTACCTGGCGGCCTACCTCGCCGGCCCGCTCGGGCTGGCGGGGTGGGCCATCGGACTGGTCCTGGGGGTGCGCAACTTCTCCCAGCAGGGCATGTTCGTCGTGGGCGGCACCCTGGCCGACCGGATCGGCTACAAGCCCTTAATCGTGGCAGGCTGCCTGCTTCGCACCGGCGGATTCGCCTTACTGGTTGTGGCGCACTCGTTACCGGCCGTGTTGATCGCCTCAGCGGCCACCGGGTTCGCCGCCGCGTTGTTCAACCCGGCAGTGCGCGCCTATCTGGCCGCTGATTCTGGTGGTCGCCGCGTCGAAGCGTTCGCGGTGTTCAACATCTTCTATCAGGCCGGGATTCTGCTGGGCCCGCTGATCGGAGTCATGCTGGTGGCCATCGACTTCCGCGTCACCGCAGCAGGCGCGGCCGCGGTCTTCGCGGCGTTGACGGTGGCGCAGTTACTGGCGCTGCCGCAGCACAGCCCCGATCCGGCACCGCAGCCGACATCGGTCCTCGATGACTGGCGAGTGGTCATCGCCAACCGACCGTTTTTGCTGTTCGCCGCGGCCATGATCGGGTCCTACGTGCTGTCTTTCCAGGTCTACCTCGCCCTTCCGCTGCAGGCGTCGATCCTTTCGAAGCGCTATCAATCACTGTTAGTGGCAGGGGTTTTCGTCGTTTCGGGTCTGGTCGCCGTCGCCGGACAGCTGCGCATTACTGGCTGGTTGGCCGCCCGCTGGGGGGCGGCGCGCAGCCTGGCCATCGGCGTGGCGATCCTGGCGGCCTCGTTTTTGCCGCTGGCAGTCATCCCCGACAGTTCCCGGCTCGGGATCGTTGGGGGGGCCGCCGCGCTGCTGCTCTCGGCGGCCATGCTCGCCGTGGGCTCGGCCGCGGTGTTCCCGTTCGAGATGGACACCGTCATGGCGCTGGCCGGGGGACGGCTCGCGGCCACCCACTACGGGTTTTACAACACCATCGTCGGGGTGGGGATTCTTGCCGGCAACCTGGGTACCGGCTGGCTCCTGGGTGCAGCGCGACAGCTCGGCGTCAGCCAACTCGTATGGGCAGGACTGATTCTCGTTGGCCTCATCGCCGCTCTGGGCCTCTACCAACTCGACCACGGTCACCATCTGGATACTCAATGCGCGATGCAAATCCAGCATGGCCAACCAGCGAAACCTCGGCCATGAAGCAGGCGCCCCACCGGACCAACTCGAACATTGGCCCCCCGATGCCCGTCGCTGGCGATGGCGTCGAACCCATGGTGGTTGGCGTGTACCTCGACAGCTCTTATACCCAGAGCGGGTCGCTGACCCCGTTGCCATCACTCCCGCCGCTGATCGCCAACGCGGTCGAGTTGACGCGCGCGTCGGCGCGCGGCGTGATAGGCGTCATCGCATGCGCGTTAGCGTTCAACGCGTCGATGACCACCCCGCGCGGGGCTCTTCCGAACCGCGCCAACACGCGGTTACCTCATGCCGGTAACAGGTACAGGCGCGCCGATTCCCGATGCGTCCAGCCGCTTCATACACCGTCTCGTCTGAACGGCGGACTACCGCATAGGTGCTACCATCGGAGCATTGTGGGGTTGAACCGCGACGCACCCCTACCGCTACGGTCAAGAACCGTAGTAGCCGTGGCAGTTGTCGCCATGGCGCTCACCGTGTGGGTGTTGGCCATACTGTCCCACTTCGGGTCGTTGCAACCCGAATCCGCTGCGCCGCGCCCCTCGCTGACAGTGCTGGGCGATGGGTTCACGGCCAGCATCGGTGCCCCACAGCTTATCGATGACTCATTAACCGCGTGCCACTACGCGTTCTCGAACGCCGTGTTGCCAAAGTCGTCGTCCACCACTTTGACCGCACTAGGCGTCGTTGTGGCAGTGGTCGCCGTCGCGGGTTGGCTGGCGCCGCGTGCGGTGGCGGCTGGGCGGGGTCCGCCGTGTGGGCCCGCCGCTTTCCTCACCGGTCAAGATCTGTTGACGCGGTTGTGCGTTGCCCGTCGCTGATCGGTCAGCGTCAGCCCGTTTCGCTATGCCACGACGGCCGGTGATCGCTGCGCCCGTTGACCGCCGCGCTGTGTCGCGGCTCGGATGTAGAAACGACGAGTCATGCCCCGGCCCTGCGCTGCTCCCCGACGCCGGTAAGCGCCACTTCGTGTGACGTCTGGCCCGGATAGGTATCGCCGGTCGCACACATAGTCGGCGGCGCCGCGCTGTAGAACCCAAGCAGTGTTCGGTTTTCGCCGAGTCAGCCGAATCGGGCAGTGCCCCAGATGAACTCATCCCTAGATCTTCAAAACTCTCGGAACGGAAAGCCCATGTCCTTCGTGACCACCAAGCCCGACATCCTGGCGTCGGCGACCAGCAACTTAGCAGGCATCGGTTCGGCGATCAGCGCCGCAGACGCGACAGCGGCCACCCCGACCATTGGGTTGATTGCCGCCGCGACCGACGAGGTATCGGCAATGACAGCGGTGCAGTTCGCCGCGTACGCGAGCCTGCTTTCGCCGGTGAGCACCCAAGCCGCCACGATTCACGACCAGTTCGTGGGTGCGATGGGCGTTGGTGCCGGCTCATATGCGGCAACCAAGGCCGCCAACGCGACCGCAGCCAGCTAAGGAGTAGCAATGGATTTCGGGGCACTACCGCCGGAGATCAACTCCGCCAGAATGTATTTCGGTCCCGGTGCGGGACCGCTGCTGGCGGCCGCGGCGAGCTGGGACGGGCTGGCCGCCGAGGTGCGGTGCGCGGCAACGTCTTACACCTCGGTGATCTCAGGTCTAGCCGGCGGACCGTGGCTGGGACCAGCGTGCGCGGCGATGGTGACCGCGGCCGCACCCTATGTGGCGTGGCTGAACAGCACCGCCGCGCACGCAGAGCAGACAGCGGCGCAGTCCAGAGCCGCGGCCGGCGCTTACGAAGCGGCATTCGCGATGACGGTGCCACCGCCGGTGATCGCGGCCAACCGGGCCTTGTTGATGTCGTTGATCGCAACAAACATCCTAGGTCAGAACACCCCGGCGATCGCGGCCACCGAAGCACACTACGGCGAGATGTGGGCCCAGGATGGCGCCGCGATGTATGGCTACGCCGCCTCGTCGGCGGCGGCGTCGTCATTGACCCCGTTCACCCCGCCGCAGCCGTCCACCAACCCGGCCGGAGTAGTTGCGCAGGGCACCGCCGTCGCCCAAACCGCCGGCACCTCAGCCGCGACGAACACACAAGCGGTCCTCTCACAAGTGATTTCGGCGGTACCCAGGGCACTGCAGCAGCTTGCCTCGCCGATGTCGCCTCCCTCGTCCACATCGTCTTTGCCGTCGCTGAGCTCGGCACTGAACTCGGTAAATCCAGCCCTGTCCAGTACAAGTCAGGTCGCGTGGATATCGGCTGGGCTGCTGTCGAACGCGAGCAAGATGCAGGAGCTGATGCCGGCCGTCAGCTCGTCCTCCGCCACGGCATCGGGATCGGGTCTGACGGGCAGCCTCGCTTCAGGCCTGGCAGGCGGGCTTGGTTCGGGAACGCTGGGATCAGCAGGTCTGAACGCGTCAGCTGCCGGCGGCAGTGGTGCGGCTGTGTCTGCGGGTCTGGGCCGGGCCACGTCGATCGGGGCATTGTCGATACCGCAGAGTTGGGCCGCGGCCACCCCGACGATCAGCCCCGCGGCCACGGTGCTGTCAGGCAGCGGCCTAGGCGCTGTCCCCGACGCCGCCGGCGGCCCGGGAGGAATGTTGGGTGGTGTGCCTTTGGCCGCGGGTGGGGCCGGGCGCGGCGGGGCAACTGGTCTGGTGCCCGACGCCCGCTTCCTGCAACGCCCGCCCATGCTGCCGAGCTGGCCAACCGTCGGATAACCGAAGACATCTCACGAAGCCAACAGTCAAACCGCGAGGGGCAGAGGAGGTGGAAACGCCTGGTGTCTGTTTGGAGCTGGCCGGTTGCAGCCGGTGAGGCACTTGGCCGAGGAACTTGCTGATCAAGTTTCGTTGCGTGGACGTAACCGTCCCTGTGATACCCCATTGCCAGGCGAGGACGCGCGCACCACGCAGCTCCGGGCCAGCGGCCGCCCATAGCCACCAACCGCATGTGTCAACTGCGGGATAAGGACGGTCACACCACCCCACGATTTCACTAGGCAGGTCCGGGTGGACCGCTTTTCTCGATGGCATGGCCAGCGCCGGCAATGATGGTTAGGTGCGACCGAGTTCGATGGCTTTGACCACCAGCAGGATTGCGCTGACGACGAGATACCCGCGCAGTGCCACCATGCCCAGCTTTGTGCCCGTCGACCACTGGACCGGTGCGAGCAGCGTCAGAGGCGGCATTCGCCATGTGCTCCGGTCGGCACTCGGTAGTGCGCGTGAGATCGGTTCGGGCTCGCCCGATTGCGGTTCTCGGCGGGCAAGCAACCGCAGAACCGAGATCGCGGCTATAGCGAGCAAGACAAGTCCGGTAGCAAGGTGGCCGGTGAAATCGACGATGTCGAGGCGGGGAAACAGCGTGCTGGCCATCAGTATCCCCGACAGCAGCAGCAGGACACCGACGATGAGGCCGGCCACCGCGTTGAGCCACGGTCGATTCACCCACGGTCCCAAGACTTCTCGATCATTGCACAGCAGCAGTAAAAAGACCGTGGCGCTGGGCAGCAACAGCCCGGCCAGGGCTTGCACGGCGGTGGTGATCAAACCCAGCGGTGCGCCGGGGATCAACACGATCACCGCCGCGAGCATCACCATGGCGGTGTAGGAGAAGTAGAATTGTTTGGCGTCGGAAAAGCCGCGGTGCAGCGAGTGTTTGAGACCCAACACGTCGCCGAATGCATAGCTGGTAGCCAGCGTTACCGCGGCCGCGCCGAGGATGGATGCGTCGAGCAACACAATCGCGAACAACGAGCCCAGGGTTTTATCGTAATCGCCGAGCAGACGGGCGACAGTACCGGCGTCGACGAACCCGCCGCGGCTATTGGTAGCGCGCGCCGCCCAGTCGCCGGTGATGATTAGTGCTGCCGCTCCGATCACCACCACACAGGCACCCAGTGTGGTGTCGCTGCGTTCGTAGCCGATGAAGCGCGGCGTGATGCGCTTATCGACGACGTTGGACTGCTGGAAGAACAGCTGCCATGGGGCGACCGTGGTGCCGACGATGGCGATGATCAGCAGCACCCCGTTCGAGGTGACTCCGCCCGACACCGCAGGGACGATGAGCGACGTGGCCGCGCGTTCCCAATCCGGATGTGACATCAACAACATGGGGATCTGCAGCAAGGTGATGATGACGAACACGAACATGGCGCGTTCCCAGCGTCGGAAGCTGCCGGTGGCCATGATCGCGATGAGCGTGATCGCAGCGGTCGGCACGACCGCGTACTTGGAGACGCCGAAGTAGTTGGCCGCCAACGTGATTCCGATGAATTCGGTGACCAGTGTGAGGAAGTTCAGCAGGAACAGATCCCCCACCGAGAACCAGCCCCAGCCGCGGCCGAAGCGTTCGTTAATCAGCCGGGCATGGCCTACTCCGGTGACCGCTCCGAGTCGGACCACCATCTCCTGGTTGACGATCAGCACCGGAATCAACAGCAGCAGCACCCACAGCAGGCTGTAACCGTGGTTCTGTCCTGCCTGCACGTAGGTCGCCACACCGCCGGCGTCGTTGTCGCCGACCATGACGATCAAGCCGGGGCCGATGATCACCAGCAAGGTCGCCAGGCGGGCCTTCAGGGTGCGCGGACGCTCCGTTTCGCTGATCCTGATCCGTCCCAGCGCACCTTCGATGTCGCCCAGGTGCGCGCTGTCGAGCACTGCGACGCCACGCAGCGCCGTTGCCTGCGACACCTTGTCGACCGAAGCGCTGCCCTTGGTGCTCACGGCTGATCACCGCCGCCGCCGCTGGTCCATGCCGAGTCGTCGGTGGCGGCGACGCCGCTGATCTCGCGCATCGGGTGGGGGGCGGGTTCTCGTCGACGCCAGTCTTCAGGGATGATGGCCTCGAGCACATCATCGACGGTGACGACGCCTAAAACCCGATCTTGGTCGTCCACGACGGGAATGGTGTACAGGTTGTAGTCGGCCATAAGCAGCGCGACGTCGGTCAGATCGGCATCTGCGCTCACCAGGACCGGGTCGCAATCCATCAGCGCTGCAACAGAGTCCGCCGCATCAGCCTGCAACAGCGTTATCACCGACACCACGCCGGCCAGCTGCCCATGTTCGTTGAGGACGTGCATCTTGAGCAGCGCCTCGGGCTGCAAGCCTTGAGCGCCAGCGATGATGGCAAGCGCCTCACCCGCTGTCGCCTCTGCTCGACACGAAACGATGTCGACGTTCATCAGGCCACCGGCGCTGTCGGGATTGAACCCCATTAGCGTGATCACCTTGGTGCGCTGCGGTGCCGGCATCAGGTCCAGAACTGCCCCGCGCCGAGACTGACGCAGATCGACGATCGCGTCGGCGGCGTCGTCGGCGCGCATCCGCCCAAGCAGGGCAGCGACGTCGGGGTCGGACATGTCGTCGAGCAGCCGACTGGCCTTGTCGGGGTCAAGCTCCTCGAAAACGTCGGCTTCCAGTTCCGGGTCGCTACGCACCTGGCCGAGGATGTCGCCGCCCTCAACCGTGTCAGCGTCTTCGAGCATGTCAGCGATTTGCGCGGGCTTGAGCATCCGCACCCGGCCGGACACCAAGCGCACCGCCAGCGACCCGACGTCACCGATCAACGGTTCGAACGCCTTCCAGTCGCGAGCGGGATGGCCGCCGGGCGTCTTCAGCAATCCGAAAAACCGGGGCGGACGGCGGGTGTCCAGATGCACCAGCACCCAGCCGTCTGCACGGTGTTCGAGTTCAACATCATAGGCGCGCAACAATTCGCCCGCGGCAACGTCGATCAACCGATGCCCGAGCACGTCGCGCTGCAACAGCACCTCACCCTCGCGACGTTCGAACCGCCGCAGGTCAACCTCGTTGGTCCTCAGCGTTATCCGGGCCGGTCCATAACGCTGAACCGATCCGCTCCCGACAAACACCCGCCGACCACCGACTCCGACCACGATCCCGGTCACCAGCGGGTAGGTATCTGCTCCTCGCAGCCGGACAATGATGTCCTCAACCCGGCCCACCACCTCGCCTGACCGCGTCTCTACCGGTGCCCGCAACAACTCAGACAGATGAATCGACGCCGACCCGACACCGGCAGCATCGCGCTCGCTCGGTGAGTTGCACATCGCAGTCCCTCCCTCAACACACCAGGGTGTGCCGACCGAGTCCGACCACACCGAAAACCAGACACAGCTGGACCGCGATCAGCGACATGAACTATCCCTCAAAAACGAACCAAATATTAATACATAGCAATGTCCGCATGCAAATAGATTGCGAAGGATTTTGAGCCGGCTCGCCTTGGCTGAGGACATCCCGACGGTAGTGACCTCGTGCTCCAACAGGGGGCAGGCGGGTCGGTGGCCCCGGCGAACCGCGGATTATGTCGGTGGTCGCACTGGCCGACCCGCCGCGGCAATGGCCGTCGCATCGTTGCCTCGAGTCGTAACGCGCTCGGGTGTCTTGGGTTGCCCCGCAAGCGCTTTGATACATCCGGTGCGCACGCCCTTGCCGATGACGAGCACCTCGGTGAGCTCGTGCACGAGCACCACCGCGGCCAAGCCGAGGGTTCCGAAACAACGCCCGCGGCATCAGCACGGTGATGATGGTCAGGGATAGTCCGACGTTTTGCAGCATGATCTGCCAGGAGCAGCGGCGTGATGTAGTGTTTGGCGCAGGTGACGCAGATCTGGGTCCATCAGGGTGACATCGCGGTTTCGCTGGCGACATCGGTTCCCATGGCGCCCATCGCGATTCCCAGGTCTGCGGCGGCCAGGGCCAACGCGTCGTCTCAAGTTGTAGCAGCGAGCACGTCGTGACACTGCTCGCGATCGGGACTGGCTTGCGACGGACGGCCCCCACCCCACCATCGAGCCGCGGTCGGAGTTCATCGATGATGCGGCTAGACATCTCGTAGGCGGCGGCCCGGATGTGTGCTCGGAGATCGCTTGTGAGAGGTGAGCACGCCGCTTGTGAGACGTGCGCGAGTCTCGTCAATCAACCACACGCCGGCACGCCGTTCCCGTCACCGCGCCCGCCGCAGGTGGGGTCGGCCACGCGACAACCAACTTCGCGTCCACACGCGTCGACCCTTACCGCACCGGGCGATTCCGCTGGAAAACTCGTGGGACTGCCTCCACAAACGAGGTAGCCTCACCGACTTCCCCACGTCAGGACAACCCGACCCGGGGAAGGAAGCGTCCGACCGTTGCAGTGTATTCGCGGTAATGCTGACCGTGCACGGCGCGAAGGTAGGGCTCTTCCACAACCCGGACCTGCACCTCAATCGCTGCGACCAGCAGCGCGAAGCCCGCGACCGCCAGCGGATTCGGAGTCATCAACACGATGCCCGCGGCAAAAATGAGCATCGCAGTGAAGATCGGGTTGCGCACGACTGCGAACACACCACGGCGCACCAATGTCGTTGTCTCGCTGGGATCGACCCCGATCCGCCAGGACTCGCCCATGTCGTTCTGCGCGTAGACGGTCGCGCCGCTGCCGGTCACCGCGAGCACTATCCCCGTTGTCTGTATCCAACTCGCGTTCAACACATCGAGCGGGGCAAGCACGCCGGCCAATTGAAGCAGCGGCGCCGTGACACCGGTGACGATAGCCGCGACGAACCCTGTGCCGGCGATCCATTCCAGCGATCCAGATCCGCGGCTGATACCGCGGAAGCCGGCCGATCCGGTCGTGCGCCACTGCCGCCAACTGCGCCACCCAAATCCGAGCGCCGCGAACACCAGATAGAGCACAACCGCAGCGACAGCCATCACCGATTCCTTACCCCGAATATGAGTAGCAGATCAAAACATTGGGATCTATGTATGCGAAAGCCGAGTTGTCGCCGGATGGCGTCTTGGGTGAGGTCGCCACCCGAGCCGACATATCCTTCCGCTGTGGTTCATGGGCCCCGGCTTGTTCGGCAACGAACCCAAACCCAGCAACATTCACATATGCGCATTCTTGCATTTTACGCTAGGCTGGTGAACGATTGCAGTTCTAGTTGAGGAGGGCCACGTGAAAGACGAGCGCGGATCGACCGAGGCGAGGGAGTCGACGCTGTTGTGTCCTCGGTGTGTGTCGCAGATGTTGCCGGTGCAGCGGTTTGGGGTGACGATCGATCAGTGCACCGGCTGCGGCGGCATTTTCCTCGACCGGGGAGAACTTGAGCAGCTTTCCGAGGCCGAGGGCAAGTTTTACGCCGCCCAACAGCAACCCCAGCAACCGCCGCCGGGGGTGTACCCTGCCCAGCAGTACCCGCCGCAGCCGGGGTACATCGAAGGTCCCCGCCCGAGAGGCTTTCTGGGTGGGTTGTTCGGCGAAGGCTATTACGGTGGTCGCCACGGAGGATATCGTGGCGGGCACCACTAACCCCGGGCTTGGTGCCGGTGCCGCACCGCCAGCCCGGGCGACCGATGGTTGGTCATGATCACGGGCATGGGGTGTTGTGACGAATTCCCCACCTGGCTACACACCTATAATCACCGCGGCCACACCGCAATCGGGGGCCGCCCACCCGCCAGCTGCGTACCTAACCCGTCAGGTCAGTACAGCACTCAAGCCTGAGTTCGACCGGGCCGGCTCGGCCACACCGACATCCGGCTCAGCAGACCAGGCCGCCAGACCGGCGTTCGATTTCGAGACAAGAGTTGGCACCTCTCGTTCGGCTAGCACCTCAGGCCGTGTACCGCGAAGACTTAACGCCAGGCTTGTGAGACTTTGATGCCCCTCGTGCTGCAAATCCAACCGTGAACACTCACGCTAGTGCCATATCTGCATATCAGGCTTATCGTCTCCCCTTTGCAAACGAGTGCTAGTTCAGATGTATGGTGGTCGCACGCCGTGCATGAAGAATCCGGCACAGTCGCCCAGGCGCGATTGTGCCGGAATCATGGCGAGGTGATCAAAACCCTCTCCCCTTGTTCGGCCCAGGTGGCCGTGACTCATCCGCCCTAGACTCGCTGTAATACGTATATATCGCTATATCTATGAGCATTCTGGAGCTGTCCCAGCTGGGCGCAGCGCGCACTCGTGCGTATCGAACAGAGTTGCAGCACAACTGATTTACTGTAACGGACCCATGCAACTGTTCAGGGAAGGTCACGGGTACACCGTTGTGGCGGACCGCCCGCGTAGCAGGGCACGACGGTCGCTATGGAAATAGCCGTATGCCGCACACGATTGCGCAGATGACTGCCGCGACTAGGAGCATCTGGGATCCGCTGATTGGCAGGCTGATACAGCCACCGACAGCGGCACCAGCGATGAAACTGAACCAGAGCAGGAAGTAGCCCAGCCACTCTGTAACATCTGCGCCGCTGAGATGTCGCTCGATCCCCTGCCCCATTTTGACCAGTGTGCCGGTGACGTCGCTCAGTGGAACTGACACCTCTCCGCCCTTGATGAATGAGGTATTCAAAGCACCAATCCCAAACGCAACGAACGCTACTGGGTCCGCTGCACGGATAGGTGACAACCGAGATCGCTTGCCCTGGGTGGGCTGGAAGGATGTCACCATGGCAAGGCCGTATCCGAGAGAGTTCCGCGAGGACGTGGTCCGGGTCGCTCGCAATCGTGAGCACGGTGTGACGATCGAGCAGATCGCCGCCGATTTTGGCGTGCACCCGATGACGTTGACGAAATGGTTGCGTCAGGCCGACATCGACGACGGGGCGACATCGGGCAAGACGACCGGCGAGTCGGCCGAGCTTCGCGAGTTGCGTCGCCGAAACCGGTTGCTGGAGCAGGAAAATGAGGTTCTGCGCCGGGCCGCGGCGTATCTGTCGCAGTCCAACCTGCCGGGAAAAGGCTTTACCCGCTCGTGAAAGAGCTCGCCGCCGACGCAATCCCCGTCGCGGTGACGTGCCGGGTCACTCAAGCTCGCCCGCCAGCCCTACTACCGCTGGCTGGCCAACCCGATCACCGACGCTGAGCTCGCCGAGGCGTATCGCGCCAATGCCCTGTTTGATGCTCATCGCGACGACCCGGAGTTCGGCTACCGGTTCCTGGTCAACGAGGCCGCCGACGCCGGGGAGTCGATGGCAGAGCGCACTGCCTGGCGGATCTGCTCGACCAACGGTTGGTGGAGCGCGTTCGGAAAGAAGCGTGGCAAGAACGGCAGGCCCGGGCCGCCCGTGCACGATGATCTGGTGGAGCGGGACTTCACCGCCGATGGACCAAATCAATTGTGGCTCAGCGATATTACCGAACATCGTACTGGTGAAGGCAAGCTCTACGTGTGTGCGATCAAGGACGTGTTCTCCAACCGTATCGTCGGCTACAGCATCGACTCCCGGATGAAATCCCGACTGGCTACCCAAGCCCTGGCCAGTGCGGTCGCCCGCCGTGGTGACGTCGCTGGCTGCATCCTTCACGCGGACAGGGGTAGTCAATTTCGAAGCCGAAAATTCGCCCACGCACTGGGCCGCTACGACATGGCCGGGTCGATGGGGCGCGTCGGGGCGGCCGGTGACAACGCGGCCATGGAGAGCTTCTTTAGCTTGCTGCAGAAGAACGTCTTGGACCGCCGCCGCTGGGACACCCGCGAGCAGTTGCGCATCGCGATCGTCAGTTGGATCGAACGCACCTACCACCGGCGACGCCGACAGCTCGCTCTTCGCCGGTTGACCCCCATCGAATTCGAAGCAATCATGACCACACCGGCCAGTCAGGCCGCGTGACCGAAACTGTCACCTGATCGTGCAGCGGACCCACTGGAACGAACGAGACCTGATTGGTCGACCATCCGTCCACGACGATATCGACACCGGCGGCCACGCCGAGGGACACTGCCGTTAGCACGGTCGGGCCATGCGGGTGCGCCACCCAGAGGCGCCGTCGACATAATGACGGCATCACCACACCACCGATGACGGATGCCAAAAGCAGTGCAGCACCAATCGAAAGGCCTTGCTCCTTGCAAAAAATCCCACCACCGCGCGCTCACTGTTACCGGTCATGAAGGTGACAAAATAACCGGCCGAGTGGGGTAAATGCCGCCGCCCCGATTAACCCCGCCAACGCGGCCAATACCCAAGACAATCGTGCCTCCCGTGCGAAAACCACACGAAACAGGGCATCCCTATGGGGATTCCCCCGGCCCCGCCCCAGGAGCCGCGTCGGCGTCTACACCCCAGTCCAGGCTTACCGACTGTCCGCAGCCCGTGTACTCGTGAATGGTCACCGCGAACCGTGAAGGCGAAAGGACTTCGCTTTCGCAGCCCCGACACGTCGGTCGCGTGTCGCTGGCCTGATTAGTTCCGTTGTTGGCCATATGGATAACAAAATCTCCCCTTGCTCATGAACTGGCGCTCACGCCGTGGTCGAAGCTCCCGCGCCGCGCTCGGAATCCGAATTAGTCGCTCACCGCTGGTGTTGGGGGCAATAGGAAGCCACCGACGCGCCGACGAAATAGCCGGCTTGATGGGGTGCAAGGTCGGTGTTCTTTACCAGAGACAACACCACGACTAATCGTGATTGGCCCTGATCCAGTTCGGCGCACACGCTATGGGCCGCGGCAATCGCGGCGTCGCGGTTCGCAAAGACGATCCCGTGTTGCTCAAGTGCTCCGATGAAAGCGTCATCAGCGTCATCAGCCGACGCTGGCGCTGCCACGAGCAGCGAGCCGGCAGACACCAAGGCCACGCCGATCATCAACCACTGGCCACGATCTAGCTTCGGTTCAGCCATGGTTTTCCCCAGCGTTGCAGGTGGCCATCGGGCCACTCACGACGGTGGCTCTCATCAGCCACCTTGCAGGCAGTGCGCAGACCCATCCGATCTCTCGCCGGAGATGCGATAGGGCGCGCCCCGCGTTCGGGCACTGTTGACCGACGTCGCGCCCTAACATCCGCAGTCCTCGCCGCGCCACGATCGCAGGCCTTGCCAGAGCGCAGCCGCGGCAATGCCCAACCCGATGACAGGATCCAACCACCACCCACCCGACCACATGACG
>NZ_JCALDM010000027.1:0-26101 GCF_059812845.1 Mycobacterium sp. NGS34
GTTCAAAGCGGGGCCGCACACCGACGGGTGTGCGGCCCCGTTCTTCGTCTGAGGGGTCTCAGAACCGCCCGCCGCCGCCCATCAGGCCGCCCCCGGACGAGCCCGAGGCGCTCGGACCGCCGCCGAACGAGGCGGGGCCCCACCCGCCGAACCCGCCGCGCATGCCGGCGCTCAGCAGGTCGCCGATGATGATCCCGCCGATCATGGCGCCGGTGTCGCTGCTGCCGCGGCGGGCATAGAAGCGCTGCGCCTGCTGCACGTCGGCGTTCGCCAGCGCCTGGGCGTTGGCGGCCAGCGTCGATGCCGCGTTGGCGTGGGCGATCGCCTCGGACGGGTTGCTCGTCCGCTTGTCCTGTGCGGCCTGCAGGTGTCGTCTGGCCTCGGCGAGCCGGGTTCGGGCCTCGGCTCCGATGCTGCCCCGGCGGGTGTCGATGTATTCGGAGACGCCGCGCACCCGCGCCTGGGCGGTGAACACGGCCTGCTCGAAGGAACGCTGCAGCCGCTCGGCGGTCGCCTGCTCCTGGGCGACGGCGGCCAGGACGCGGTTGAGGCCGGCGTCGGCCTTCGTCAGCCGGGCGAAGGCGCCGACGGGGTCGGCGGCGCCACCGCCGCGGGCCCCGGTGATGGCCGCGGTCGCCTCGTCGCGCGCGGCGCTGAGCTCGGCGGTGCGGCCCGACCCGGGCACCCGTGGCTTCTGCAGCTGCTCGTCGGCGCGCTTGATGCCCGCTTGGATCTCGTCGATGAGCGCGGGCAGGGCGGCGACGGCATGCCTGACGTCCGTCGCCGCGTTGTCGATCGCATCGAGCAGCGCCCGGGCCTGCCCGAGTGCGGCCTCGGCGGCGTGGATCGCGTCGACCAGCGCGGCCTGCTGCCCGCCCTGCGCTTCCGCCAGGCCGCGGCCGGAGCCGATGTTGCGGTCCGCGAACGCCAGCCTTTCCTTGGTGCCGGCGACGTTGCCGGACACCGAAGTCAGCGCCGCGGGGTCGAACTCCTTGCGCAGCTCGGCCAGCCGCTGCTCGGCGGGGGCGATGCGGGCGGTGAGTTCGACGTACTGCTGGGTCAGCGCGTCCAACCGCGACGGCGCGTTCACCACCAAGACCCGCAGCTCTTCGAACGCCTCCCGCTGTGATTCGAGCTCGCGATTGGCGCGCGCCGCCGAGACGATCACCCGGGTCAGCATCTCCCGGCGCTGCGCCGGCGTCTCCGGCATGCTGTCGTCCAGCTGCTGGCGGACCGTAAAAGCTTGGGACAGCGTCGCTTTGGCGTTGTCCACCGCCTGGGTAAACGGTTGGGTCCGCTCCGCACCGAACTCGTCGATCGCGAGCGTCAACTCGTTGGCGCTGGTGCGCACCGCGTTGTCGACCTCCACCACCAGCAAGCGCGACAGGTCGTCGAGCGCCGCCAGCGGCACGGCCGCCAGCGCGTTGGGATCGGTGGGGTCGACGCGCCGCGCCGCGGCCAACTCGGCGGCGCGCCGCCGCCCGCGGCGATAGCGCATCACCACCAGCAGGGCCACCACGGCGACGGCGACGACGCCCAGCGCGACCAGCAGGACCAGGCGGCCCGACGACGGCGGCGACGTGTTGAGCCCGTCGGCCGCCGCGACCGCGGCGCCGCTCCAGTCGCCGTCGTGCAGCGCGGGTTCGATCTTGGTGCGCCGCAGCCGATCGACCTGACCCGCGCTGACGCCCTTGATCGCGGTCGGAACGAAAAACGCGTACGCGCGGCCGGTGGTGGCGACGGCCAGCAGCGCGTCGTAGTCGCCCAGGTCGCTGACGCTTCGCGTGCGCCTCGCCCAGTTCTCCGGGCTCTCCCCGGAGAAGTCGTCGACGTAGACCACCCACAGCCGGATGTGGCGATCGGCGTAGAGCTTGTCGGTGGCCGACGCCACCGCGGCGCGACCGGAATCCGACAGCGCGCTCGCGTTGTCGGTCACCTGATCCGGCAGCCGAAACGGCGGTTGGGCGCCCGCCGTCGGCGCCAGCAGCAGCCCGGCGCCGAGACCCATGAGGATCGTCAGGATCACGCCGAGCAGCCGTGCAGAGCGCATAGGTCAATCTAGCCCGCGTTCCCTGGCAGACTATGCGGCGGTGAGCACGCAACAGCACGACCCCTACGACGACTTCGACCGTCAGCGGCGGGTGCGCGAAGCGGCGAAGACGGCGGGTCTGCCGGGTACGGAAGGCCAGCACCGCACCGATTTCGCCCGGGACCGCGCCCGGGTGCTGCACAGCGCGGCACTGCGCCGCCTCGCCGACAAGACGCAGGTGGTCGGGCCCCGTGAGGGCGACACCCCACGCACCCGGTTGACCCACTCGCTGGAGGTCGCCCAGATCGGGCGGGGAATGGCGGTGGGGCTGGGCTGCGACCTCGACCTCGTCGAGCTGGCCGGCCTGGCCCACGACATCGGGCATCCGCCCTACGGGCACAACGGCGAACGCGCGCTCGACGAGTTCGCGGCCGCGCACGGTGGCTTCGAGGGCAACGCCCAGAATTTCCGGATCTTGACCAGCCTTGAGCCCAAAATCCTTGACGCGCAAGGCAATAGCGCAGGACTGAATCTGACCCGGGCGTCCCTGGACGCGGTCACCAAATACCCCTGGACCCGCGGCCGGGGGCCGGGCACCAAGTTCGGCTTCTACGACGAGGATCGCGAGGCCGCCGCCTGGGTGCGCCAGGGGGCGCCGGCGGATCGCACGTGCCTGGAGGCCCAGGTGATGGACTGGGCCGACGACGTCGCATATTCGGTGCACGACGTGGAGGACGGCGTCGTCTCCCAGCGCATCGACCTGCGGGTGCTCGCCGACGACGACGAGGCGGCCGCACTCGCCAAGCTGGGGGAGAGCGAATTCTCCCGGGTCAGCGCCGACGACTTCATGGCCGCCGCGCGACGGTTGTCGGGCCTGCCCGTGGTCGCCGCGGTCGGCAAGTACGACGCCACGCTGGCCGCGGCGGTGGCGCTCAAGCAATTGACCAGTGAATTGGTGGGCCGGTTCGCCTCGGCCGCCATCGCGACCACGCGTGCGGTGGCCGGCGCGGGGCCGCTGGTGCGCTACCGGGCCGACCTGCAGGTGCCCGATCTGGTGCGGGCAGAGGTCGCGCTGCTGAAAATCCTGGCGCTGCAGTTCATCATGTCGGACCCCCGGCACCTGGAAACCCAAGCGCGCCAGCGCGAACGCATCCATCGCGTGGCGCACTGGCTGTACTCCGGGGCGCCCAGAACGCTCGACCCCGTGTTCGCCGCGGCGTTCAACACCGCGGCCGACGACCGCGCCCGCCTCCGGGTCGTCGTCGATCAGGTCGCCTCCTACACCGAGGGTCGGCTGGAGCGGATCGACGCCCATGAGGCGACCGGATAGCGTTACCCGCATGACCAAACTCAGCGCCGTTGCCGCCGCCTTGCTGTCGCTTCCCGTCGTGGCCCTGAACGCGTGCAGCTCCCCCCAGCACGCGACCAGCCAGACCGGCACGACGCCCCCGGTCCTAAGCGGCTCTCCGGCATCGTCGGCGACGTCGGGCCCGGCGCCCGCCGCCGGATCGCTGACCGCGCAACTGAAAACGGCGGACGGCAAGGACGTCGCGACGGCCACCTTCGACTTCAGCAACGGCTACGCCACCGTCACCGTCAAGACGGTCGCCGGCGGCATCCTCACGCCGGGCTTCCACGACATGCACATCCACGCGGTCGGCAAGTGTGAGCCGAATTCGGTCGCCCCGAACGGCGGCCCGCCCGGAAATTTCCTGTCCGCGGGCGGGCATTTCCAGGCGCCGGGGCACTCCGGGATGCCCGAGAGCGGCGACCTGACCATGCTCGAGGTGCGCCAGGACGGTTCGGCGTACCTGGTCACCACCAGCGACGCGTTCACCCGGGACCAGCTGCTGGCCGGGGACAAGACCGCGTTGATGATCCACGGCGCCCAGAACAGCGACCAGGCGATGGACCGGATCGCGTGCGGTGTCATCGGGCCGGCAAGCTGATCCGGTCGGGCGTCCTACACTGGGCCGATGGCCGGCCGGATCTCTGATCGCGATATCGCCGCCATCCGTGAACGGGCCCGCATCGAAGATGTCGTCGGCGACTACGTCCAGCTCAAGCGCGCCGGCGCCGATTCGCTCAAGGGCCTGTGCCCGTTCCACAACGAGAAGTCGCCGTCGTTCCACGTCCGCCCGAACCACGGCCACTTCCACTGCTTCGGGTGCGGCGAGGGCGGCGACGTGTACGCGTTCGTCCAGAAGATCGAGCACGTCAGCTTCGTCGAGGCGGTCGAGCTGCTCGCCGACCGGGTCGGCCACACGATCACCTACACCGGCGCCGCCGCCACCAACGTGCAGCGCGACCGCGGCAGCCGCAGCAGGCTCGTCGCGGCCAACGCGGCCGCCGCCGAGTTCTACGCGGCGGCCCTCGAGTCCGACGAGGCGGCGCCGGCCCGCCAGTACCTGACGGAGCGGAACTTCGACGCCGAGGCGGCCCGCCGTTTCGGCTGCGGGTTCGCCCCGTCGGGCTGGGACTCGCTGACAAAACACTTGCAGCGCAAGGGTTTCGAGTTCAAGGAGCTGGAGGCGGCCGGCCTGTCGCGGGAGGGGCGCCGCGGCCCGATGGATCGCTTCCACCGGCGGCTGTTGTGGCCCATCCGCACCGCGGCCGGCGAGGTGATCGGGTTCGGGGCCCGCCGCCTGTTCGACGACGACCCGATGGAAGCCAAGTACATCAACACGCCCGAGACGGTGCTGTACAAGAAGTCGTCGGTGATGTTCGGCATCGACCTGGCCAAGCGCGACATCGCCAAGGGACACCAGGCCGTCGTCGTCGAGGGCTACACCGATGTGATGGCGATGCACCTGTCCGGCGTCACCACCGCCGTCGCCTCCTGTGGCACCGCGTTCGGCGACGAGCACCTGGCCATGCTGCGCCGGTTGATGATGGACGACAGCTTCTTTCGCGGGGAACTGATCTACGTCTTCGACGGCGATGCGGCCGGGCGCGCCGCGGCGCTCAAGGCGTTCGGTGGCGAGCAGAACCTGGCCGGGCAGTCGTTCGTCGCGGTCGCGCCGGACGGCATGGACCCGTGCGACCTGCGTCTGAAGGCGGGCGACGCCGCGCTGCGCGACCTGGTGGCCCGGCGAACCCCGCTGTTCGAGTTCGCGATTCGCACCGCGATCGCCGAGATGGACCTGGACAGCGCCGAGGGCCGGGTCGCCGCGCTGCGCCGCTGCGTGCCCATGGTCAGCCAGATCAAGGACCCCACGCTGCGCGACGAGTACGCCCGCCAGCTCGCCGGCTGGGTCGGCTGGGACGACGTCGCGCAAGTGATCGAGCGGGTGCGGGGCGAGGCCAAACGGTCGGCCTCGCCGGCCCGGGGCGGCCCCGGCTCCGAGGCCCCCCGCCGCGCCGAGCGGCAGCCCACCGCCCCGGCCCCGACCGAGTCCCGGGAATCGCGAGCCGCCCGGCCCGACCCGCGCGACCCGATCCTGTGGGCCCAGCGCGAGGCCCTCAAGTCGGCGTTGCAGTACCCGGCGCTGGCGGGCCCGGTGTTCGACACGCTGACCGTGGAGAGCTTCACGCATCCCGGCTACGCGGCCGTGCGGGCGGCCATCGAGTCCGCGGGCGGTACCTCGACCGGCGTCACCGGGGCGGAGTGGCTCGAGGCGGTGCGCCAGCAGACCACGTCGGCGCTGACGACCAGCCTGATCAGCGAGCTGGGCGTGGAGGCCATCCAGGTCGACGACGAGAAGCTGCCGCGCTACATCGGGGGAGTGCTCGCCCGCCTGCAGGAGGTCTGGATGGGCCGGCAGATCGCCGAGGTGAAGTCCAAACTGCAGCGTATGTCGCCCATCGAGCAGGGCGACGAGTACCACGCGCTATTCGGCGACCTGGTCGCCATGGAGGCCTATCGGCGCAGCCTGCTGGAGCAGGCTAGCGGCGACGATCTGACGGGGTGAGGGCCGGATCCGCCGGTTGCTCGGCACCGCGTTCCATCACGGCCGTCTGCTCGTCGATCTCGGTCAGGGTGACAAAACCGGCGTCGGGCGAGATCCGGTTGGCGATCTTGCGGCGTCCCCCCTCGATCATGGACTTGGCCATGGGGCTGCTGGTCAGCGCGCGATATGTGCCGACGAGCTGCTCGTATCGGCGGCGTCCGGCCTTCGAGCCCAGCACATACCCCAGTCCAAGCACCACGACATACCGGATCAAAGCGTTCCTCCCGACGATCGATGGCTCCATCCTGCCTCACCTTCGGCGGCGGGCGCGCGGCGGCGGGTAAGACACCTGCCGCCTAGTTGGGTGCGGTCGTGCCAGTACGCTAGAGTCGTCCGGCGATCGGTTTAATCCCCTGTAGCTCAATTGGCAGAGCATTCGGCTGTTAACCGAAGGGTTGGTGGTTCGAGTCCACCCGGGGGAGCAAGGTTGAGCCTCGGTCGTCCACGCTCCGGCCGCCACGTCGGCCACGAAACTTTCAGTGCCTCGCAGGAGGTCTCATGGAATTCCTGGTCACCATGACCACGCACGTCCCGGACGGAACCCCATCGGAAACGGTCGACGACGTCCGGTCCCGCGAGGCCGCGCATTCGCGAGAACTGGCCGAACGGGGGCACCTGCTGCGGCTGTGGCGTCCGCCGCTGCAACCGGGCGAGTGGCGCACTCTGGGCCTGTTCGCCGCGAGCGACGCGGAGGAACTCGAGCGGGTGCTCGTCTCGATGCCGCTGCGCATCTGGCGCACCGACGAGGTGACGCCGCTGAGCCCGCACCCCAACGACCCAGCCGCTCACAGCAGGTAGTTCAGGCCCCATTCCTTGTCCGCGGCCAGCCGGGCCGCGTCAAGGCCGGTCTCGGTTTCGGCGCCTCCGCTGGCCAGAGCCACCAAGGCCGAGGCCAGCTTGAACAGCGGCACCTCGTGCCGTTCGCTCGCGCTGAGCAACTCCCGAAACGCGGCATAGGTACTGTACCTACGCCACCCGACCAGTATCCCCACCGCCGTGTCGAGGGCTCGGCTGGCCTGCTGACGGCCTTCATCGATATGCCGTTGGCCCGCAAGGATTTCGGTCATCTGTCAACCCCCTGAAATGTCTTGACAGCCAATGGAATAGAAGTTCAGCATTAGAACGATTGGGCAGCAGCATGTTTCGTGTTGAATCAACGGCAACAGCGCTTCGAGGCCCGTGACATGGACCCACTATAGGGCCATGCCCGCACGGTGGCCATGTGACATATCTAATTGGCTCACAAGGGATTTAAACCTTGTTCACCCGGCGACGCGCAGATCCGCTCGCGCTCAGATTTGGAAATCCTCGCCGTGCCAAACCCCGGCCTCGGGCGGCCGGATCACGCGGCCGTTCTGCGGGCCGTCGTTCAGTGCCTCCAGCTTGGCCACCCTGGTGAGCAGGGACTGCAGGCTGACGCCTACCAGGTCGGGCATCATCGAGTCGTCGGGCGTGCCCCGGCCGGCGCGGCTGATGACCTGCCCGGGAACCCCGATGACGACGGAGCCCGACGGGACCGGCTTGACCACCACGGCGTTGGCGCCGATCCGGCTGTCGTCGCCGACCTTGATCGCGCCCAGGACCTTGGCCCCGGCGCCGATGATCACCCGGTCACCGACGGTCGGGTGGCGTTTGCCGGTCTCCGCGCCGCTGCCCCCGAGGGTGACGCCGTGATACAGCGTGACGTCCTCGCCAACCTCGGCCGTCTCCCCGATCACGACGCCGGTCGCGTGGTCGATGAACAGGCCGGGCCCCAGGATGGCCCCCGGGTGGACGTCGACGCCGGTGAAGATGCGGGTGACCTCCCCGAGCGTCCGCGCGGCCAGCCGGGCGCCGCGGTTCCACAGCCAGTGGCTGATCCGGTGGCCCCAGATCGCGTGCACGCCCGGGTAGGCGAAGACGACCTCCAGCGTCGTGGGCTTGGCGGGGTCGCGCTCCCTGGCCGCCCGGATGTCCCGCCGCATGGCACCGAGCATGGTCAATCCGCCAAGTCGGCGAACAGCGCCGTGCTCAGATAGCGTTCACCGAAGCTGGGCAGCACAACCACCACGAGCTTGCCGGCGTTCTCGGGCCGGCGGGCCACCTGCAACGCGGCCACCACCGCCGCGCCGGATGAGATGCCGGACAGCAGTCCCTCCTCGCGGGCGAGCCGCCGGGCCATGGTCAGCGAGTCCTCGTTGCCGACGGTGATGACCTCGTCGACCAGATCCATGTCGAGGACGGGCGGGACGAATCCGGCGCCGATGCCCTGGATCGGGTGAGGCCCCTTCTGCCCGCCGGACAGCACCGCGGACGCGGCCGGCTCCACAGCGACGAACTGGGCCGACGGCTTGCGCTCCTTGATGACCTGGGCGACACCGGTGATGGTGCCGCCGGTGCCGACGCCGGCCACGAAGAAGTCCACCTTGCCGTCGGTGTCGCGCCACACCTCCTCGGCGGTCGTCGCGCGGTGGATCGCCGGGTTGGCGGGGTTCTCGAACTGCTGCGGCACGAAATACCGCTGGTCGGTCTTGGCCAGCTCCTCGGCCTTCGCGATGGCGCCGGGCATGCCGTCGGCGCCGGGGGTCAGGATCAGCTCGGCGCCGTATGCCCGCAGCAGCATGCGCCGCTCGACGCTCATGGTGTCGGGCATGGTCAGCACACATCGGTAGCCGCGGGCCGCGCACACCATTGCCAGCGCGATGCCGGTGTTCCCGCTCGTCGGCTCGAGGATGATCGTGTCGCGCTTGATCAGGCCGGCCTTCTCGGCCGCGTCCAGCATGGCGACCCCGATGCGGTCCTTCACGCTGTTTGCCGGGTTGAAGGATTCCAGCTTGGCGACGACGTCGGCGACGGCGCCTTCGGTGACCCGGCGCAGCCGCACCAGCGGCGTGTTACCGATCAGCTGTGTGACGTCCTCGGCGATGCTCATGAAACTTCCTTACGCGATGTCGGTACAGGGCTCGTCGGCTTGCCAGGTGATGTCGAATTCGATTGCAACGTCTATTGGCACGATAAGCGCAACCGGCGTGAATCGCTGCGACGCCCCCGCAAATGCCTCGCCGGTCAGTACCCGCCCGGTGAGGTCGTGCGGCGTCGTTGCGGTCATTGTCATCGCGGATGTACCCGGTGCGGGACGGACGTAAAAGTCCGTTCCCGGCTGAACGATCTCGTCGATCCCTAAACCGTCGGCGTCGACCAGCGCGTGGCCGCCGGGGGCGCTGAGGCTCAAAGGGATTCGCACCTGGAAGGGGCCTACGAGTTCGGATTCGGCGGTTGCATGGGTGTCGACCAGTCGCGGCTCTTCGGAGTTGCGCAAGGCAGCGCCTGCCCCGGTGAGTAGGTAATTGTAGAGGTGCACGACCCGATCGGCATTGCGGTAGTGGCGGGCGCCGGTCAGCCAGAACCGGACATCGCGGATCGTCGCGCCGGCGGTTTCCGTCGTTGGGACGAGCCGGTAGTGGCGGTAACCGCGCCCACCGCCGCCGTGGCTGCTGGCCGACAGTGTGCTGCCGACGCCGAGGGTGCGCCGGTGTCGCCCCTGGCCGGGTTCGATTGTCAGGTGGGAACCCGAAACATCCTGCCAGTCAACGCCATTGGTCGACTTTTGCAGTCTCACGCCAATGGCGGTGTCGGTCGCCGTCCATGCCGAGTAGCCGCCCAGCTGTGGTTCGCCGTCGAATTCGAATGTGATCACCGGCCCGGGGGCGCGGACGACGGCGACGGGTTCGTTGAGCGGCCGGGTGTCCAACGCCAGGCCGTTGGTGAAATGCCAGATCGCGGCCTGGGTTGCCGCGATGGCCTCGTGTTCGCTGACGTTCGCCCGTCCCAGCGGGTAACCGGCGGCCCGCAATCGTTGGCTCAGCTCGGCGATGTGGCTTGTCGGAAAGGAGTGCCGGAGGATCCAGTCGACCGCGGCTTCGCAGCCGCGGGCGCGCAGGTGGGGCAGGGCGGACCAGGTGCCCAGGCGGTAGCTCGACGGCAGGTGTGGTGCGATGCCGCTGAAATCCAGCGAATAGGCCAGCAGGTTGGGATGCAGGCGGATGAGGTCGGTGCGCGCGCAGCTGCCGTCCGTGAACACGATCCTGTCCACGGTGTGGGAGTAGGTGCCGCCTCGGTAGCGCGTCATGCGGGCGACGTCGGTGGCCGGCCGGATCTGCACGCGCCGCCGGGTCGCCACCGGCGCCAGCGCACGGTTGGGCATGGATAACACGGTCATGGGTGGTTGATCTTCCTGAAAGGGTTCGACTGGCGCGCATGCATGCCGCGGGGCGGACCGCGGGTCCTGCCCGGTGCGGGGAGAGCGCGAGGATTTCTACAGCGTCAGAGGCGTCAGGAAATCAACAGCAACAACAACAGTCCGCGGCAAGGCAGCGCGAAGGAACGAAGCGCGGCTGAACGGCCTGTTGCATGGCCCCACTATAGGGCCCGCAAACGTCACTGTCAGATTTCGGGCTCGTTTCCCTGGTTTGACTCAGCCGCGGTGTAAACCTTCTGTATCACCTCCGTGCCCGCCTACGCTCGGCGCGCACCACCGCTGACGGTGGGCGATCATAGAGCTGCCGCACTCGCTGCGGCGTTCGACCGAGCGGAAGGAGCGCGATGACGACGGCTCAGGGGGCTCAGAACGAATCCCAGGCACTTGGCGATCTCGCCGCCCGCCAGCTGGCCAATGCGACGAAGACCGTCCCGCAGCTCTCGACCATCACCCCGCGCTGGCTGCTGCACCTGCTCAGCTGGGTACCGGTGGAAGCCGGCCTCTACCGTGTCAACCGGGTGGTCAACCCGGAGAGCGTGGCGATCAAGGCCGAAGAGGGCGCCGGCACCGAGGAACCGCTGCCCGAGACCTACGTCGACTACGAGACCAGCCCGCGCGAATACACGCTGCGCTCGATCTCGACCCTGGTCGACATCCACACCCGGGTCTCCGACCTGTACTCGAGCCCGCACGACCAGATCGCCCAGCAGCTGCGGCTGACCATCGAAACGATCAAGGAGCGCCAGGAATTCGAGCTGGTCAACAGCCCCGAGTACGGGCTACTGGCCCAGGCGACGCCGGAGCAGACGATCCAGACGCTCGGCGGGGCGCCGACGCCCGACGACCTCGACGCCCTCATCACGAGGGTATGGAAGACGCCCAGTTTCTTCCTCACCCACCCGCTCGGTGTCGCGGCGTTCGGCCGGGAGGCCACCTACCGCGGGGTGCCGCCGCCGGTGGTGAGCCTGTTCGGGGCGCAGTTCATCACCTGGCGCGGCATTCCGCTGATTCCGTCGGACAAGGTGCCGGTGGAAGACGGCAAGACCAAGTTCATCCTGGTGCGCACCGGGGAGGAGCGTCAGGGCGTGGTCGGCCTGTTCCAGCCCGGCCTGGTGGGCGAGCAGGCACCCGGCCTGTCGGTGCGGTTCACCGGCATAAACCAGTCGGCGATCGCGACCTATCTGGTCACGCTGTACAACTCGCTGGCCGTCCTCACCGACGACGCGCTCGCCGTCCTCGACGACGTAGCCGTGGACCAGTTCCATGAGTACAAGTGAGTACCGAGCGGTAGACGCCGAAAGCGAGTTGCCGATCGGGGCCGCCGAACTCGCGGCGCTGGCCACTCAGCTGTACGCGGCCAGCATCCGGCCCGGGCCCGACAGCCCGCCCCAGGCGGCGCCGGTCGCTCCGCGCGGCGGCGTGCCGGATTCCACCGCCGCCGCATCGGCCGGACAGCTGGCCGCCGGCACGTCGGACCCCTACCTGCCGCCGCTTCCCGTGATCGGCTTGACCGACATATACATCCCTGCGCCGTCATCCACCCAGCCCGAAAGCCCGCCGCAGACGGTGCCCGTCGCCCCCCGTGGCAATGTGCCCGATGCGACGGCGGCGCCCTCGGCGGGGGAGACGGCCGCGAGCGTCGCCGATCCCTACCTACCGCCGGGCGTCGCCGACCTCACCGCCTTCGCGGTACCCAGCGAGGGCATCGTGCCGACGTTGCCCGGCGTGCTGGCCGGGGTGGCGCCGGCCGCTCCGGTGGCCCCCCGCGGTTCCGTTCCCGCGGCGCCCTCGTGGCTGCCCTCGGTGCTCGACCTCGGCTGGTCCGACGCGCCACCGCTCGCGCCCGTTGGCGACGAGCAGCTGTATCCCTTCCTGACCAAGACGGACCCGGTGCCCCGATTGCCCGACGAGCACGAGGTGTTCGACGTCAACGCGGTGCGTGCGGACTTTCCCATCCTGCGGGAGACCGTCAACGGCAAGCCGCTTATCTGGTTCGACAACGCGGCGACCACTCAAAAGCCGCAGGCGGTGATCGATCGCCTGTCGCACTTCTATGCCCATGAGAACTCCAACATTCACCGTGCGGCGCACGAGTTGGCGGCCCGAGCGACCGACGCCTACGAGGAGGCGCGCAACACGGTTCGGCGATTCATCGGTGCCTCGAAAGACGAAGAGATCATCTTTGTGCGCGGCACCACCGAAGCCATCAACCTGGTCGCCTACGCCTGGGGCGGAAAGCATTTGCTGCCCGGCGACGAGATCGTCATTACTCATTTAGAGCATCACGCCAATATCGTCCCGTGGCAACTGCTTTCGCAACAGACGGGTGCGGTCCTGAAAGTGGCTCCGGTCGATGACGCCGGCAATTTGCTGATGTCGGAATTCGAGGATTTGCTGGGGCCCAAGACGAAACTGGTGGCGGCCACCCAGGTTTCCAACGCGCTGGGCACGGTGACACCGGTCGAGCAGATCGTCGAGCTGGGCCACCGCTACGGCGCGCGGGTGCTGATCGACGGGGCACAATCAATCCAGCACCTGCCGGTCAACGTCGCCGAGCTGGGCGTCGATTTCTTCGTCTTCTCCGGCCACAAGATCTACGGACCCACCGGAATCGGCGTGCTCTATGGGACCGAGGAGGCGTTGGCCGAAACACCGCCGTGGCAGGGCGGCGGCAACATGATCGCCGACGTGACGCTGGAGCGTTCGCTGTATCAGGGCCCGCCCAGCAAGTTCGAGGCCGGTACGGGCAACATCGCCGACGCCGTCGGCCTCGGCGAGGCCCTGCGGTACGTGCAGCGGTTGGGCGTGGAGCGCATCGCCGCTCACGAGCGCGCCCTGCTGGACTACGCGACGCCGCGGCTGGCCGACATCCCGGGCGTCCGCCTGGTGGGCACCGCGACCGAAAAGGCCAGCGTGCTGTCGTTCGTGCTGGCCGGGCACGACCCGCTCGAGGTGGGCAAGGCGCTCAACGCCGAAGGCATTGCGGTGCGCGCCGGCCATCACTGCGCGCAGCCGATCCTGCGCCGCCTCGGCCTGGAGGCCACCGTCCGCCCGTCGTTCGCGTTTTACAACACCTTCGAGGAGATCGACGTCTTCCTCAGCGCGGTGCGCCGGATTGCCGAGGGCGGCGCGGGTGCCGGCTGAGGTTCGCCACATTTCTTCTTGTTGATTTCAACCCTGCGACTTGTTTCGGGTTGGCTTTAGGCTTCCGGAGTGTTTTGTGTGTGCAGCCAGGCGGAGTGGCCGGATTGCGCGCCGCACACCGCTAATCCTTTGCGGTGACACTAATCACGAGGTTTTCGATCTTTCACGTAAACGGGGGCCGATTGAGGCGTATGGAGATATCGACGATTCGGGGGACTGACGAGACCCTATGAACGGCACGACCATCGCAAGGCCCATGAACGCGCTGGGCCAGTTTTTTCTGCTCAGCGGCGAGGCGCTGGTTGCCGCGGTAAGGGGTCCGTGGGCGTGGCGCGAACTCCTCGAGCAGATCTGGTTCGTGGCCCGGGTTTCCATTTTCCCGACGATCATGCTCTCCATTCCGTACACGGTGCTCATCGTGTTCGTCCTCAACATCCTGCTCGTCGAGATCGGCGCCGGGGACCTCTCGGGCGCCGGCGCCGCGCTGGCGTCGGTGACCCAGGTCGGGCCGGTCGTCACCGCGATGGCCGTCGCCGGCGCGGGTTCGACCGCGATGTGCGCCGACCTGGGCGCGCGCACCATCCGTGAGGAGATCGACGCGATGAAGGTGATCGGCGTCAATCCGGTTCAGGCGCTGGTGGTTCCGCGCATCATCGCCGCCACCTTCGTCGCGTTGCTGCTCTACTCGGTGGTCGCCGTCACCGGTCTGACCGGCAGCTACATCTTCGTCGTCTTCGTCCAGCACGTCACCCCGGGCGCCTTCATCGCGGGGATGACACTGCTCACCGGCCTGCCCCAGGTGGTGATTTCGCTCATCAAGGCGACCTTGTTCGGGCTGTCGGCCGGGCTGATCGCCTGCTACAAGGGCCTGTCGGTGGGCGGCGGGCCCACGGGTGTCGGCAATGCGGTGAACGAGACCGTCGTGTTCTCGTTCATGGCGTTGTTCTTCATCAACATCGTGGTCACGGCCCTCGGTGTGAAGGTCACCGCCAAATGACCGATGCCGCACGCGAGCCCGTATGGTTGGTCGCTCTCGGACCCAAGTTCGTCGCCACTGCCCGCCGGCTGGGCGAACAGACCGAGTTCTACGGGAAATCGTTGGCCGCCACCGTCGATGCGGTCCGGCGCTACCCGGGCGAGGTGCTGCGAACTATCGCCGAGATGGGTATGGGCAGCGGTGCGCTGGCGGTGATCGGGGGC
Organism: Mycobacterium sp. NGS34; assembly: GCF_059812845.1. Taxonomy (NCBI): domain Bacteria; kingdom Bacillati; phylum Actinomycetota; class Actinomycetes; order Mycobacteriales; family Mycobacteriaceae; genus Mycobacterium; species Mycobacterium sp. NGS34. Next base: position 14,561 of record NZ_JCALDM010000027.1, read on the forward strand.
ACCGTGGGCATCGTCGGCTTTCTCACACTGACCACCGGCGCCCTCGTCGCGGTGCAGGGCTACGACACCCTGTCCAACATCGGCGTCGAGGCCTTGACCGGCTTTCTCTCGGCGTTCTTCAACGTTCGCATGATCGCACCCTGCACGGCCGGCGTGGCTTTGGCCGCGACGATCGGCGCGGGCACGACGGCGCAGCTCGGCGCGATGCGCATCAACGAGGAGATCGATGCGCTGGAAGTGATGGGCATCCGCGCGATCACCTATCTGTCGTCGACGCGGATCATCGCCGGTGTCCTGGTCGTCATTCCGCTGTACGCCGTCGCGGTGCTGATGTCATTCTTTGCGGCCAAGTTCGGCACGCTCTACATCTACGGCCAGTCACGTGGCGTGTACGAGCATTATTTCTCCACGTTCTTGCGGCCCACCGACCTGTTGTGGTCGTTCGCGGCGGTGCTGGCCATGGCGACGGGTGTGATGGTCGTGCATACGTATTACGGCTTCACCGCGACAGGTGGTCCCGCCGGTGTGGGGGAGGCTGTCGGTCGTTCAGTGCGGTCATCGATGATCGTCACGGCGTTTGTCTGCCTGATGATTTCGTTGTCCGTCTACGGGCAGTCCGGCAACTTCAACCTGTCGGGATGACGATATGAGCAGCCACAGAGACCGCGGGCCAGGCGCGCGAAACAGGGTCCGCAGCAGCAGGATCGACCCGATCTGGTGGGCGCCCACATTGTTCATCGTTGTCGGAGTACTGGTCGCGCTGACCGCGGCGTCGTTCTCCGGGAAGTTCCAGGAGTTCATCCCCCTCACGCTGGTATCGGATCGGGTGGGCTTGGTGATGGAACAGGGCGCCAAGGTCAAGCTGCGCGGTGTGCAGGTCGGCCAGGTCGCATCGATTGGCACCGACGCGAAAGCGGCGCAGTTGCAGCTGAAGATGGATCCCGGCGCCTTCAAATATCTGCCCAGCAACCTCGAGGCCGAGATCAAGTCGACCACCGCTTTCGGGTCCAAATACGTCGACCTGATCGTGCCGGACCAACCGAGCCACACACCGCTCAAGCCCGGCGCGGTGCTGCACTCCCGCAACGTCACGGTTGAAGTCAACACGGTCTTCCAAAACCTGCAGTCGGTGATGCAGGCGATCGATCCGGCGAAGCTGAACGCGATCTTGTCGGCCTTCTCGGAGTCGGTGCGCGGCAAGGGCGAACGAATTGGGCAGGCGATCACCGACGCGAACAACCTGTTGTTGACCGTCAACCCTCGCATGGACACGATCCACCGCGACTGGCGGCTGTTCGGCAAGACGACGGCCATCTATTCCGATGCGGCACAAGACATCCTGTCAATCCTCGACTCGGCGACGACGACCAGCGCCACCCTCACCGAAAACCAGCGGTCGCTCGACGCGCTGCTGTTGTCCGCGGCGGGCTTCAGTCAGGCGGGGATCAACGTCATCGGCCGCAACGAGGCCAATATCGTCCGCTCGGTCAACCTGCTCGACCCGACCATGGCACTGCTCAACAAGTACTCGCCGACGTTCACCTGCCTTTTCACGGGCGCGCAGTGGTACGTGGACCACGGCGGCCGGGACATGCTGGGCGGCAACGGCTATTCGTTCATCATGGACGCTGGGCTGCTCTTCGGCGACGACCCGTACCGCTATCCGAAGCACCTGCCGAAGGTGAACGCCACCGGGGGCCCGGGCGGCCGGCCCAGCTGTGGTTCGCTGCCCGACCCGAGTGCCAACTTCCCGGTGCGCGCGCTGGTCACCGACACCGGGTGGGGCGCCGCTCCCAACGAGATCCGCACCAACGTCGCCGCCGGCAACCCCTGGTGGTCGAACTACTTCCCGACCACCAAGAACCCGCCGGAGGCGCCGCATTACTGGTATCGCGGGGGACAGCCGCCGCCATGAGAAGACGCAATATGTCCGCCATCCTCGCGCGCGTCGCGCTGTTCACGGTGGTCTCCCTGGTGTTCACGTTTACGTTGATCGCGGTTTTCGGTCAGTTGCGCTTCGAGGATCGCACCGGTTATCAGGCTGTCTTCACCAACATTTCCGGCCTGAAGTCCGGCAACTTCGTCCGCATCGCCGGGGTGGAGGTCGGCAAGGTCGGAGACCTCACGCTGCATCGCGACGGCACGGTCACCGTCGGCTTCGCGGTGGACAAGGGGATACGACTGACCGAGGGCACCAAAGCCGTCGTGCGCTACGAAAACCTCATTGGCGACCGTTATCTCGCGCTCGAAGACGGCCCCGGGCCGCCGCGCCGGCTGCCGGCCGGTACGACGATCCCGCTGACACGGACCTCGCCCGCACTTGACGTCGATGCGCTGATCGGCGGCTTCCGGCCGTTGTTCCGGGCGCTGGACCCCGATCAGGTCAACGCCCTGTCCGGTGAGCTGCTGAGGATCTTTCAGGGCCAGGGCGGGACCCTCGCCTCCGTGCTGGCGCAGACCTCGACGCTGACGTCCACCCTGGCGGGGCGAAGCGAGCTGATCGGTGAGCTGATCAAGAACCTGAACACCGTGCTGCACACCTTCGCCGCGCGCGACCACGAGTTCTCCGACGGGCTGGACAAACTGTCCGCGCTCGTCGACGGCCTGGCGCAACGCAAGGAGGACATCTCGACGGGCCTGGCCTACATCAACGCGGCCGCGGGCTCGGTCACCGACCTGCTGGTGCAGGCGCGCCAGCCGATCAAGGACGTCGTGCACGAAACCGACCGCATGTCGGCCCAGGTGCTGGCCGACCGGGAGTACGTCGACAACCTGCTCAAGCAGCTGCCCGACACCTACCAAGTGCTGGCCAGGCAGGGGCTGAACGGCGACTACTTCGGCTTCTACTTCTGCGAGGTGTTGCTGAAGCTGAACGGCAAGGGGGGCAATCCGATCTACGTCAAGCTGCTCGGTCAGCCGAGCGGGCGGTGCACGCCGCGATGAGGTTACCGAAACTTACGCTGTCCGGTCAGCGCAGCCCCGTCGTGATCGGACTGATGGGCACCGTGATCCTGACGTGCCTGGTCGTCGCGGCCTTCCAGTACGACAAGCTGCCGTTCGTCAAGGACACGAACGACTACTCGGCGTATTTCTCGGAGGCCGGAGGCATCAAATCTGGTAGCACCGTTCGGGTTTCCGGCATGGGCGTCGGCCGGGTCTCGGAGATCCGTCTGGAGGGAACCAAGGTCCGCGTGGGCTTCACCGTTCGCAAGGGAATCCAGCTGGGGGACCGCACCGAAGCGGCGATCAAGACCGAGACGATCCTGGGCAGCAAGATGCTGGAGTTGACGTCGCGCGGCGCCGGCACGCTGACGGGCGTCATCCCGCTGGAGCGCACCACCTCGCCCTACGACCTTCCGGTGGCGCTGGGCGATCTCACGACCACCATCAGTGGCCTCGACACCAACCAATTGTCCTCGGCGCTGACGACTTTGGCCGAGACCTTCAAGGAGACGCCCGCGGACCTCAAGCCCGCGCTGCAAGGCGTGGCCCGGTTCTCGCAGACCCTCAACAACCGCGACGAGCAACTCCGCAGCCTGCTGGGCAACGCCAACAAGGTGTCCGGGGTGCTGGGGCGGCGCAGCCAGCAGATCGCCGGCCTGGTCGCGAACTCCGACGCGTTGCTCGCGGCGCTGCTGGACGAACGGGATTCGATCGACGCGCTGATGAACAACCTCACCGCGGTGTCGCATCAGATCTCGGGGCTGGTGGACGACAACCGGACTCAGCTCAAGCCGGCCCTCGACAAGCTCAACGGCGTGCTCGAGATCCTGGACAACCGCAAGGAAGACCTGCAGCAGACGCTGCCGAAGTTCAAGCGGTACGCAATGTCGTTCGGTGAGGTTCTGGGCTCCGGGCCGTTCTTCAAGGCGTACGTCGCCAACCTGATTCCCGGGCAGATAAGCGGGCCAACGATCGATGCGCGGATGTATGACCGGCCCCTCGACCCCAACCAGGGGCTGCCGTCCGAGTCGGTGGACCCGCCGACCGGCACCCCGCCGGTGCCGCCGGAGAACGCCCCGCACCCGATCTGGTCGCAACCGCCCTCCCCGGGACCCGCTCCGGGCCCGCCGCCCGCGCCCGGCCGCGCAGAGGCCGGGGGCCAGTGATGAGCCGGCGCACCCTTCAGACCTTGACCGGCGTCGTGCTGGTCGCAACCCTCGTCGTGGCTTCGATCTTCGTCGGCACCAGGCTGTGGAAGGTAGTTGAAAAGAACACGTACACAGCCTATTTCGCGGAGGCCAACGGGCTGTTCATCGGCGACGAGGTTCGGATCCTGGGCGTCGCCGTCGGCGTGGTGGACAAGATCGAGCCGCAGCCCACCGGTTCCAAGGTGACCTTCTCGGTGGACAAGCAGTATGCGGTCCCGGCCGACGCACGCGCCGCGATCCTGTCACCGTCGCTGGTGACCTCACGGGCGATCCAACTCGTCCCGGCCTACTCCGGCGGACCGAAGTTGAGCCCCGGCGCATCAATCCCGCTGAGCCGCACAGCCGTTCCCGTCGAATGGGACGACTTCCGCAGACAGCTGGAGAAGCTGACCGACGCGCTGCAGCCCACCGCTCCAGGCGGCGTGAACTCGGTCGGCGAGTTCATCAACTCGGCCGCCGACAACTTGCGCGGCCAGGGTGACACCGCCCGCGACACCGTCATCAAGCTGTCGCAGGCGATTTCGGCGCTCGGCGACCACGCCGACGACATCTTCAGCACGGTGCGCAATCTCCAGTTGCTGGTGTCGGCGCTGTACTCGAGCAGCGACCTGCTGGCCTCTTTCAACCAGAACCTGGCCAGCGTGACGACGATCCTGACGGACAGTCCGAACGAAGTCGCCAACGCGCTCAAGGGTCTCGACGGGGCGCTGGCCGACCTGCGCGAGTTCCTCTCTGAGAACCGGGAAGCCGTCGGCACAACCTTCGACCGGCTGAGCTCGATCACGACGACCCTCAACGACAGCCGCGCCGACATCAAGCAGATTCTGCATGTCGTTCCCACGGTGTTCCAGAACTTCATGAACATCTACCAGCCGGCGCAGAGCGCCATGAGCGGCATTATCGCGCTGAACAACTTCGCCGACATCCCGCAGTGGATCTGCAGTTCGATCGAAGCCGCCTCCCGGCTGCGCCTGGACCGGGTCTCGAAGCTGTGCCTGCAGTACGTGAACCCGATCATCAAAAACCGCATCTACAACTACATTCCGGCCGGAATCAACCCGTTCGTCGGCACGCAGGCCCGGCCCAACGAGATCACCTACAGCGAGGACTGGCTGCGCCCCGGCTACACGCCGCCCCCGGCGCCGGAGGCGCCGCAGCCGCCGGAAGCGCCCCCGCCCGCGTTGCTCGACAACCAGCCGCAGCCGACGCAGGGGCCGCCCCCGCCGCCGGAGAACAACGTGAGCTCGACCCAGGTCCTGCAGAACCTCATGCTGCCCACGGGGGCGTCATGAGACGCGCGCTGGCCGCCGCGCTCGGCCTCGCCTGCTTGGCCGCACTGTCGGGATGCGAATGGCGCGGCCTGAACTCGTTCAAGCTGCCGGGTACCGCCGGCGGGGGGCCGGGCGCCTACACGATCCAGGCGCAAATGCCCGACGTGGTCACCATCCAGCAGAACACCCGGGTGCGCGTCGACGACGTCAACGTCGGCGACGTCACCAAGATCGAGCTGCAGGACTGGCATGCCCTGGTGACGATGCGCATCAACGGGGACGTCCACCTGCCGGCCAATTCGACCGCCAAGCTGGGGCAGACCAGCCTGCTGGGATCGATGCACATCGAACTCGCACCACCCAAGGACGAGCCGCCGGTCGGCGAGCTCAAAAACGGGTCGGTGATCCCATTGTCGCGCGCGAGCATGTATCCGACCACCGAACAGACGCTCGCCTCGGTGTCAATCCTGTTGAACGGCGGCGGCATCGGGCAACTGCAGGAGATCAACCAGGCGATCGCCAAGGCGTTCGCCGGCCGCGAGAACGACATGCGCAGCCTGCTCGGCCAGCTCGACCAATTCATCGCCGGCACCAACGCCCAGACCGACGACATCATCGCGGCCTCCGAAAACCTCAACTCGCTCGCCGGGCAGTTCGCAGACAAGGACCCGGTGGTGGACAAGGCGCTGCTGACGGTGCCGAAAGCGCTGGCGATCCTGGCCGAGGAACGCACCAAGATCGCCGACGCAATCGACCAACTCGGCAAGTTCAGCGCCATCGCGGCCGACACCATCCACCAGAGCAGGGAATCGCTTGTGAACAACCTCCGCAACATCGCCCCGGTGCTGCGGTCGCTGGCCGACGCCGGACCGGCACTCACCAAGGGCCTGGACGGCCTGGCCACCTATCCGTGGCCGACATCCACCGTGAAGAACTGGTTCCGCGGCGACTACGCCAACCTCACGATGATCGTCGATCTGACGCTGAGCCGCATCGACACCTCGCTGTTCACCGGGTCCCGCTGGGAGGGCAACCTCACCGAACTCGAAATGCAGTGGGGACGCACGATCGGCATGCAACCGAGCCCGGTTACCGGCGGCAACCCGCTCGCCTTCCCCTACCACAACGGGGGTTACTGATGCTGCGCCTGAACCGCCGGACGTGGATCCAGCTGGCCGTGCTGTCGTTGATCACGGTCCTGTCTTGTGGCGCAATGGCTTTCAACTTCATGAAGTTGCCGCAAACCCTTTTCGGAATCGGGGAGTACAACGTCACGGTGGACCTTCCGTCGTCGGGCGGGCTCTACAAGACCTCGGTCGTCACCTACCGCGGCACCGACGTCGGCCAGGTCAAGTCGGTGGACGTCACCGCAACGGGCGTGCGCGCCGTGCTCGCCCTGAGGTCGGGCGTCACCGTCCCCTCCTATGTGCAGGCGTCGGTGCACAGCCGCTCGGCGATCGGCGAGCAGTACATCGATCTGACCCCGCCGCCGGGTAAGGAGGGGGAACAGTCCCGGCCGCTGCGCGCCGGCGACGTCATCCCCGCCGGCCGGGTCGACGTTCCGGTCGACATCGGGCACCTGCTCGACTTGACCAACCGTGCGCTGCAAGCGATTCCGCGGAATAACCTGCGCACGGTCATCGACGAGACCGACCGCGCCGTCAGCGGACTGGGCCCCGAGCTGTCCCGGATCGTCGACGGTTCCACGGCGCTGGCCATCGCGGGCGGACGCACCGTCGACCCGCTCGCAGGCCTGATCGACCAGTCGCCCGCGGTGCTCAACTCCCAGGTGCAGACGTCGGACGCGATCGGGACGTGGGCCAATCGCACCTCCGCCATCATGGCGCAGTTCAAGGCGCAGAACGCGGCGGTGCGAGACCTGTTGACGCAGGGCAGTTCCGGGCTGGAAGAAGGCCGCGCGCTGTTCGACCGAATGGCACCGGCCGTGCCGGTGTTGATGGCCAACCTGGTGAGCCTGGGTGACATCGCGGTGGTCTACCGCCACGACATCGAGCAGATACTCGTCCTCCTCCCGCAGGGCATCGCGGTGATGTCGGCGGCGCTGGTGCCCAACCTGTACAGCAAGCAGGAGTACAAAGGGTTCTACCTCGATTTCAACCTCAACCTCAACCTGCCGCCGCCGTGCACGACTGGCTTCCTGCCGCCCACGCAGCGTCGCTCACCGGCCGACGTCGACGCCCCGGACCGGCCGGCGGCCGAACTGTATTGCCGCGTCCCGCAGGATTCCGAGCTCAATGTACGTGGGGCGCGCAACATTCCCTGCGAGACGAAGCCGTGGAAGCGCGCCCCCACGGTCGAGTTGTGTGAGAGCGACGAGGAGTACGTGCCGCTCAACGACGGCTACAACTGGAAGGGCGACCCGAACGCCACGTACAGCGGCCAGGGCGTGCCCCAGTACCCGCCCGGGCAGGACCCGCGGCTGCCACCACCGCGCGGCACCGCACCGGCGCCGCCCCCGCCGGCGCCGCTGGCGGTCGCGACCTATGACCCCGCCACCGGCGACTACGTCGGACCCGACGGACGCCGCTACACCGAGGCGGACTTGGCGCACCCGCGTGCCAAGAACTGGCAGTCACTTCTGGTGCCGACGCCGTAAGCAGTTGAAGGAGCAATATGGCCGACGAGGCTAAAGAACCCGACACCCCCAATGTCGAAGACCGCGACGACATCGACGAAACCGACGAAGAGTCAGCCCAATCCGAGAAGCGGCTGGCCCGCTGGAGCCACCGGGTCACCCCTCGGCTCTCACGGGCGGCCGTATCACTGATCGCCGCCGCGGCGGTCGTGGCGGCCCTGGCCGGGTTGGCTGGGTGGCTCGGCTACCAGGCCTATGAAAAGCATGAGGCCAACGCCAAGCGGGACCTGTTCGTTCAGGTTGCTCGCCAGGGTGCGGTGAACCTGACGACGATTAACTACACCGAGGTCGATGCCGACGTTCAGCGGGTTCTCGATTTATCCACCGGGGCCTTCCGTGATGATTTCGAGCAACGGTCCAAGGCCTTCGTGGAGGTCGTGAAGGCGGCGCAGTCGAAATCCGAAGGCAGCGTCACGGACGCCGGATTGGAGTCTCAGCGCGGGGACTCGGCCCAGGTGCTCGTCGCGATTGCGGTCAAGTCCCGGACCGCCGGCGGCGAGGAGGCGCCGCGCGAATGGCGCATGCGAATCGAGGTTCGGTCGGTAGGCGATGACGCCAAGGTGTCGAATGTGGTGTTCGTGCCATGACGACATTCCGCGACGACGTCGAGACCGCTGTGGCCGACGAAGATTTGGAAGTTATCGACGCCGACGAGGCGCCCGACGACGCTCCGGCAAAGCGGCGCATCAGGTGGTCGCGTGTCCTCGCCCAGGGCGCGTTGCCCGCGATCGCGTTGCTGCTGGCGCTGGGGGCGGGATATTCCAAGTGGGTGGTCGGTTCGGCCGACGATCTGGCGCGGGCGCGGGCCGAATCGGTGCGGGTCGCCGGCGACGACGCGGTCGCCCTGTTGTCCTACCAGGCGGATTCGGTGGACAAGGATCTCGCCGCGGCGCGCGAACGGCTGACAGGCGAGTTCAAGGACGCTTACACCGAGCTGACCCGCCAGGTGGTCATTCCGGGGGCGAAGGAGAAGCACATCTCGTCGGTGGCCAAAGTCAATGCGACGGCCTCGGTTTCGGCGACCGCCAACCACGCCGTGGTCCTGGCGTTCCTGGACCAAACTGTCACCATCGGCGGCGGTGCTCCCACGGACACCCAGCCCGTGGTGCGGGTGACGCTGGACAAGGTCGACGGCCGGTGGCTGGTTTCGCGTTTCGATCCGGTGTGATGCGCGCGATCACGGCGGTGTCCGTCGGCGCGATCGCGGCGGCGGCAGCAGCGGTAACGGCACCGGCCGCGCACGCCGACAACAAACGGCTCAACAGCGCCGTCGTCTCGGCCGTCTACACCCTGCAGCACCAGGCGGGCTGCACCAACGACGTCATCCGCAACAACGCGCTGACGCTGGCCGCCGAATGGCACGCGGAAGACATGATCAACAACCGGAACATCAACGACGACACCGGATCCGACGGATCGACGCCGCAGGATCGCGCCAACGCCGCCGGCTTCCACGGCAAGGCGGCCGAAACCGTGGCGATCAATCCCGCGATCGCGATCAGCAGCCTGGAACTGGTCAACCAGTGGTACTACAACCCCGGCGACATGGCGATCATCCGCGACTGCGCCAACACCAACATCGGGGTGTGGTCGGACAACAGCCTGGACCGCACCGTCGTCGTCGCCGTGTACGGCCAACCGGAGCCACCCAAGCGGTAGCGGTCAGTCGTAGACGGGCGCCCACATCGCGCCGGCCACGGCTCGCGCGACGTCCGCGTGGGTCTTCGTGGCGACCGCGTCCTCGACGGCGGCGTGATAGACGGCCTCCGCGACCGCCGTCGAGATCTCGCGCAGGTTCCGCACATCGGGCAACAAGGAATCGCCGGCATTTGTCGGGCAGGCCTGGTGCACAATGGCTTTCGCCGCCGCCTGCAGCATGCCGGGGGTGACGGTCCGCGCCCGGGAGACGATGATGCCCAACCCGATGCCCGGGAAGACCAGCACGTTGTTGGCCTGGCCGATGGTGTAGGTGACGCCGCTGAATTCGACGGGAGCGACCGGGGTGCCGGTGGTGATCAGCGCCTTGCCGTTGGACCATTCCAGCAAGTCGGCCGGCATGGCCTCCATGCGTGAGGTCGGGTTGGACAGTGGGAAGATCATCGGGCGTTCGCAGGATGCGGTCATCGCGTCGACGACCTTCTCGGTGAACGCCCCGAATACGGTTGAGGAGCCCAGCAGAATGGTGGGCGACGCGAGCTTGATCGCGTCCACCAATCCCACCCGATCCTCGGCGCCCACCCCGAGTTGCTGGCGGTTCTTGGCGTAGGGCACCTGAAAATCGCGCAGGTCGTCCATGTCGTCGAAGAGCAGGCCCTGCTTGTCGATCGCCCAGATCTGCGACGCGGCCTGCTCGGCCGTCGCGCCGTCGGCCACCATCGCGTCACGGATCTGATCCGCCACGCCGATCCCGGCGGTGCCGGCCCCGAAGACGATCGCCTTCTGGTCGCGCATCGGGACGCCGGTGACGTGGCAGCCGCCGTACACGGCGGCGACCACCACCGCGCCGGTGCCCTGGATGTCGTCGTTGAAGATGCAGTAGTCGTCGCCGTAGGTCTTCAGTATGTTCCGGGCGTTGAGCGGCCCGAAGTCCTCGAAATGCAGGATCGCGTCGGGGAATAGCCCGTGCGCGGTCTCGATGTACCGCTTGATGAACGCGTCGTACTCCCCGCCCCGGCGCCGCGCGTGGCGGTTGCCCAGGTAGAACGGGTCGGCCAGCAGCTGTTCGTTGTCGGTGCCGACGTCGAGCGACACCGCGATGCAGCGGCGCGGATCGATCCCGCCGCCCGCGGTGTAGAGCGCCAGTTTGCCGACAGCGATCTGGATGCCACCGACGCCCCAGTCGCCGATACCGAGGATCGCCTCGGCGTCGGTGCATACGATCAGGTCGACATCGCCGGGTTCCAGGCCGAAAGTCTCGAAGGCTTCGGCGATCTCGTCCGGCTCGTCGATGCTCAGGAAGAGTCCGCGCTGCCCGCGGTATTCATCCGAGAAGCGCTGAATGGCCTCTCCGACGGTGGGCGTGTACACCACGGGCATCAGCTCGGGCAGGTGATCTTGCAGCACCTTGAAGTACAGCAGCTCGTGCCGGTAATGCAGCTGTTCGAGAAGCAGGTTGCGGCCCAGATCCGTACCGAGGCTTTGCAGTTGATGCCACACGCGGTCGGCTTGCTCGTCAAGTGTGAGCACCGCCGACGGAAGACGCCCGGTGAGCCCCAGCCGGCGGCGTTGCTCGTGAGTGAATCCCACGCCGCGGTTCAGGCTCGGTGCGGCCAGTGCCGGCGGGATCCGCGGCGTGTGGGGATCGCTCATCACAACACCGTAGCGCCGATCGTGGTCAGCGCCGGGGAACGGAGGGTGAAGATCGCTAACTGCTGGAGACGGACTCGGCCGAGTTCAGGGCCCCGTCTTCGGCGACTTCACAGACGCAGGGCTGTGCGCCGTTGTGGACCCACCGGGACAGCCG